>PMYJ01000141.1 GCA_003170875.1 Candidatus Dormiibacterota bacterium | reverse complement strand
ATCGCGGGCAAGGAGTACGGCTCGGGTTCATCGCGCGACTGGGCCGCGAAGGGCGTTGCGTTGCTCGGTGTGAAGGCGGTCATCGCGGAGAGCTACGAGCGCATCCATCGCTCGAACCTGGTGGGCATGGGCGTCCTGCCGCTTGAATTCCTGGATGGCGCGACTCGCCAGTCACTCGGTTTGACAGGCTTCGAGACGTACTCGATTACGGGCGTCGCTGAAGCGATCGAAAGCGGGTCGAAGCGCGCGAGGGTCAGCGTCACCGCGGCGAATGGTTCGGTAAAGACGTTCGACGCCAAGGTTCGCATCGACACGCCGCGCGAGGTGGAGTACTTCCGCTCGGGTGGCATCCTGCCGTACGTGCTGCGGCAAATCGCGTCCACTTAAGTGCAATGTGGGGCGGCTCTCCAGAGCCGCGCGGGCCCTCCAGGGCCCGGCGCGCAACTGGCCAAAGAGCAGGCGCTGGAGCGCCTGCGCGGCTCTGGAGAGCCGCCCCACCCTAGCGTCCGCCCGCAACCTGCCATCGAGTGCCAGCATGCGGGCCTTGCAAAGTCCCAGCTTCTCTCCGGTACTGGTTCTTGAACCGTACGATTCGTACAATCCGTACGATTGGTACACCACCATGACACGCCTCAATGTCTCAAAAGCGCGGGATGAGTTCCCCGAACTCGTAAACCGCGCCGCCTATGGGAACGAGCGGACCATCGTGTCTCGCCGCGGGAAGGACCTGGCCGCCGTCATTCCCATCGAAGACCTTCGCCTCCTGGAGCGCCTGGAGCGCGATCCCTCCGGTCTCACTGAGTACCGCGACCTGGTCCGCTCCCTCAACGAGCTGCAGGAGCTGGCCCTCCACGCCCGGATGATCCCGGTCATGTCGCTCGCCCCGCGGCTCCGCCGGGCGGTGCGCGACCTGGCCCGGGAGACCGGCAAGGAGGTGCGTTTCGAGACCCGGGGAGAGGACGCCGAGATCGATCGCGGCGTCCTGGAGCGTCTCGCCGATCCCCTCCTCCATCTGGTCCGCAACGCCGTCGACCACGGCGTCGAGTCCCCGGACGAGCGCCGCCTCCACGGCAAGCCCGTCGAGGGGACGATCCGCCTTCACGCCATGCAGCTCGGCTCCGAGGTGGTCATCGCGGTGAGCGACGACGGCCGGGGCATCGACGTCGCCCGGGTCCGGGAGGCGGCCGGTCGCACCGACCGCACCGCCATGGAGATGGACGACGAGGCCGCCCTCTACCTCATCTTCCGATCGGGGCTCACCACCGCCGCCAAGGTCACTGACGTCAGCGGCCGCGGGGTGGGGCTCGACGCGGTCCGGGCCAGTCTCAATGCCGTGCGCGGGCGCATCGAGGTCCGCTCCGACCCCGGGATGGGCACCGAGTTCCGGATCGCCGTGCCCATCACCATGGCCACGCTCCGCTGCCTGGTGATCAACGCGGGTGGGCAGGCCTACGCCATCCCGCTCCATTCGGTCCGGGCGGTGCTGCCGCCTCAGCCCTCGGCGCAGGTGGGCGGGCGGGCCATGACCATGCTGGATGGCCGCCCGGTGCCGATCAGCAGCCTCGCCTCGGTGCTCGGCACCGGCAACGGCAACGGCACCAGCGGCCCCGCGGTGGTCCTGGCCGGCCTCACCCGGAGCCACGCCTTCAGGGTCGACGACCTCGTCGACCAGCGCGACGTCGTCGTCAAGGGCCTCGGTGAGCTGATCCCCCAGCTGCCCGCGGTGGCCGGGGCCGGCGTCCAGCCCGATGGCAGCATCCTCCTCGTGCTCGAGGCCGCGGGTCTGATCGAGCGGGCCCGCCGCAAGGAGAGCGGCGACCGTTCGCAGGAGGCCGCCAGCGGAGGGGGCCACGACGAGGCCGTCCCGCAGCGCGCCGCCTCGATCCTGGTGGTCGACGACGCGCTCACCGTCCGGGAGCTGCAACGGTCCATCTTCGAGAACGCCGGCTATCACGTGCGGGTCGCCGTCAACGGCGAGGAGGCCCTCGTCGAGATCTCCCACCAACGTCCGGACCTGGTCCTCACCGACGTGCAGATGCCCAGGATGGACGGCTTCGAGCTGACCGAGGCGATCCGCAAACAACCCACGCTCGCCTCGTTGCCGGTGATCATCCTCACCTCGCGGGGAAGCGACGAGGACCGACGGCGCGGCCTGGATGTCGGCGCCGACGGCTACATCGTGAAGAGCGGCTTTGACCAGTCGGCGCTGCTCTCGGCGGTGGAGCGGCTGCTGGGGGCCGAGCGGTGACGCAGGCATCCGAAGGCCGCGCCTTGAGGCGGGCAGCCCTCAGCCGCGCGCTGCGGCGCGCCGCCATGGACCGGGCGCTGGAGCAGGCCGCCATGCAGCGCGCGCTGCGGCGGGCCGCCGCGCGCGGCGCCGCCTCGGCCGGCGTCCCGGATGCCGAATGGCCGGCGAGGTGCGCGCCGTGCCGGTGAAGGACGTCCTTCGGGTGCTGATCATCACCGGGCAGACGGGCCCCTGGGCCGCGCAGCTCGCGCGGGCCGTCGAGGCCGATCGTGACGCCAGCGTCGTGGCCCAGATTCCCCCCGCCCAGGCCGTCGCGTACGTCGGTCGGGATCACCCCGACATCGTGAGCCTCGACATGTCCGGGCTCTCCGGCAACGGGCAGGCCGCGGGCCTCGTCCGGGAGATCCTCGCCCTCGCTCCGGTGCCCATCCTTCTGATGGTCCCATCGGACCAGCGCCGCGACACCTCCATGGCCGCCGTGGTCGCCGGCGCCGTGGAGGTGATGACCTACCCCGCCAAGTGGGATCTCGCGGTCGGAGCAGAGCTGCGCAAGCGCCTCCGTGCCCTCGGACACCTCTCGCAACGCCGCCGCGAACGTCTCCGGCGCCCGGTCATCCGGGAGGCGCGCGCGGCCGTCGCCGGCGGGCGCCCACGCAGTTCTGACGGCGTGGTCGGACTGGCGGCCTCCACCGGCGGCCCCCCCGCCTTGGCCCTGGTTCTCTCCGGCCTGGTTGGGCTCCAGCGCCCGGTCATCGTCGTCCAGCACCTGCAGTCGGGCTTCGTGGACGGCTTCCTTGGCTGGATGCGCCGCGAGTCCGCCCTCCCCGTCGAGCTCGCCGTCGACGGCGCCCAGCTCCGGCGCGGGGTGGTCCTGGTCGCGCCGCCGGGGCTGCATGCCATCGTCCGGCGCGGCCACCGGCTGTCGCTGCTCGACGAGCCCGTGACCCTCCACCGCCCGTCCGCAGACGTCCTCTTCCACAGCATGGCCGACTGCGGTGGCGAGGGCGGGATCGGGGTGATCCTCACCGGGATGGGGGACGACGGGGCGTCCGGCCTGCTCGCCATCCGGCGGAGCGGCGGGACGACCATCGCCCAGGATCAGGAGTCCTCGGCCGTCTACGGCATGCCCAAGGCTGCCCATGACAACGGCGGTGCCGCCTGGGTGCTGCCCCTCTCCGAGATCGCCGCCGCGGTGCTCCGCGCCGCGGGCGTGCCGGTGCCGGCATGACCAGCGAGATCCTGCTCGACACCGCCAGCGAGGTCGTGGAACGGAGCGTGGGCCTGCGCCTGGACCCCGCCCAGCGGTACCGCCTCGACTACTGGCTCCACCACACCGCGGAGCAGCGGGGCGTGCCGGACTCCACAATCGTCGAGGAGATCGCCGCCGAGGGGCCGGCGCTCCAGGCCTGCCTCGACGAGCTCACCGTCCAGGAGACCTCGTTCTTCCGCGATCCCGCCCAGATCGCCGCCTTCCGCCGCGACGTCGTGCCCACCTTGCACTCCCCGCTCACCGTCTGGAGCGCCGGCTGTGCCTGGGGACAGGAGCCCTACACCCTCGCCATGGTGCTGGCCGAGAGCGGCATCGCGAAGTGGCAGGTGATCGCCTCCGACATCTCCTCCCGCGCCCTCCGCCAGGCCGCCAGCGGGCGCTACGAGGAGCGGCAGCTCACCGGGCTCGGCGAGAAGGATCGCAGCCGGTACCTCCGCCGGGCCGGCGACCAGTGGGAGATCGTTCCCGAGCTCCGGTCGAAGGTGACGGTCTTCCGCCACAACCTCATCCGCGACCCGGCCCCGGCGCAGGCACGCGGCGCGGAGGTGGTCTTCTGCCGCAACGTGCTCATCTACTTCGACCGCCACGACGTGCTGGCCGCCCTGGAACGGATCGCCACCACCATGGACCCGCGCGGATGGGTCTTCCTCGGCTACTCGGAATCCCTCTGGCAGGTCACTGAGCGCTTCCACCTGGTCCGGGTCGGCACCGCCTTCGCGTACCGGCAGCCCGACTGGGCGAGGACGGACCCGGCGGCCCAGGTCCTCCCCGTCCCCGACTATCCGAGCCACTCGCGCGGTCCCGCCAAGCGGACCAAGTCCCCGGCCCAGCCGGCGGCCATCGACTCCGGGCGGGGCAATGGCGCCCGGGCTGCGACCTACGCCGAGGCCCGCGGAGGCTCCCGGCCCTCCGTGCCCGCGGGGGCCAAGCTGGGCTCCGTCCACGCGCCGGCCACACCGCCGGCGCTGTCCCAGCCGCTACCCTCGGTGACGGCGACGAACCGGGGCGGCGGCGACCCCCCGATCGCGGCCCTCCTCGCCGAGGGCGAAGCCGGTCTGCAGGCCGGCGACGCGGCCGCCGCCGTGGCCGCGCTCCGGAAGGTCGTCTACCTCGACCCCGACCACGCCATCGCCCACTTCCAGCTGGCCCTCGCCTTTGAGCTCCAGGGCGAATGGCGCCAGGCCCGCCGGGCCTTCAGCGTCGCCCGGGCCGCTCTCGGCCGCAGCTCCGCAGCCGCCGAGGCCGCGCTGGAGGGCTACCAGATCGAGGAGCTGATCCGCATGATCGACCACCGGCTGACGAGGACGTCCGAGCCATGAGAACACTGGTCCACTTCGAGACCATGGACGGCGAGTGGGCGGTCCCCATCGAGCGGGTCCAGGAGGTGCGGCTGCCCTACGGGATCACCCCCCTGCCGGTGCCCAAGGACGGGATCGCCGGCGTGCTCCGTCGCGGGGACGAGATCCTCACCGTGCTCTCCGTGCTCGGCCATGGCGCCGGGCATGTCCTCGTCCTGGACGGCGCCGGGGAGCGCTATGGCCTGGTGGTCGAGAGCGCCATCGGCATCCTCCGGGTGGAGGAGAGCGCGATCACCGCCCCGCCCGCCGGCCAGGAGAACCCGGTGGTCTCCGGCGTGATCCGGGCCGAGGAGCAGCGGATGATCCTGGTCCTCGACGCCGACGAGCTCGGCAAGGCGCTCCAGTGAACGGCACGATCCTGGTCGCCGACGACTCGATGGTGGTGCGGGCCGTGCTCCGGCGCCAGCTCGAAACCGACGGCCACACCGTCGTGGAGGCGGTCAACGGTGCGGAGGCGATCGACGCCTGCCGCGAGTACCGCCCGGACGTCATCCTCCTCGACGTCGAGATGCCGGTGCTCGACGGTCACGCCACCCTGGAGCGGCTCAAGGCGGATCCCATGCTCAAGGACATCCCAGTCGTCTTCCTGACCGGGCGGGTCGACACCGCCGACGTGGTGAACGGACTGCGGCTCGGTGCCCACGACTACCTGCGCAAGCCCTTCGAGGCCAACGAGCTGATGGCGCGGGTGAGCGCCGCACTGCGGACCAAATGGCTGCAGGACGAGCTGCGCACCCGCAACGCCGAGCTGGATCGGGTGTCGCGCATCGACATGCTGACCAACATCTACAACCGCCGCCACCTCGACGAGCACCTGCGCTCGGTGATCAGCGCCGCCCGGCGTCACGACCGCACCATCGGGGTGCTGCTCGTCGACATCGACCACTTCAAGGACGTGAACGACGAGCACGGTCACCTCGCCGGTGACGCCGTGCTCCGCGAGGTGGCCGCGCGCCTCCAGGCGGCGATGCGCACCGAGGACGCCCTGGGACGCTGGGGGGGCGAGGAATTCCTGGCCGTGCTCACCGACACCCCGCCCCAGGGGGTGCGAACCATGGCCGAGCGGTTGCGCCAGGTGATCGCGGCCGCGCCGTTCACCCTCGACGACGGGAGCCAGATCAGGGTCACGGTCAGCGTCGGCCACACCAACGGCACCGACGACGCCGAGGTCCTGGTCCACCGGGCCGACGACGCCCTCTACGTCGCCAAGGCCGAGGGGCGCAACCGGATCGCCGCCGCCTGAGGTCGCGGCGGCCTGAGGTCGGGGCTCAGCCTCGGTCCCCGGCAGCCCGCCGGTACATTCGCTCGTGGGCGTCGAGGGTCGCCTCCAGGTCGAGGTGACGCTCGGCGTGGCTCCGACAGGATTGCCGGCTCAATTCATCCGCTCGCCCCACCCCGCAGCCGCCCCGGCGACGTCGCCCGTCGCGACCAGGATTCCCGTTACCCCATCGGCGACCACCTCCGGGAGGCCGCCCCGGCGGAAGCCCACCACCGGCGTCCCGCAGGCGTTGGCCTCCGCCGCCACCAGGCCGAAGGGCTCGTCCCATCCCGCCGGGCAGAGCACAGCCGCGGACCGGCTCATCTCCATCCACAGGGCCCTTCTCTCCAGCGCGGGCAGGACCTCGACGGCGGTGTCCTCGAGGAGCGCCTTCACACGGGCGGTGTACTCGGGGTCGTACCCGGGACCGCAGATGAGGAGGCGTCTCCGGGCCGCCCTGGCGATGGCCACCGCCTCCAGCGCGCCCTTCTCCGGCGAGAATCGGCCGGCGAAGACCAGGCGAGTGGAGGTGCGGGCCGCACGCCAGGGGATCGCCGCGGTCGGGAGCCCCGGACGGAGCACGCAGTCGACGGTGGCGAGCCGGCGCCAGGAGCCGGCCTGGGCCTCGGAGACCGCAGCGACCAGGGGGGGGTGGGCGCTGCTCCGGGCGGTCGCCAGGGCGGCTCCGATCCGAGGATCGACCGGCATATGCAGGGTGTGGACCACCGGGGTGGCGAGCGTCGCGGCGTGGCGGATCGCGGGGACGTCGGAGGCGTGGTTGTGGACCACGTCGAAGTCGAACGATCCGATCAGCGCCAGGGTGGCGGCGAAGGCTTCATCGGATCGCGCGTCGGCGGTGGACTCGCGGTCCGGGCGGAAGAGGGTCGCCCCCAGCAGGGTGGAGTCGATGCCGGTGTCGGCGACCCGCACCCCGTCCACCCGGGAGCCGCGAGCGGCGAAGACGGTGACATCGTGGCCGCGCCCGGTGAGCCCCCGGGCGAGGTCGACCAGGAAGGTCTGCACACCGCCGAGCTGCGGCTCGCGGAGCGGGGCGATGAGCGGGGCGAGGAGGGCGATGCGCATGCTAGCGGGCGTCATTGAACCGCCATCACGGACTCGCGTGGACCGGCATCACGGATTCGAAAGGTGGCCTGGGGTGGAATGGGCTCGCTACCGATCTTCGACCTCCCACCCGGGTGGTGCCGGCCGCGCATCGCGACCGGCGCCACCTCCAGGGCCCGGGGACCCGGTCGAGGTTTCAGGAGTGGTGAGAGAGTTGCTGGCGACGCAGATAGGCACGACGGGACGCGGGCCGGCCGTCTCCCGTCTGCGAGCGCGCCTGATCAAGGTCGCCGGCCTCGGCGGGCTGGGCGTCGCGCTCGCCGCCTGCGGCACCACGGGCACCGGCTCCTCGAGTGGGGACGGCGGATTCCGCAGCGGCAACATCACCGACGGGAGCCTGGTCAGCCTCAGCGGCTCCAGCCTCGTGCTCAGCACCTCGTCCAACGGCAATGTGACCGTCGACTTCACCGGATCGACGCCGATCAGCGTGACCGGCATGGGGAGCGCCGCCGACATCACGGTGGGAAGCTGCATCACCGCGACCGGAAGCGCGGACTCCTCGGGGACGATCACCGTGGCCCGGGTCACCGTCTCCCCGGCCGTCAACGGCTCCTGCGCCACCGGGTCGTTCGTGGGCGGGTACCCCGGCCAGGGTGGCCGGCCCGACTTCACCTTCCGCCCGCGTGCGACGCCAGGCGGATTCGCCTCTGACTTCGACAGCGTTCGGGGTGTGGTCACGGCTGTCAGCGGCACCGCCGTGACGGTCCAGGAGACGGGTGGGTCCACCCCGAGCATCACGGTGCCCAGCACCGCCCAGGTCTCCACGACCACCACCGGCTCCACCTCCGACCTGGTCAAGGGAGCGTGCGTCGCGGCCGTGGGCGCCCCGGCCTCCTCGGGGACCGTCAGCGCGCGCTCCCTGCTCATCGAGCCCTCCGGTTCCTCGGGCTGTTTCACCGGAGGCTTCGGACCTGGGGGCTTCGGCGGGTTCGGGGGCTCCGGAGGCGGCGGGGGCGGCACCACCACCACCACCACCACCGGATGAGCCCGATGGCGGTGCGAGGCGGCGCTCAGTGCCCGGCTGCGGGACACTGATGCCATGCGCATCCTCGTCGCCGAGGACGATCCCGGACTCCGGTCTGTCCTGATCCAGGGCCTGGAGGACAGCGGCTACCAGGTCGACGCCGTCGGTCGGGGCGAGGACGCCATCGACCAGCTCAAGTTCTACGAGTACGACGTCGCCGTCATCGACTGGCGGATGCCGGGCGGCGCCGGCATCGACGTGGTCCGCTGGGCGCGGCGCAACGAGCGGCCCACCGCGATCCTGATGCTCACCGCCCGGGACACCCCGCCGGACCGCGTCGAGGGCCTCGACGCCGGGGCCGACGACTACCTCGTCAAGCCCTTCGATTTCAGCGAGCTGCTGGCCCGGATCCGGGCTCTCCAGCGCCGTCCCCGAGGGGTGGACGCGCCGGTGGTCACCCGGGGCAGCCTGGCGCTGGACCCGCTCCGCCGCGAGGTGACCGCGAGCGGGCACCCAGTCAATCTCACCACCACCGAGTACAACATCCTCGAGCTGCTGATGCGGCGCTCCCCCGCGGTGGTCGACCGCAAGGCGATCGCCGAGCACGGCTGGCGGGACGAGACCGACGCCCTCGGCTCCAACGCCATCGACGTTCAGCTCAGCCGGCTCCGGGCCAAGCTCCCGAGCGCCGGCATCCGGATCGTCACCGTGCGCGGGGCGGGATACCGGCTGGAAGAGGAGGCGGGGTGAGCCCCGGACCCCTCCGGCGGGTTCGTGGTGTCTTCGCTCGCCTCTCCGGCCCGGCCGCGACCGGGGCCGGCACGGGCGATTCGGGCCGGGATGCGCTGCGCCGGGTCCGGGTCGCCGCCACCCGGGTCGCACTGGTCAGCACCGCCATCGTCGCCGCCGTCTACCTGGTGATCGCGGTGGTGGTGGTGCTCATCGTCACCGCCCGCGAGACCTCGAGCGTGGATGCCCAGCTGAGCCAGGCCCTCGCCAGCTCCACCTACGGGAACGGCCTGCAGACGGAGGGGACGTCGGCGTCCCCGCTCTGGTACTGGCTGGTCGCCACCGACGGCACCCAGTTCGTCTGTGACCCGCAGGCCCAGTCGGCGTGCACGATCGCGACCGCCGACGGCCTTCCCGCGACCGCGGCGGACGCCGGCACGAGCCCCCTGACCGTCTCCGTACAGGGCGGCGCCTTCCGGGTGGTCGGGGCCCCCATCATCCCGGAAGCCCACGCCAGCTACCCGGTCGGCACCGATCCCCTGACCGGCCTTCCCATCCCGGGCCAGTTCACCCTGGACCGGATGGTCATCGGACAGTCGCTGAGCGGGGTCGGCTCCGCCGAGGGCAACTTGATCCTGGCCGAGACGGTCGTCGGGCCGGTCCTCCTTCTCGCCGTCTTCCTCGGAGCGCTCACCATCGGCCGCCGGGTGGCCGCGCCCATCGAGCAGGCCCGCGTCCGCCAGATGGAGTTCACCGCCGACGCCTCTCACGAGCTGCGCACCCCGCTCTCGGTGATCGAGGCCCAGACCTCCCTCGCCCTCGCCCAACCGCGCGACGTCGGCTGGTACCACGCCGCCTTTCAGCGCGTGCAGGGGGAGAGCGGGCGCATGCGCCGGCTGGTCGAGGACCTCCTCTGGCTGGCCCGTTTCGACACCACCCGTGAACGCGCGCAGGCGGAGCACGTGGACCTCGCGGTCCTCGCCCACATGACGGCCGATCGGTTCACCGCCGTCGCCGAGGCCAAGGGCGTCCGGCTGACGGTTCGGACGACACCCGAGCCGCTCGTGGTCCACGCCCCGCCGGACTGGCTCGACCGCCTCCTGGGCGTCCTCCTGGACAACGCCTCCAAGTACGTGCCGGAGGGCGGGAGCATCGACGTCGCAGTGTGGCCCGACGGCAACCGGATACGCCTCTCGGTCGACGACTCCGGTCCCGGCATCCCCGTCGATGAAAGGGCGCACATCTTCGACCGCTTCCGCCGTGCCACGGACAGGCCCGGCGGAGCCGGCCTCGGGCTCGCCATCGCCAACTCGGTGGTCACCGCCACCGGAGGCCGCTGGCAGATCGGGGATTCGCCGGTTGGCGGGGCGAGCATGGGGGTGAGCTGGCCGCGCTCCCTGAGCGGCGGTCGCGAGCCCGGCGCGGTCCCCGAGACCTGACCGCGCCGCGGGCCGGGACGCGTCACGCGGATCCTGGCGCCCTTGGGTCGGGGGACGTGGCAGACTGTAGGCCGTCAGATGACCACATCAGACCCTGAGCCGTCGCCGTCGGGGGTCGCGCGCCTCTGGCTCACCGAGATCACCCGCAGCCGGATCGTCGACCGCGCTGGGGAGACGCTTGGGCGAGTCGAGGACGTGATCGTCCGCTTGGGCGCGGGTGGCTATCCGCCCGTGACCGGGCTGATCGCGCGGCTGGCCGGGCGCCAGCTCTTCGTCCCCAGCGATCGCGTCGGCGAGGTCGCGGGCGGGCGCGTGCAGCTCACCGGCGAGACCCTCAGCCTGCTCCGCTTCGAGCGCCGCCAGGGCGAGGTGCTGCTCCGCAGCGATGTGCTCGGGCGGCGTGTCATCAGCGTGGACACGGGCCGCCTGATCACTGCCGCCGACATCCAGCTGAGCGCGGGGCGTGGCGGATGGAAGGTGGCGGGCGTCGACTCGAGCCCTCGAGGTGGACTGCGGCGGCTGCTCCCTCCGCCGCTCAATGCGCTGCGCCACGAGGGCCGTTACTTCGTCGACTGGTCGCAGGTCGAGCCCTTCGTCGGCCATGTCCCCACCTCCCGCCTGCTCATGCCCCTGCGCGGGCTGCGCCGGCTCCACCCCGCCGAGATCGCCGACATCGTCGAGAGCGCCTCGCACGAGGAGGGGGAGGAGATCATCACCGCCGTCCACGCCGATCCCGAGCTGGAGGCGGACGTCTTCGAGGAGCTCAACACCGAGCATCAGGTCGAGTTTCTCCGTACCCGCTCTGACGAAGAGGCGGCCATGGTGCTCGCCGGCATGGGAGCCGACGACGCCGCCGACCTGATCACCGAGCTGGAGCAGGAGCGCCGTGCCCCGATCCTCTCCAGCCTTCCCCCCGCCAAGCAGGCCAAGGTGCGGGCCCTGCTCAGCTACAGCCCGGAGAGCGGCGGGGGGCTGATGAGCCCCGACTTCGTGGCGGTATCGGAGTCCGCCACGGTCACCGAGGCGCTCGCCGCCGTCCGCGCCGCCGGCCTCTCGCCCCAGGTGCTCGCCGACGTCTTCGTCACCGACGCCTCCGGCCGCCTGGTCGGCGCCGTCCCGCTGGTGAGCCTGATCCAGGCTCGGGGCAACAGCGGGGTCGCCAAGCTGGTGCAGCGGGGCGACACCGCGCTGGAGGCGGGCGACGACCTCCCCGAGGTGGCCCGGCTGATGACCGACTTCAACCTGAGCGTGGCCCCGGTCGTGGACGAGGGTCGCCGCATCATCGGGGTCATCTCGGTGGACGACGTGCTGGAGGCGATGCTCCCCGACTCCTGGCGCCGCCGCTCCGAGGCCGACCACGGCTGAGCGGAAGATTAACGGTCGCTGATCCCGCCGGAGCTGGGTCGGGAGACTCCCGGCCCCCTGGTAGACTGGCGCCGGCAGTCAACAGCCAGAGGTGCCCATGGAAGACGGCGATAGTGGGCGGTCCGGGGCTCCATCGACGTCATCTGCGACGTCGTGGCGCGCCGGCGCAATGGGGCACGTTAGCCCAGGGGTCTGACAGCGTCGTGACCTCCTGAGCGGCGAGCCCGCTCAGTTGTGCTGCCCCATCGGGCAGCGGGAGGTCCGGCTTGGTCGACGAGAGGCACCGGAGCGCGGGGGAGGCGCGGAGCAGCGCGGTCCTCGACGACGCCCATCTCGGCGACATCAAGGGTGCCTTCGGCACCATCCACGAGCAGGAGCACGGCAGCCGGCGCACCTGGCGGCGGAGGCTGCTCGCGCTGGCCGTGATCATGGGGCCGGGGCTGATCGTCATGGTCGGCGACAACGACGCCGGCGGGGTGGCGACCTACGCCCAGGCCGGGCAGAACTACGGGACCAGCCTGCTCTGGGTGCTCGTCCTGTTGATCCCGGTGCTCATCGTCAACCAGGAGATGGTGGTGCGCCTCGGCGCGGTCACCGGGGTCGGGCACGGGCGGCTCATCTTTGAGCGCTTCGGCAAGTTCTGGGGGTGGTTCTCGGTCGGCGACCTCTTCCTGCTCAACTTCCTCACCATCACCACCGAGTTCATCGGCATCGGTCTCGGCGCCGCCTACCTCGGAGTGAGCCCGTACATCGCCGTCCCCGTTGGTGCCCTCTTCCTCGTGGGCATCACCGTGACCGGCAAGTTCTCGACCTGGGAACGTCTGATGTTCGTGGTCCTGGGGGGCAACGCGCTGGTGATCCCCCTGGTCATCCTCGCCCATCCGACGCTCGGGCCGGTCCTGCACGGATTCCTGATTCCGGGCATCCAGGGCGGGCTCAGCTCCAACGGCGCCTTGCTCATCGTCGCCATCGTGGGGACGACGGTGGCACCGTGGCAGCTCTTCTTCCAGCAGTCGAACGTCGTCGACAAGCGCATCACTCCGCGCTGGATCGCGTACGAGCGCACCGACACCGTGGTCGGCGCCTTCGTTGTGGTCGTCGGCGCCGCGGCCATCATGATCACGACGGCGGCGGCCTTCAACGGGACACCGCTGGCCGGCCACTTCCAGGACGCGCAGGCGGTCGCCGACGGGTTGACGAGCCGCGTCAGCCCGGCGCTGGGCGCCATCTTCTCGGTGCTTCTCATCGACGCCTCCATCATCGGCGCGAGCGCCGTCACCCTGGCGACGTCGTACGCGTTCGGAGACGTCTTCGGCATCCGCCATTCGCTGCACCGCTCCTGGCGCGAGGCCAAACCCTTCTACGCTGTCTTCACCCTCGTCGTCCTGGTGGCGGCTGGCATCGTGCTCATCCCCAACGCTCCGCTCGGTCTGATCACCACCGCCGTGCAGGCGCTGGCCGGGACCCTGCTGCCCAGCGCGAGCCTCTTCCTGCTCCTGCTCTGCAACGATCCCGCCGTGCTCGGACCCTGGGTCAACAAGCCGTGGCTCAACGTGCTGGCCACCGTGATCCTCGCGATACTGGTGATGCTCTCTCTGATCCTCGTCTTCTCCACCATCTTCTCCGGGGTGAGCGTCACGCTCCTGCTGATCGTCTTCGGCATCCTCCTCGTGGTCGGGCTGATCGGGATCGGCCTCTTCACCCGCGGCAGCCTGGCGCCCACCGTGAGCGCACGGGACAAGGAGGATCGGTTCACCTGGCGGATGCCGCCCATTGCCCTCCTCACCCGGCCGGTGCCGTCACGGGGGCGCAGGATCGGGATGACGGCGATGGGTGCGTACATCCTGGTGGCCGTGCTCCTGCTGCTCGTCAAGGCCATCGAGCTGGGCCTCGGGCACTGATCCACTCGGGCCCGTCGCTCCCGTTCGCCGCCCGCCGCTTGATGTGACAATGGGCCGCATGGCGACCGACAGCGCTCGAGAGGGAGCGCGGCCACGCCTCGATCCGGCAGACCTCTACGCCGTCGATCAGCTCCTCAGCGATGAGGAGCGGCTCATCCAGCTGACGGTGCGGGACTTTGTCCGCGAGCGTTTCCTGCCCCACGTCGGCGAGCACTTCGCGGCCGGGACCTTTCCCCGGGAGCTGATCCCCGAACTGGCCGAGCTCGGGCTGCTCGGGATGCACCTCGAGGGGCACGGCTGCGCCGGCGCCTCGGCGGTGGCGTACGGGGTGGCCTGCGAGGAGCTGGAGGCCGGGGACAGCGGTCTGCGCTCCTTCGTCTCGGTGCAGGGATCGCTGGCGATGTTCCCCATCCACCGCTTCGGCAGTGACGAGCAGCGCGAGCGGTGGCTCCCCGAGATGGCGGCCGGGAAAGCGATCGGCTGCTTCGGGCTGACCGAGCCCGACGCCGGCAGCGACCCGGCGGCGATGCGCACCCGCGCCCGGCGCGCGGGAGGGGATTGGGTCCTCTCCGGTACCAAGATGTGGATCACCAACGGCTCGCTCGCCGACATCGCCGTCGTCTGGGCACAGACCGACGAGGGCATCCGCGGCTTCCTGGTGGAGCGCGACACGCCCGGCTTCTCGACCCGCGACATCGAGGGCAAGCTCTCCCTCCGCGCCTCCGTCACCTCGGAGCTGGTGCTCGACGGGGTGAGGGTGCCGGAGGCGTCGATGCTCCCGGAGGCGCGCGGGTTGAGCAGTCCCCTCGCCTGCCTCGACGAGGCCCGCTTCGGCATCGCGTGGGGCGTGCTCGGCGCCGCCCGGGCCTGCTTCGAGGCGGCGGTCGAGTACGCCCGGAGCCGCGAGGCCTTCGGTCATCCGATCGCGCACTTTCAGCTCACCCAGGCCAAGCTCGCCGAGATGGCGACCCGGCTGGTCCAGGGACGCCTGGTGGCCCACCGGCTCGGCACCCTGAAGGACGCCGGCAGGGCCCACACCGTCCAGGTGTCGCTCGCCAAGCGGGCAAACACGCGCACCGCCATCGAGATCGCCCGCGCGGCGCGGACCATCCTGGGTGCCAACGGGCTCACCCTCGACTACCCGGTCGCGCGCCACATGGCAAACCTGGAGGCCGTGCTCACCTACGAGGGGACCGAGGAGGTCCACACCCTGATCCTCGGGAAGGCGATCACCGGCGAGGATGCCTTCGGCTGACGCAGGCGCGGGGTGCCGGCGGGGCACATCGTCTTCGGGGGGACCGGCGTCGGACAGCTCTGCTGTCCGCGCCTCGTTCTCGGCGGCGTTGCAACCGCCGCNNGCCGCCTGCGAAAGCCCCCACTCTGACGATGTGCCCCACCGGCACCCTTCACGGGTGGTCGAGGACCGCGTCGCCGCGTGACCACCCGGCGAGCGTGCTGTAACGATCTCGCCCCGGTCGCGGGAGGCCCCGCCGGTGGCCTCAACAATCTCGGACTACACACCATGAGCTTCTGGATGCCGGTCCTGGAAGGACGTCTCCTCGAAGCGGTCCTGCTCGGGCTGGCGGGCTTCACGGCGTACAGCGCGGGATGCGCCCTGCTCCCCGATTCGGCGGACCTCCTGGAGCGGCTCGGGTTCGCCGGACTGGTGGGGATCACCGGGTGGGTTGCCCTGCTCCAGGTCCTCGGCCTCATCGGCGTCCTCTGGCTCCCGGTCGTGATCGCCTGCCTCGCCGCTCTGGCCGGGGTGAGCTGGCGCCTCCTCCCGGCGCCTCCCGTGCCGCAACCCGCCAGGTCGCGCGTCGCCTGGGGCTGGGTGGCGGTGGCCGTGCCCTTCGCGGTGCTCGCTGTGGTCGAGGTGCTCTGGGCGTCGCCGGCCACCAGCAGCTACGACAGCCTCCACTACCAGATCGTCAACGCCGCCCACTACCTCGACAGCGGCACCATCCGGAGCCTGCCCTTCGCGCAAGCGGGCGATAACACCGGCACGGCACCGGGAAATGGCGCCCTGCTGCTGCTCGCGGTCATGCTCCCCTTTCACAACGCGGCTCTGGTCGCCCTCCCCAATCTCCTCTGCGCCGGGCTCCTGATCGCGGTCACCGCGATGCTCTCGCGCGAGCTGGGGCGCGGGGCCTGGGCGGGCGTGGTCGCCGGGCTCGTGCTGGTCACCACGGTCTGCTTCTTCGAGACACAGGTGCGATCGGCGTACGACGACGCGGTCGGCCTTCTCGGCCTGATGTCCGCGATGCTGTGCGGTCTGCGAGCTGCGCGGACGCGGGACCGTCTCACCCTGCTCCTCGCGGGGACGTGCGTGGCGCTGGCGGTCGGGACCAAGGGAACCGACATCCTTCCCGGGGTGGTGGTGGCGGGCGTGGTCCTCTGGGCAAACCGCGAATGGTGTGGGGGCCGCTGGGCGCTCGGGTTCCTGGCCGCGGCCCTCTCTCTCTCGGCCGCCTGGTATGCGCGCGCCTGGATCATCACCGGTGATCCGCTCTTTCCCCAGACCATCCGCCTCGGCTCCTCCGTGCTCTTCTCGGGACTGAGCGGCAGCGCCGCCGCCTACAGCGCGTACGACCAGACCCTGGCCGGTGCCGTCGTCTCCGGGGGGTGGGCGGCCGTGCCACGGTGGCTGGGGCCCGCCGTCCTCAACTTCGGGATGTCGCTGGCGGCGCTGGTCGCCTGCCCGGTGGTGGCGGCGCGGTGCTCGGCGCGGATCCGCCTGGTGGCGCTCGCCGCCCTGGGGTGCGCTGTCGCCGACGTGGTGACCCCGTTCACGGGCTCGCCGCTGCCTTCCCAGCTCACCGGGGCGCTGCGTTTCCTGCTCCCGGCGATCGCCTTCGGTGTGGTGGCGCTGGCCGCGGCGCTGCCCGAGCGCTGGTTCCGGCTCTCCGCATGCGTTGCCCTGGGGGTTGGCGCCGTGCTCCTGATGGACGTCGAATGGACCAATGGCCTCGTCACCGCCCCGCTCCTGGTGGTGGCCGCGGTCGCGACGCTGGGCGTTCTCGGCGTCATCCGCGTGAGGCGGGCCCTCGGCGGGATGGCCCGGCGGATCCCCTTCCGCGGGGCTGCCGCGTGCGCCGCTTTGGTGCTGGCGATCCTCGCCACCGCGCATCTCCAGCCGTCGACGGCTCCCACCCCGGTGACGCGGGCCCTGGATGCCGCCGGCAACCCGAATGCCCCGGTGGTCGTCATGGACGTCGGCGACGTGGCGGGTCTTCTCGGCCCCCACCTGGACGTCGACATCGTGGCGGCGGGCCAGGGCCCGGTCGGTGCCGAGCGGCCGATCCGCAGCTCCTCCGACCTGACCCGCAGCATCGAGGCGCTCCACCCCGCCGCGGTGGTGGTCGGCAGCGTCGCCGAGTTCAACGTCGTGCCCTCGGGCTGGACGCCTCCTGCGACGTGGCGCCTGATCGGCTACGAGGGCGGTGCCGCCGTCTACGCACCCTGAGTTCGGAGCGGCGGTGGTCCGTAAAGGGGGGCGGGGTGCCGCCGGGGCACATCGTCTCCGGGGGGACCGGCTGCTCTCACGAGGGGGGCCACCCTTCGCGGTGGCCGACGATCAGGGCGCATTAGCGGCGGGACCGCCTCAGGTGCCGACCGCGTATCCTCGGAGAGATGGAGCAACGCACCCTCGGCCGCACTGGGATCAACGTCAGCGAACTCTGCCTCGGCGCCATGATGTTTGGCGCCTGGGGTAACAAGGATCACGAAGACTCGATCCGCATCATCCATCGCGCCCTCGACGCGGGGATCAACTTCATCGACACGGCGGACGTCTACTCGCAGGGCGAGTCCGAGCAGATCGTCGGTAAGGCCCTCGCCGGGGGACGGCGGGACCAGGTCGTGCTCGCCACCAAGGTGCACGGCCAGATGGGCGACGACCCCAACGCCCAGGGCAACTCGCGGCGCTGGATCATCCGCGAGTGCGAGGCGAGCCTGCGCCGCCTGCAGACCGACTGGATCGACCTCTACCAGATCCACCGCCCGGAGCCGAGCTGCGACGTCGACGAGACCCTGGGTGCGCTCACCGACCTGGTGCGGGCCGGAAAGATCCGCGCCTTCGGCAGCTCGACCTTCCCACCGTCGCAGATCGTCGAGGCCCAGTGGGTCGCTGAGCGCCGGGGCCGGGAGCGCTTCGTCTGCGAGCAGCCGCCGTACTCGCTGCTCGTCCGCGGCGTGGAGGCCGAGGTGCTGCCCGTCTGCCAGAAGTACGGCATGGGGGTCATCCCGTGGAGTCCGCTCGCGGGCGGGTTCCTCTCCGGCGCCCACCGTCGCGACCAGTCGGCGCCGCTCGGCAGTCGCGCCAGCCGGCAGGACCTGACCCTCCCGGTCAACCAGCGCAAGCTCGATGCGGTCGAATCCCTTGCCGAAGTTGCCGGCGATGCGGGGATCAGCCTGATCCATCTCGCCATCGCGTTCGTCATCCGGCACCCGGCGGTCACCGCGGCGATCATCGGGCCGCGCACCATGGAGCACCTGGAGAGCCAGCTGGGTGCCGCTGAGGTGACCCTCGACCAGGCCACCCTCGACCGCATCGATGAGATCGTGCCGCCGGGAACCAACATCAATCCGGGCGACGCCGGCTGGTCTCCGCCCGAGATTACGGACAGCCGGCTGCGCCGCCGCTGACGCGTCCGGATCCCACGGCCCCGGCTCCCCCGGCTGGCCGCGCCGGCCTTGCCGTCAGATTGCCAGTGCATTGCCACTGCACCAGGTGGAGTGCGCCGCCAGTGAACTGACCGCCCTCCGCCTACCCCGAATGCCGCCCTCGCGACAGTGATGGCGACGTTGTGGGGATCGCTCGGGCCGGACAGCAACCGTGGAGCGGGAGACGAGGTTCGAGCTCGCGACCCCTACCTTGGCAACATTGGGGTGGTGCCCCACGTGCAGCTCAGCGGGCTGGGATCACCTCGAAGTGTTGCCGCCCGCGCAGCCGGTAGATCTGGAAGTCGGCATCCAGGGTGAAGATGCGGCGGTCGCCTCGCTCCTCGGCCAGCGCCACCAAGGTCGCGTCCGCCAGATCCATCGGCCGGTCTGCGTACTGGTCCATCAGGTGAGCGCTTCCGTCGACAAGCGCTGGCGACAGGTCAGCGAGAACGAGGCGGGCCGACTGGACCAGCCTCCAGAGCGCGCGGTGGCCCTGAGTGCCGCCGGCCCGGGCGAGGGAGTACATGGCCTCGGTGAACTCCGGCCATGTTGTCGCCAGTGGAAGCGTGAGGTGGTCGAGGGTTTCGACGCACAGGTTGTGGTCGAGCTCGTCGGCGTCGATGATCGCGATCAGGGGACCGGCGTCGGTGAGCGTCATCCCCTGGTACGGTCTTGGGCAAGGGCGTCCGCGAAGGCCTCGCCCGTGCGCCGGGCCTGGCCGCCGCCACCACGGACGGCTCCGGTAACGTCCGCGAACCGCTCGCTAGGGCGAATGGCCAGCGTCTCCTCGGCATCCTCCACGGCAGCTCTACGGATGAATTCGGACACTGAGACCCCCCTGATGGCGGCCGCGCGCCGAACCTTCACATCGGCATCGCCTTGTTCATGGCCCGCCTGAGGAATCTCAAATAGAAAGCCGCGAACACCGAGACAATGCCAACATTCACTGTCAGCCGTTCCCAGAATCGGTTTCTGAAGAATGCGATATCTACACCGACAATGGTGGCTACCATCGCCACCACGTAAAGCACGACGGCTCCCTTGTCTTCCTTCTCCGCCTTCACCACTTCCGCCTTGGGCACACGTGAAACTGCTTTCATTCGACACTTTACAAGATCCCGTGCTGTTTGTTTGCACGGATTAAGCCTGTTGCGGAGAGCGATGTGAGTGGGGCTCTAGGGGAGTCGGGTCAGCCAAAGAGGAAGAGGATCAACGTAGAGGTGCCAGGGCTCGACAAGGCTTTGCCGGAATTGGAATTTGGCCTCGGAACCGGCTGGAGCGGGAGACGAGGCTCGAACTCGCGACCCCTACCTTGGCAAGGTGGTGATCTATGCCCCGCGGCATTGAGGCCCTCGCTCGACAGGACCGGGCGCCTGACCCTACGCGATGGCCCGCGAGAACCTCCGTGCGCCGATGGCGACGCCGACGATGGCGAGCGCCGCCATGATCGCCAACCCCTTCCACACGTCGATGGAGCCGCCGTTGCCGTTGAAGACGTCGCGGGCAGCGGTGACGGCGTAGGAGAGCGGGTTGGCCTTGCCGATGTCCTGGAGCCACTGGGGGGCCAGCTGCAGGGGCAGCAGGACGCCGCTCAGGAGAAGCAGGGGGAGTGAGAGCGTGAAGACGAGCGGCGCGTACGAGTTCTCGTCCTTGAGGGTGAGCGCTGCCGCATAGGCGAGGGAGGACATTCCCAGCCCGATGAGAGCGACCAGGCCCAGCATCACCACCACGCCGATGAAGGTCGGCTTGAGGCCGAAGGGGATGGCCAGCAGCAGCAGGATCAGCGACTGGATGAGCAGGGTGAGGAGGTCACGGCCGGCGCGGCCGAGCAGCAGTGCCAGGCGGCTGACCGGGGTGACCCGGAAGCGCTCGATCACGCCCGAGCGCAGCTCGTCGATCAGGCCGAAGCCGACGCCGCTCGCGCCGAAGAGGCCGAGCTGGATCAGCAGGCCGGGCACGAAGACGTTGTAGGCGCCACCGGGCGGGAAACCCGGGATGTGCACCAGCGACTTGAGCAGGGGCGCGAAGAGGAGGAGATAGAGGACCGGCTGGATGACGCCGATGATCACCCAGGCGGGATTGCCGATGAAGATGAGGAAGTAGCGGACAAACATCAGCCAGGTGTCGCGCAGCAGCTTCACGATCTGTACTCCATCTGGAACGCAAACGCCTCGGTCATGGCGCCGTCTCGCGGAGCGAGCGCCCGGTCTTGCGGAAAAACACGTCGTCCAGCGAGGGACGATGCAGCGAGAGGGTGGTCAGGGTCACGCCCGCACCGTCGAGCAGCCGGATGATCTGGGGCAGCGCGGTCTCGCCGGCATCGACGTAGAGGCGGAGGTCGCCCTCCTCCTCGGTCAGCTCCCGGATGAAGTCCTGTCCCTTGAGGACGTCCCGCGCCTTGTCGGTCGGGCCCTCGGGACCCACCAGCACGATGTCGCCGGCAACCTCGCGCTTGAGCTCCTCGGGCGTGCCCTCGGCGACGATCTTGCCGTGGTCGATGATGGCGATGCGGTCGCAGAGCGCGTCGGCCTCCTCCAGGTAGTGGGTGGTGAGGAAGACGGTGGTGCCTGATTCGCGCAGCCTTCGTACCTCGTCCCACATCCGGGCCCGGCTCTGGGGATCGAGACCGGTGGTCGGTTCGTCCAGGAAGAGGAGGTCGGGCAGGTGCATGAGCCCGATGCCCACGTCGAGGCGCCGCTTCTGGCCGCCGGAGTAGGTCTTGGTCTTGCGGTCGCCGCAGTCGGTGAGCTCCAGGGTCTCGAGCAGCTCCGCCGCCCGCTTGTCGGCCACCGTCCGGTTCATCCCGTAGAGGCGACCCTGAATGGCCAGCTCCCGGCGGCCGGTCACCTCGGAGTAGCTGCTCCCCTCCTGGCTCACGTAGCCGATCCGCTCCCGCACCTTGGCGGGCTCGTGCCGGAGGTCACAGCCGGCGACGGTGGCCTGGCCGCTGGTGACCGGCAGGAGGGTGGAGAGCATCCGGAGGGTGGTCGTCTTGCCGGCCCCGTTGGGCCCCAGGAAGCCAAAGGTCTGACCTCCCAGGACGTCGAGGTCGACGCCGGCAACCGCCTCGACCGCCCCCCTCCTGCCTTTGAAGGTGCGCCGAAGGCCTCTGGTGTGGATCATCGGTGGGCTCTCCCTCTGGACGGCTATGACTGCTCTGGGTCGGGGACCGGCCCGCGCTGATGTCGTCGCCGAGCGGTCTCATGATCGTGCATGGCGTCGAAATGGGCGCTCAGGCTCAACAGGTCCCAGGCGAGGCGACCCGAGCGCATATCCTCCAGCAGGGACAGCACCCAACGGAGTTCGGCGTCGCGCAGCGCCCGCTCGTGCTCGTCCTCGAGGAGGACGACCCGGGGGAGGTGCATCTCCTGCTCAAGGGCCTTGGACCCCTCGTCGCGGGCAGCCAGCTCGGCCCGGAGCTCGATGACCCGGTGCTGGAGCGCGCCCATGGCACGTTCCTCGGGGAGGTAGGCCAGGAGGCCCACACCGGCGGTGAACACCAGGTGCTCGCGGGCCGGCTTCTCCAGGATGTCCTGGAGCCAGTCCTCGAGCGCCTCGTGCCCCTCGGCCGTGATCCGGTACACAGTCCGCTCCGGGCGACGGCCCTCCCGGGTCGTCTCCGCGGGCTCGATCCATCCCGCCGCCTGGAGCTCCCCGATGGCCCGGTAGAGGCCGCGCATCTTGCCCTCGGCATAGTCCTTGCGCCGGTCGTGCATCAGCCGCTGCATCTCGTACGGATGGAGGGGGCACTCGGTGAGCAGGGCGAGCGCGGTCAAAGCGATGGTCCCCTGCGGCGGTCTACTTATGCGCTGCGACATATTGCGTAACGCACTATAGCATGTTGCGGAAAATGATCAAGCGGAAGTCGCTTGGGTGTAGGCGACCTGCCAGGCCCCGGTAGAATTCCGTCGATGGACCTCGACGCCGCCAGCCTACAGGCCGTCGCGACGGTGCGGCGCTGGGAGGCCGGCTGGCCCGCCGTGACCCCGCACTCCTCGGTGGCCGTCACCCCGGAGCGGGCCCAGCAGGTACTGGAGGAGCTGGGCCGGCGGCTGGGGGACAATTACCCCTTCTTCCACCCGAGCTACGCCGGCCAGATGCTGAAGCCGCCCCATCCGGCGGCGGCTGCCGCCTATCTGATGGCGATGCTCATCAATCCCAACAATCATGCCCTCGACGGGGGGCCGGCGACCGCCGCGCTGGAGCGGGAGGCGCTGGCGGCCATCGCCGCGATGTTCCACTACCCCGCCGACTTCCTCGGGCACCTCACCTCGAGCGGGACCATCGCCAACCTGGAAGCGCTCTTCGTCGCCCGCGAGTTGAGGCCGGACGCCGCCATCGCCTTCAGCGAGGAGGCCCACTACACCCACGAGCGGATGTGCCGGCTGCTCGGCGTCCGCGGGGTCCGGGTGCCCGCCGATGCCCGGGGGAGGATGGACCTTGCCGCCCTCGAGCACCTCCTGCAGACCGACACCATCGGCACCGTGGTTCTGACCGCCGGGACCACCGCGCTGGGGGCGGTCGACCCGATCGACCAGGCTCTCGGGCTGCGCGACCGGTACGGGGTCCGGCTCCACGTCGACGCCGCGTACGGCGGCTTCTACACGATCCAGGGCTGGGCGGGGTTCGAGGGTGCCCCGGCGGGTCCCGAGGGCATCCCCGCGGCCGCCTACCGCGCCATCGCCGAGTGCGACTCGGTCGTCGTGGATCCCCACAAGCACGGCCTCCAGCCCTACGGCTGCGGATGTGTCCTCTTCCGCGACCCGTCGGTCGGCCACTTCTACGTCCACGACTCCCCCTACACCTACTTCACCTCCTCAGAGCTGCACCTCGGCGAGATCTCGCTGGAGTGCTCCCGCGCCGGAGCGGCGGCCGCGGCGCTCTGGACGACGCTCCAGCTTTTCCCTCTCACCCCAGACGGGCTGGGCGCGATCCTGGGGGCCTGCCGCCGAGCCGCGGTCAGCTTGGCCCGCCTGATCGGCGGGTCGGAGCATCTGCGCCTCTACCAGGAGCCCGAGCTGGACATCGTGGCGTACTTCCCCTGGGAGGGGGGGATGACGGCAGCCGACGTCGACGCCGCCAGCCAGAGCCTCTTCGAGCGCGCGATGGCGGCCGAGGACCCGGTCTACCTGAGCGTTGCGCGGGTCACCGCCGGAAGCCTCCACCGTCGCCATTCCAACATCGAAGCCGGATCGGAGACCGTGCGTATCCTGCGCAGCGTGCTCATGAAGCCCGAGCACGAGGGTTTCGTCGAGGTGCTCCACGAGAGGCTGGTTCGCCTCGCGGGCTGAGGCCCGCCAGGATGTACGACGTCAATCCGATTCTCTCCCGCTCGACCCATGCCGGAATACGCGGACCGTTCCCCACGGAGCCGTCGTCAGCCAAGTGCCGGGCTCGACTACAGCACTTGCGCGATCACTTCTGCGAGCTTCGCACAGAAGACCAGATTGTCCCAGTAGTTGTGTGCTGGTAGGCCACCGCCTACCTGTGCAGCCACGTTGTCGACGATCTCGTCTTTCACCGCAATCTGCGACGGCGCGCCGCTGGTGGGATCGAAGGTCACAAACATCCCCGGGCCGCCTCCTGGAGGGAGATCATCACCTCTCTTCCAGTCGGCCAGAGGCTGAAGGGGGTCGGCAACGGGGTCCACCTGGTCGTAAAAGTTGGTCCACCCTCCAGGGCGCAGCAGCGCGAGACTGTACCCATCAACGCCCCAATCCATGAAGTCCACGTACTTGCGCAGCGGACAACCCGCCGTGATGAAAGCCAGGACTCTGAGTGCCGACGGCGGTGACATCGCCGTTATCAGGTCGAAGCCCATCACCGTCCCATTGCTATGCCCGTTGATGATCACTCCCTCGACATCTGGTCGTGCCAGAAGGCGGCCGACGGCATCGCGGATAAAGCCGCGGACGCGCTCGCGGAGCTCGTTGCGCACCACATAGGCGGCCACGTCGTCCTGAATCTCGTACAGAGTCGCCAGAGGACCCGTGGCGGGCGCACCGTGATGGATGATTGTGCTGATGGCGCCCCGATGGTGCTGGGCTTCGGGCCGCACTCGCAGGCTCGGTGCCGGTTCCCCGTGGCGCATCGCCAGCACGCGGATGTCCTGGAAAGCCAGCTTCACGATACCCCCCACCGTCGCGTAGTGGGTGAGGGTGGGGGCGCCGAGCACGCCGAGAGCCAGAGTTGCATCCAGGTCCCCGGCAACTCCCTCGAGATTCGAGTAGACGAGTGCGACGTGCGCCAACCGAGCCCCCTCAGGCGCGAGCGGCTGGTCCGATGGGTCGAGCGCGCTGCCAGACCACGTGCCCAGCCGCCCCAATCCACCTTCGTAGGAGTACTTCTGCTCCTCTTGAGGATCGTGTTTG
>PMYJ01000048.1 GCA_003170875.1 Candidatus Dormiibacterota bacterium | reverse complement strand
GTCGAGGGGAACGCAGCTCTGGACATACACGGGCCCATCGCCGCCAGCCTGGAGCCGGTTGGGGTCGTCGCCGAGCACGCCATCACCTAGCGGGGGCTGTGCGCAGAGGTTCTTGTGGAGGGGGTCGGCGTATCCGTCATCGGCGTTCAGGGCGGTTGGCGCGCTCTGAAACCCAATCCCGTGAATCGTGACCAGGACAATCATCGCGTCTCCTTGGAGTCGAGCGCTCAGGTGAACCTGGTGAGAGCGGGCGAGTCCACCGCCCTGCCAATCAAACGCCAAGCTGAGCCGTCCGGCAAGAGGGGCCTCCGCCCGGGAGCGTCGCCGCGCTTGCCCACCGAATACATTCCGTCCGTGTCGCATTACCCCGGGTCTGGCTGGGCAAGCGAAGGGGGCGGTGTTGCGAGAGCGTCGCTGTCCCGGGGGCAGCGTCGTCGTCGGCATCAGCGGCTAGCCCGCCGGTGGCACGGCCAGTGCCCGCGGGTGAGTGGCGCGACCGGGCGAACTCGACCTCGAGGAGGTTCGGGACACGGCGATGGTCCTTGCCCAGGCCCTACCGGCGCACCGCGGCTGAGCTCAGCGCCAGAGCGCCCGCCAGACCCCGGCTCGCGCCGCCGCTCGTCCGATGATCTTGTTCTTGGCCCGCCGGGCGATGCGGTGGGAATTCCCCGAGGCCAGGGTTGAGACGTCGTTGGCCATCCGCGCGGCGCGGTAGAGGTTGGAGACCAGCCCGCGGCGCCTCACCCCAGCGCCTCAGCCACGAAGTGCTGCGCGTCCGTGGTCAGCTCTACCCGCTCGGATTCCTCCATCTCGATGAGGCGCAGCAATCGCCTCGCCATCTCTGGCTGCTCGGTGCCGATGGCGAGCCCGAGCGACAGCCAGTAATCGGCGGTCTCCATCAGCACGGGGTGGAGATCCTCAGCGGTCTCGGAGCGGACATCCTCCATAGAGTGGAGGAGCGCCGTGGCGTAGCGTCGCCAGGCTGCGTCGAGACTCTCGTTCGTCGCCGGCGTGCGATCTGTCGTCATGTTGTGCCCTCGTGCCCTGGCGCGGCGCCGCCAGTCTACCCTCGGCGCAGTGGGTGGATCCGTGCATCCCAGGCATCTCGAGTGCCCTCGCCTCTCGGTACGCCTATCCGACGGCCGATCCGGCTCTTTTGAGGGCACGCCCGGTGGAGGTCCCGGTATCCTCGAAGCCCGAGCCGGCAGACACCACGAAGAGCTCCGGGGCTCAGTCGTTACTTCCGGGCACGTAGGTGACGTCGCCCGCGACGTTGGCGCCGCCCAGCGACACCCAGCCGTTTTGAGACCATGGGCCCGGCTCGGTGTAACTTAACGGGGGGTCGCGACGTCTCATGGATGTGAACCCCGGCGACCGTTGGCAGAACCCGGAGACGTGCGCCGACACCTCCGGCGGCCCGCCGGAGGCTGGAGGCCGACACCCTCGTCGATTGATCTCGGCACTCGGCGGGACGGCCGTGTTCGTGGTCATGGCCGCCGCCTTTGGTCTGGTGATCGGGCTCGGCCGCGGCGGACCTGCGCCGGGCCAGCCCCCGGCCGCACAGGTGAGCCCGACGGTGACGCAGACGGCGGCAGCGACGGCGACACCCTACCCCGGAAAGCCCATTGCACCCCCGTACACCCCGCCGCCGACCGCACAGATCACCTCGACGGTCACAGCTCCGGCGCCGCTCATCGTCACGTACGACCCGAGCCAGCAGATGACCGTCACCTCACCGGTACGCTACGTCGTCCGCAACTACCAAGGTGTGCTGGTGGGGACCGTCACCGTGGATCAGGCAGCGGCGGCGAATGGCGTCCTGGCCTCGCCGGACGGGTCCAAGCTGCTCATCGGGAGCCGCCTGGTCTTCGACGTGTATGGACATCTGCTCTCCGACCTGTACACGGCTGCGGACGTCAGCGCCCTGGTTCAACCCATCTGGGCCGACGACTCGGAGCACCTCTGCGGGATCACCTACAACGACGATGCCGGCGTCGTCACGGGAGCGCTCCTGGAGTTCTCTGCGTCTGTAGGCTACCGGACCGTGGCTGACCTGGGTCCGCTCGACGGTTCAGACCAGGGCTGGTCGGTCCTGGCCTGCAGCCCCAGCTCAGACCGGGCGGTCGTATGGCAGAGCGACAACTCGCAGTCCGAGTATCTGGTGATCCGCTTCTCCACCGGTCAGGTGGTGGCCACCCATCCGGGATCAACCTCGGATCAGGGTCCTGGGGCCGCGAGGCACGACGGGAGCCTCGTCGCGATCGACGGAGCGTACGGCATCACCATCCTCGACACGGCGACCGGCCAGGACCTGGCGAGCGTCGCCCGCTGGGGGGGACTGGGGGGCAATGACCTCATCGGCGAGGCGCTCGCCTTCTCCTGGGATGGCTCCCGACTGCTGGTGGAGAGCGACATCGCGCAGGGGGGCCCACGCTGGATCGTCGCGTGGGCCGATGACACGGACCTGGTCACCGACCAGACCCTGATCTCCCTGGGAGCCGTCATCCCCCTCACCAGCGGCGCCACCATGTTCATTCAAGAAACCGGCAGCCCCTATGGCGCGTACTTCCTGGAGAACGACGGTACCCTCCAAACGCTTCCGGCCGAGTCCTGATCCCGGGTGGAGGGACCCGCGCTTTCTCGAGCAGACGCACCAAACGCGCCACAGCATCGTGACACTTCTGAGCGGTTCTGAGACAAGCATCACCAAGAACGGGCTGCGCCGGGCGTGTTCGCATACTAGCCTGAGCTCGGATCATGGAGTCCAGCCTTCCGCGACGAGTTCCCGGGGCCGCGCCCGAGGTCCGATGGCGGGTGGGACGAGCGTCGGTGGTGCCACAGGTCCTCGACCTCGCCGCATTCCAGCAGGAGGTCCTCGACCGCGGTGCCAACCTGGACGCCATCGCCTGGCGGGCCGTTGCGCGGGCCCAGGCCCTCTGCGGGGCCGAGCGAGCCGTGGTCGAGGTGGTCGATGGCGACGGTCTGGCCCACCGGGCGACGGCAGGGACCTGGCCTGCCTCTCGCTCCCGGCCTGCAGGTGCCGAGCCCGACCACCCGTGGCGCGGTCCGCTCGGCAGCGCCGCCCAGGTCTGCGGGGACACCGAGGTGGACCCCCGGGTGGATCGGGAGGTGTGCCGCCGCCTGGGGGCGCGGTCGCTAATCACCGTCCCTCTGGTCCACGCGGACGTGAGCCTGGGGGCGATCACGGTGACCTCGTCCCAACCCCATGCGTTCGACGAAGCCCAGGCGGAGGCCCTCCGGCTCGTCGCCGACCAGGTCACGGCGGCGGCGGTCAGAGCGTGGGTGAACATCGAGCTGCGCGAGACCTGCCGGCGGTGCGAGAGCGCCCTCGTCGCCAGCGAGGCGAGGTTCCGCCGCCTGTTCTTCAAGAACCCCCAGCCGATGTGGGTGCTCGACGCGGAGACGCAGCGCTTTCTCGCGGTCAACGAGGCCGCTGTTGCCAAGTACGGGTACTCAGCGGAGGAGTTCGGGGCGCTGACCATCGCCGCCATCCGCCGCGATGTTGCCCATCTTGCCGTCGACTTCAACCGGGCCCGGCTGAGGAAGACGGCCTTCAATGCCCGCCACCGCCTGCGGGACGGCCGGCTCATCGACGTCGAGCTCACCACCGTGCCCCAGGAGTTCGACGGTCGTCCCGGGATCCTCACGCTCATCAACGACGTGACCGAGCGCAACCGGTTGGACACGCAGCTGCGCGAGGGCGCCTTCCGCGACCCTCTGACGGGCGGCGCCAACCGGGCTCTGTTCGCCGAGCGGGTTGCGCATGCGCTTAACCGGATGCGCCGCCTCAACGCCACCATCGCAGTCCTGTTTATCAACCTGGATCACTTCAAGGACGTCAACGACAGCCTGGGCCATCTGGCGGGCGACTCCCTGCTCCAGGCGGCGGCGGCACGGATAAAGGCAGCGCTCCGCCCCGGCGACACCGTCGCCAGGCTGGGCGCCGACGAGTTTGCCGTGCTCCTCGAGGAAGTCGACCGCGCCGACGACTCCCTCGGGGCGGCGGAGCGCCTCGACGAGGCATTCCGGTCTCCCCTCGAGTTCGCGAGCGGCAGCCTGGTGATCAGCCTCAGCATCGGCGTTGTCACGTCATCGACCGCGGAGACCAGTGCCGATGAGCTGCTGCGCAACGCCGAGCTGGCGATGTACGCAGCCAAGGTTGCGGGCAGGGGCAGGGTGGAGGTCTTCATGCCCAGCATGCTCGCGACGGCCACCGAACGCCTGAGCCTGGACCAGGACCTGCGCCACGCCGTGGAGCGCGGCGAGCTGCGCCTGTTCTTCCAGCCGGTCATTTCGGGAGACGGCGGCGCCATCGTCGGCTGCGAGGCCCTGGTGCGCTGGCAGCACCCTATCCGAGGCTTCGTGCTTCCCGACACCTTCATCCCCCTTGCCGAGGAAACGGGGATGATCACGGCCATCGACACCTGGATGCTCCACGCCGCGTGCTCCCAGGTGGCTGCGTGGCGGGCGTCGGGCCTGGGCGATCTCCTCCTCGCCGTCAACATCTCGGGGCGCGATCTGGGCCGGGGCGAGCTCGTCGACAGGGTGTCGGCCGCGCTACTCGCGACCGGGTTCTCCCGGGATCGCCTCGAGGTCGAGATCACCGAGGGCGCCGCGGTGTCGCAGCCGGTGGAGGCCCTCAACGAGCTGCGCCACCTGCGCAGCGCCGGCATCGCCGTCGCCATCGACGACTTCGGCACGGGGTACTCGAGCCTGAGCAAGCTAGCGACCTTCCCTGTCGACCGCCTCAAGATCGATCGGTCGTTCATCAGCGACATCAAGCGCGAGGAGGACGACGCTCCGCTGGTGGCGGCGATGATCGCGCTCGCCCACCGGCTCGGCCTGCAGGTCACCGCCGAGGGCGTCGAGACCCCAGAGCAGCTGGCCTTCCTCCGCAGCAACGGCTGCGACCTGCTCCAGGGATATCTCTTCAGCCCACCCGTGCCCGCTGACCGCTTCGAGGAGCTCCTTCGGGGTCAGCAGGCGAGTGGCTCGTGTCATGAGTTGCCTCAGCTGGCGGAGACAGCTGGCGCCCGAGGGTGAGCAGGCGAAGTCAATCCGCGTAAACGGCCTCGCCGGGGACCAGCTCGGCGACGTTGATACGGGCGCCTGGCACGACGATGACCCGATGCCTCTCGATGCGCTCAGCGCGCCGGCCGCGCTGAGTGAGGACGAGAAACCCGAGCAGGCAGTGCCCATGAAGCCCGAGCACGAGGACTTCGTCCAGGTGCTCCACCAGAGGCTGGTCCGCCTGGCCGGCTGAAACCCCGGGGAGGGGGTCGACGAGCGGCCGGCGCGCCGGACCGGCTGAATCCGTCCGCGCCGCGCGCTGTCTACCCCACCGGGGTGAGCCCGCCCACCACGGGCGCGGAGGTGGAGGTCGTGGTGATGGTGAACGCCTCTCCCAAGATCGGGAGCGGCATCGCCACCGAGGCCTGGATCGTTACGGTCGCGACCACCTCGTCGGTCCCCTCGGGGCTGGTGCACGTGGTCGATCCCGCCACGCCGCTGAAAGCATCCCCAGCGCTCTTGCAGACGGAGGCAAACGAGGGGAGGAGCGATGCATCGCCGCTCTCCGCCGCGACGTAGTTGACCTGACTCGCACCCGCCGTCGCGGCCTGTTCCGCGGCGTCCTGAAGACGCACGCGGACCTCGTACAGCTGGGAGAGATCGACGGCCACGGCGATCATGCCGAGGATGAGGAACAGCATCGAGAAGGCGAACATCACCAGGATCTGGCCACGCTCCCCGGCTCTCATGCGGCGGTCACTCAGCATTGGAAGGGACTCACGGAGCCCGAGGTGGTCTGGCACTGCCGATACTGCGGCGGATACGCGTCCGATGTGGAACTGAGCTGGATCGACCAGAACCAGAAGATGCTGATCGGCGTCTTGGAGAAGTCGAGGGTCGCCTGGGCCGTGCAGGTCACGGGGGCAGGGATGCCCTCGTTGTTGAGGTCGATCTCGCCTTCGAGGTACGGGCCCTCGCAGTTGATCGGGGTGGTCACGGAGAGGTAGCCGCTCTCGCTGCCGTTGGGGTTGAGGGTGTGCGAGAAGGCGTAGTCGGAGTCGGCCTGGCTGGCCGCCTGATCTCCGAGTGGGGGCACCAGCGCGGCCTGAGCGGCGAGATCCACCGCCGTCTGGAATTCGTTCTCGGCTCTCAGCTCGAGCATCATCCCAACGAAGCCGCAGACGATGACGATCATGATGGGGAGGACGAGTGCCATCTCAATGGCCGCCTGTGCACCCTGGCCACCCCGCCGCCTACGCCCGGTTCTCATGGCGAGTACGTGCCCACGTTGACGGACGCCATCTCGGAGATCGGGAGACCCCAACCCCGCCAGTTGAAGGGCCCGAAGCCGGGTGGAACCATGGACAGTGCATAGCCGGTGATGGAGACCGTGACGTGGCCGGCGCCGTCGTTGGCCGCGCAGACGACCACATGGCCCACTCCGTCATAGCCCGAGCGGAGACCGTCGAAGTAGTCGGCCACCTGGTCGGCGGTGGGACAGGCGGTCGGCCCGATCTCGTCGCGGAGCGCGGCGAGGTTGGGTGCGTACCAGTTCTCCACACTCGTGCCGAGCATCGGCTGCTGAAGGAGCGGAAGGACGCTCGCGTACACATCGGTGAGCGCGGGTGTGAGGCTGGTGGCGGAGCCTTGAGCCGACATCGCCACCCCGATGCCCTGCTCGACGGAGGCGTCCGCGGCATCCGTCTCAATGGTCCAGATCCACGTATCGAGGATCGCCAGAAGTGCCACGAGAAACAGCCCGAAGACGAGGGCAAACTCCACGGTGGACTGCCCCCCGCGTCGGGGTCGTCGGCCTCGCCCCCCTCCCATCTCAGGACACCGGAATCGCCCGGACCTGGTAGACGGGCTTGGCCGGTAACGCACCCTCGACGAGGGCGTTGGCGTAGGTGGTACTGCAGGCGGCAACCGCCTGGGCCTGGGTGTAGCCGAACATTCCGTTCACGCCGCCGCCTGGGGTGACACATCCGTAATAGGCGTCCCCGTTCCAGTCGACCCAGGCGACGAAGGCGGTGACGGTCACGTCCTGGGTGGCGGTCACGGTCGGACCGGCGGCCGGGACGTTCCCCTCACCGCTGATCTGCTTGTAGTAGTGGGTGACCCCTGCTTCCCCCGGTCCCGAGCTCTCGGCTTGGGACGTTCCGGTTGTACCGTCCCCGAAGTTCCAGTTGATCGTGTCGGAAGGAGTCACGGCCAGGTAGTAGGTGAAGACGATGGATTCGCCGTCGGCGTCGGGGTCACCGATGGCATTCATGACCGTAGGGGGGACGTCAGGCCCCTGGGGCTGAGGGTTGATCCAGAAGGTCGTGGGAGCGAAGACCACGTAGTTGTTCGGGGCGCTTGTCTGCACCTCCCCAGCGGTGACGCCGGCCGAGGCCATGGCCTGCTGCAGCGTCGGCGGCGCCCAGGACGGCTCGATGGGTGGCGTTTCTGAGGGGGGGTAATCTTCGTCGGCCACCGTCCGAACGGTGAGGCTGAGTCTGGGTCCATCGCAGAGCCATTCGCCGTTGGCGCCCTGCTCCCATTTCCCGGGGTCGCCGGGCACGGTCGTGACCGATACTTGGAGCGTCTCGTTCTCCAGTCCCGACATGATCAACCCCCCCGTGGCAAGACCCGAGCCAGGTTGGGCACTCGGCGGTGCGGGTCCATACCGCGAGGCGGCTGCCCAATCGACCCCGAGCCTCGCCGGTGCCGTGTCGGTCACACTTCCCCAGAAGTCGCCGAAGGAGCCCGACGCGGGCACGATGCCGGCATCGATGGTTCCGGTCCAGAAAGCGAGCGGGAAGACCGTCACTGCGCCGGGCTCGTACTCCGACTCCTGGAACGACTGGCCCAGGACCTGGGCATTCTCATAACTGATGTTCACGCTGCAGATCTGGCCAGCCGTGGGGGTCGTAACTTCGCCTGTATTGACTCCGGCCGTGTAGGTCCCGGCGCGCGAGTTGGTCCCTGCGCCCCGGCAGTAGAGGGTGAGGCTGCCGTCCGCGGCGACGCTTCCGGCAGGTCCCGGCTGTGGTGGCTCGCCGACGGCGAGGTTCAGTCCGGCGGCTGGTGCGCAGTTAGCTCCCTCTCCATTTCCGGAGTAGGCGAGCACTACGGTGGCGCCGCTGGTCACGACCATTGCGCTCACCACGCAGACTACCCCGACCACTCGGCGGCGACTCACTTTCTCAGATTCCAACCTGAGCGAAGATCGAGTCCGCAGTTGCGTCGTCCGCCTGATCCCAACTGTCGTTGACAACCAAGTACTGGCCGAGCGCGGCGTTCGTCTGGGTCGTCGTAACGTCAAGCTCGCGCCCCTCCTCTCTGGCAGCCAGGCCCTTGTTCGTCACGGTGCCGTCGGAGGCCGTCCACGTACTTGTGCAGGGCCCCACGGCCGCTCCGACGAAAACAACACCTGCGCTCGTCAAACGGTTTACGGTGAGGTCCGACATCTGCTCGGCCGTCACCGCCACCGCGTCGTATTTCGACGCGTACTCGCAGGTCTGGCTGTCGACCACCTTACCTCCGGTCCGGAGGAAGCTGGTAAACGTGTCGCCGCTACCCCCCAGCAAGAAGTATGTGACGAAGTCGGGCTGGTCGTGCTGGCCAGCCCACTCGGCGAGGGTCCACCACATCTCATCCTCGGTCACCCAGGTCTGGAAGTCGGCGGTGCTCAACTCGCCTTTGGTCAGGTTCTGCGTGGTCACCGGCGGCGGATTGGGCACGATTTCGGAGCACGCCGGCACCATCGTGGCCTCCATGTCGAGCCAGGCCTCCTGGACCGCCGTCAGGTTGGTCGGGTGTGCCCCCTGACCCGCGAGAAACGCGGCGGCTCCCGGGATGGTGGTGTCCTGCGCGTCGCAGTAGGAGGTGGGAATAGGACTCGCAGTGGCGCCCGACGTCGTCCCGTTCGCATGCGCACTGCTGGAGGTGTCCGGTGGCGCGGCCGAAGGGCGGGCGGTTGCCTGGCCCCCGCCACACCCGGCTGCCAGGCTCGCGAGCAAAGTCAGAGTCGCGAGCCACCGGCGCGAACGAGTCAAACGGGACAAAGATGAAGATCCAGGCGGGTAGGGGAGAGAGGTGCCCACAGTCCTTCCTTCCCAAGACGCGGGTGATGCGATCGGCAGTGTACCCAGGTCACCCCTGGCCCTGCTAGCGGCCATTGGCAGCGCACCCAACATCCACTCCGCCGATATCCCCCCCGGCGACCCCCTTCTGGAGAGCCACTCACGGCCTGCTCACGGCTGGGCCGAGCTTACGGAGAGCAGACGGACAGTAGACGGACAATCGAGGAGACAACTCGCGAATCCTGTCCCGATCCCTTGCCCCAAGAGGATTGGCGACCGGAAGGGCGCGGTTCGCTAGAACTCGATCAGCCGGACGCCGGGTGGCCTTTCTCCAGGTCGATCGGCCACTGCAGGAGGAACGCACCCAACAGGTTGTCGATGTCTCGGCCTCGCCTCGTCGGCTCGTCGTCTGCTTGGAGGCATGTCGTGAACTCGGTGCTCAAGATGTCTTCAACCGCCAGTCGCTCGGCCAACTCCGGCTCTGGGTGGGCGAGAAGGGACGAAAGCAATGCCACGTCTCTGCTGCCGATCACCTCGGCAAACAGACTTCGCATCTCGGCCGGGAGGGACTCCACGACGCTCGTCATGGGATCACTCTCCACGCTGAACTGGTTCTTGCCCAAGCCGTCACGACCCTCCCAACAGAATTGAGAACCACGGTGGCAGTCTTGCCGATGTACCTGAACTTCCCGCCGGGTTGGACCTCGACCTTCAAAGGATCCTCCACGGCGTCATTCATAGCGGAATCGGTGACGCCGACGCCGCCGTCACGTCCCATCACCTGCTCGAGCCCGTGTTGGGTGTAGCCGTCGATCTCACGAGGCGCCCCGGGCGGGCACGGAGAGGTTCCCTGTGACGAGCCGCCGTTCGGGCCCGTGATCGAGCCGCCCGACTGTCCACCACCGCCAAGTGCCTTGGCCAACAAGACGTCGATCGCGACGAGGCCGACAGCAACCACCTGCCCATTGACCAGCATCTCGGACGCGCCGGCCGCGGTGGTAGTGATGGCGATGCTGCCGCCGCTGGGAAGGGCGTAAGCCAGCCCACCCGCCATTCCCGCACCCCCACTGAACGGCAGCAGCAACTGAGCCGCGATCCGGCCCATCGCGGCGAGCACCTCCGCGATGGTGGCGGCGACCTGGGCGAGGGCGTCGGCCAGGGTCGCGAGAAGTTCTGCGATGGTGGCGCTGGCCGCCCCCAGCACCCCGCCCTCGCCGGCCTCGGACAGACCAAAGGTGAAGAAGGCCGCGCCGGTGAGCACCACCGCCCCGGCCACCACCTCCTCGACGACCTGGTCGTACTGGTTCTGGGAGCTCCAGATCGCGAAGGCGGCCACGTGCAGGGTCCCCGACACCGCCTCGATCTGCCGGCGGAGCGGGGCCAGGCCGGCCGAGTAGTCGTGCCAGGCGGTGGTGTAGGCGCCGGCGGCCTGCCCCCGCCACCAGGTGGAAACGTCGCCGGCATGGGGTGTGAGCTGCCGCTCGGATGCCTGCAGGGCGGAGTCGAGGGCATCCCACGCCTCGGCCAGTTGGGAGAGCCGCTGGGGGTCGCCGCCCGGCCGGCCGGGCATCCAGCCGGGAAGGCCCATGAGTGGATTCCCCTCCCTCTCAGGGCGTCATCGTCTGCGCGACGCTGTGCTCCGCAGCCACCAGCACGGCCCCCGCCTCCTCGACCCTGCGTGCCAGCGTCAGCAGGCCGCCGTCCAGGTTGTCCAGCGCGCTCAGCGTCTCCCCGAGCACCTGCTTGTAGTGGGTGTCAGAAGAGGCGTGCCCAAAGGGATCGCTGGAGCCTGAGCCATGCGCACCGAGGTCGGCGGCAGCGCGGACGACCTGACCGCGCGCCCGCTGGAATGCGTCCGAGAGGTCGTTGAAGGCTGTGATGCTGCCCACGTAGAGGGTGGGGGTGCTGCTCGACCCGCCCTGTCCCGCCGCTGGTGCCACCGGATGTTCTCCGCGACCTATAGATCGTCCTCGTGATGGTCGCGGGGGTCGGCGGACATCGGGCAGACAAAGGGGCTGGGCTCACCCGTTGGGCGGCAGGTGGTACTCCAGGAAGGCCGCGGTCTGCTCCCAGGCTCGGGCCGCCGCCTGCGGCCGGGAGAAGATCGCCGAGTCGTGGTTGTCAAAGGCGTGGCCGGCGTGGGGATGGAGGTGCAGCTCCACGCGGCGGCGGCCGGCGAACTCGTGGGCCACCGCCCGGCGCTGCGCCGTGCTGATGTAGGTGTCGTCCTCGCCGAAGTGGAAGAGGATGGGGCAGGTGATCTTCGGGGCCAGGTCGAGGGCGCCGGGGATGGCCGACCCGTAGTAGCAGACGGCGACCGCCGGGTCAGAGGCTGCCGCCACCATGTAGGCGATGCCGCCCCCCATGCAGAATCCGATGATCCCCGCCCGGTGGCCCCGCGTCTCGGGGATGGCCCGCAGGTGCTCCAGCGTGGCAGCCGCGTCGTCGGCTGCCTTGGGGACGTCCAGCCGCTGCATCGCCTGGAAGGCCTTCGGCAGGCTGTCGGGGAGGTGCTCGTCCAGCACCAGGTCGGGCTCCAGCCGCGAGTAGAGGTCGGGTGCCAGCGCGACGTAGCCGAGCCCGGCCAGGCGGTCGCACACGCCCTTCACGTACGGGGTGAGGCCGAATATCTCCTGGACCACCACCAGCCCCGGCCCCATGCCGCCTTCGGGAAGGGAGAGCGAGCCTGAGAACCGGTGCCCGTCGTGGCCCCAAATGCTCTCTTCCCTTCTCTCCATTGTCATCACAGGGTACTCGTCAGCCGGTGTTCTGCAAGCCGGCGGCGATCCCGTTGACGCTCCGCAGGATTGCCTCCAGCAGGGCCGCCCGCTGCGGGTCGGCCTCGTCCAGGGCTCGGTAGCGGGCCAGCATCTGGGCCTGCAGGACGGAGAGCGGGTCGATGTAGGGATCGCGGAGCCGGAGCGTCTCCTGGAGGAGTGGCTGGTCGGCCAACAGAGTGCGCTTGCCGGTGATGTGGAGCACGGCCTGGAGCGTCCGCGCATGCTCCGCGGTCACATCCACCCACATCCGCTCGCGCAGTCCGGGGTCTTGGACCAGCTCGAAGTAGCGACTCGCCACCCCCATGTCGGTCTTGGCCAGGGTCATCTCGAGGTTGCCGATCAGAGCCCGGAAGAACGGCCAGCGCCGGTACATCTGGTGGAGCAGCTTCCAGCGCGCCGTCCCCGCCTCGGGCAGCGGGGCGTCGACTTCGCTGGGAGTCGGCGCGTTAAGGTCATCTGCGGTATCAACTGGCAGGTCCTCGGCGAAGGCCACCAGCGACCCGCCCACCCCGTACCAGGTGGGCAGCATCAATCTGGTCTGGTTCCAGGCGAAGACCCACGGGATCGCACGCAGCTCGGCGATCCGCGTGGACTCCCCGCGACTCACCGGCCGGGAGCCGATGTTGAGCTGCCCCAGCTCGCCGATCGGCGTGACCTCTGTGAAGAAGCGCTCGAATTCATCCGTGTACACGAAGGCCCGGTAGCGCCGGTAGCTGTCCGCCGCGATCCGCGCCATCGCCGTCTCCCACACCGCCTCCTGCTCGGGGGGGAGCGGGGCCTGCAGCGAGCTCGCCTCCCATACCGCCGCGGCGACCAGCTCCAGGTGGTTCTGGGCCACCTCCTCGCGCGAGTAGCGGTAGTGGAGGATCTCCCCCTGCTCGGTCAGCCGGACCCGGCCCCGCACCGCGCCCGGCGGTTGGGAGAGGAGGGCCTCGTGGGTGGGGCCACCGCCGCGCGACACCGTGCCACCCCGGCCGTGGAAGAGGCGGAGGCGCACGCCCGCCTCATCGCAGACGCGGGCGAGCTGGCGATGGGCGACATACAGCGACCACTGGGCGGCCAGGTAGCCGCCGTCCTTGCTGCTGTCGCTGTAGCCCAGCATCACCTCCTGGATGTTGCCGCGGGCCCGAACCTGCTGGGCGTACTCGGGTTGGGCGAGCAGGCGGCGCAGCACCCCGGGTGCGCCGCGGAGGCCGGAGATCGTCTCCATCAGGGGCACCAGGTCGAACCGGCTGGTGTGTACGCCGCCGAAGGACCAGGAGACGAGCCCGACCAGGGAGGCGAGCCACATCCCGGCCATCACCTCGACCGGGGAGTGGGTCATCGAGATCACCACGTTCTCGGTCGAGTGGGGGGAGATGGAGCGCTGGGCGCGGCCCATCTCCACCAGGGTGTCGAGGAGGTCGCGGTCGTCCGCGTTGAGGGTCAATGTGCCGATGTGCGGTCCGCGCTGCTGCATCGCCCGGGCGAGCAGCCCGACCGCCGCGTCCTCATCGAGGTCGTCCAGGCTGCCGTCCAGCTGGCCGCACTGGCGCAGGATCGTGGAGGCGACCTCACGCAGTCGCGAGGCGTGCAGCCGGACGTCGATCGCGTACCCGTAGAAGTCGAAGGCGCCGACCTGGCGCCGGAGCTCCAGCAGGCCGCCGTCCGCGAAGAGGGAGCCGCGCTGCCGGCGGAGGGCGGCGTCGACAAGGTCGAGGTCGTCGAGCAGCTCCTGCGCGGTGGAGTAGGGGCGCTCGGCCGTCCGGACCCCCTGGAGCTGGCCGAGGGATGCCTCCAGCCGGTGGTGGATCAGGGTCAGCTTGCGCCGGTAGGGCTCGCTCCGGTTGCGCTCTCCCAGGTCGTGCGCCGCCTCGGGCATCCGCGCCTCGTCGTCGGCGATCGACGCCGCCAGCACCGGGTCGGCACCCGTCCAGCGGGTGGATTGGCTGTACTGGACCGAGATGGCGTGCACCGAGTCGCGGTAGCGGGCCAGCACCATCTGCTTCTGGGCGCGGAGCGCATCCCGGAGGGTCCTCGCCCGGGCGTGCGGGTTGCCGTCCTGGTCGCCGCCCACCCAGGAGCCGAGGCGGAGGAAGGGGTGGACGGGCGGCGGCGGCCCTCCGAAGACCTCGATCCAGCGGCGGTCCAGCTCGGCGTGGACGGCGGGAATGACGTCCATCAGGAGGTCCAGGTGGAAGCGGATGTCGCGGGCCTCGTCCAGGACCGTCGGCCGGACCGTGCGCAGCTCCTCGGTCTGCCAGAGCAGCTCCATGTCGCGGCGCATCGAGGCGACCAGGGTGGCGTGGCGGGGTGAGCCGGGCGGAGGCCCGTCGAGGGCGTCCAGGGCCATGGCCACCCCGTTGACGTGGTCGAGCACCGAACGGCGGACAGCCTCGGTGGGGTGGGCGGTGACCACCGGCACGACATCCAGCTCGGCGAGCGCGGCGAGCAGCCGCTCCCGGCCGCCCTCGAGGTGTGCGGCACGGCTGAAGAGGTCGTGGAAGGTCCCCGGAGAGGCGGGCCCCGCGGCCGGGACCGCCTGGATGCTCCGGATCACCTGGACCCGGTGCTCCAGCTCGGCCACGTTGACCAGTTGGAAGTAGAGGGAGAAGGCTCGGATCAGCCGGGTGGCCGTGCCGACGTCGATCTCGCCCAGCTGGCGGTCGAGCGCCCGGCTGACCGTCTCGTCGTGGTGATCGCGTAGCTGCTTGGTCTTTGCCCGCACCTCCTCCTCGAGCACGAGGAGCGGCTCGCCCTCCTGCTCGGCGAGGGTCTCTCCCAGCAGGGTGCCGACCAGGCGCACGTTGCGCCGGAGGCGGCGCTCCGCGTCGGCCTCGGGGCTCGGGGGTGCGGGGTCAGGCTGATCGGCCACCTGCCAAGCATGCCGTCTCACCCGCCCTGCGCGCCATCTGCATAGTGTTGCCACGATGGACATCGCCACCCGACGCCTCCGGAGTCCGCGTCTGGCCGGGAATCCGCTGGACACGGCGGACGCTGTCGTGGGCTGGCTGGCCGCGGTGCAGGCGCAGGACTACCCTGCGGCCGTCTGGGCGATCGGACAGCGCACGGAGGGCGCCACCGCGACCGACGTGCACCGACTCTTCGACGCGGGGGCGATCGTGCGTACCCACGTGCTGCGCCCCACCTGGCACTTTGCGCTGCCCGGCGACATCCGCTGGCTCCTCGACCTGACGGCGCCGCGGCTCCGGGCCGGCCTCGGCGGTCGGTGGCGCGACCTGGGCATCGACCATGGTGTCATCGCCGGGGCCCAGGCCGCGTTCAGCCGCGCGCTCGCTGGCGGGCGGCAGCTCACCCGCGCGGAGCTCGGCGCCGTGCTGCAGGCGTCGGGAATTGACCCTGACCGTCAACGGCTGCCTCACCTGATCCTGGCGGCGGAGCTAGACGCCCTCGTCGTCAGCGGTCCGCGCCGGGGCAGGGACTTCACCTACATGCTGATGGACGAGCGTGTGCCCGCCGCCGCTCCACTCCGTCACGAGGAGGCGCTCGGCCGGCTCGCCGAGAGGTACTTCCGCAGCCGCGGGCCGGCGCAGCTCCAGGATTTCGCCTGGTGGGCCGGAACGACCCTGGTCGCGGCGCGCAGAGGTGTCGCCGGGGCGGGGGAGAGCCTGGCGTCGGAGGTGATCGACGGGAAGGAGTACTGGTTCGGGGACGTCGCTGCCGGCCCACCGCGTCCGCAGGCATCAGGCGTGCCGGCTGCGCACCTGCTGCCGAACTTCGACGAGCTGACGGTGGCGCACCGCGACCGGTCCGCCGCCGATCATCCCGATGGTCGGTTCGACCCGGGTCTCTTCGGTTTCGGCAGCATCCTCAGCAACGTGCTGGTGATCGGAGGCAGGGTCCGGGGCGCCTGGCGTCGCGTGGTGGGGGTGAAGTCGGTGCGTGTGCAGGTGCGCCTGCTGGATCCGCTCCGCCCCGCCGAGAGGGCGGCCGTGGCCCGCGCCGCCGACCGGTTGGGCCGGTTCCTCGAGCGCCCCGTCGAGATCGAGTGGGATGGGCCGCGCCCGGCGTAGGCGGCGGATCGGCACGCGCTTTTGCCGCCTCGGGGGGCTGTCCTCGGCACGGACCATCGTCCGGAGAACTGGCACCCCTCCCCCGCACCGAAGCGCGAGGGGGGATGCGGCCATCAGTATCGGACAACCCTACGGAGATTGCAAGGGCTCGGACGGATTGGTGGTGGTTCTCTTAACAAGGTCAGCCTGGAACCACTTTTGAGTGGTGGTAGTGACCTCCAGTGGTATTGTGGTCATTACCGAACTACTGCTAGGACGATAGGGCTTGGCGCCTAAATTGTTGCGGGTTGGCGAGGTCCACACCCGGCATCGACTGGCATTCGAGGCCTTTGTTCCCCGCGCGGGCCGTCATCCGGGAGAACTGGCACCCCCCCGCACCAAAGCGCGGGGGGGATGCGGCCATCAGTGTCGCAGACCGCCCGCCCGTGGGAAGGGGACCGAGGTCCTCAGATTGCCGGGACCTCGGTCCCTTCCCGGTCGAGCCGCTCGTGGGTTAGCTCGCGGCCTTTGGCGCTGCGGGCGCTGCGACCGCCTCGGGGACCTCCTTGGGAATGCTGCGGAAGGAGAGGGCCCAGTAGATGACCCCGGCCACGACGATGCCGAGGAGCCAGCTGAGGTCTCCGCCCCCGGTGGCGTTGGAGATCGGGCCCTGGTACGACGGGGTGTAGTAGAGGGCGTCGGTCCACATCAGGGCCGCGACCATGCCCGCGACCAGGGCGATGATCGCCTTCCAGTTGATGCCCCCGTTGCGCCAGTACAGCCCTCCGATCTTCTGGACGAGACCCGCGCCGTCGTACTTCCCCCTGCGCAGGAAGTAGTCGACCATGAGGATTGCGAACCACGCGCCCAGCCAGACCAGGATGTAGTCGAGGAAGCCGGAGAGGTCGGTGTAGAGATTCCCCTTGAAGATGACCAGGCCGGTGATCACACCGCTCACGACGGTGTCGATGAGGATGCAGCCCCAGCGCTTCAGCGGGATGCCAATCGCCTGCAGGGTGACCCCCGATGAGTACATGTCGATGGTGTTGATGGCGAACAGCTGGAGAATGGCGACGATCATGAAGGGCCAGAAGAACCAGTCCGCGTACGCCGTGAAGGCGGTGGGGATGCCGACCAGCGTGACCGAGGCGGGGTGGTGGAGCAGGACCATGTAGGCGCACACGCCGAGCAGCTCGAGCAGGACGGAGGGGATGGCGGCGCCCAGGCTCGCCGCCCAGAAGACCTTGGCCTTGCTGGTGTCCCTGGGCAGGTAGCGGGAGTAGTCGGCCGCGTTCTCGGTCCAGCCGAGCCCGCCGGTGGAGACGATGAGCACCACGGCGGTCGTCCAGAGCCACCACGTCGTGCCGGTCTGGAGGCTGGCCCAGTGGACGTGGGGAAGGACGAGGATGGCCATCACGGCGAAGAGGACGATGAAGACAAAGGAGAGGTAGCGCAGCACCGTCTTGATGGTGGCGTGCCCGAGGAAGGGCATCACGAACTGCACCACGACGGCCAGGATGATGATGAGCACCTGAGTGGGGTTGCTCACGCTGGCGACGCCGGCCTTGTTGAGGATCGCGTCGACCACGAAGACGACCAGGACCAGGCCGAGGATCTCGAAGCCGACCTGGGTGATCCAGTTGAAGAGGGAGGGGAGCCGGTTGCCGTTGCGCCCGAACGGAGCCCGGCTGACCATGAAGGCCGTGGTCCCGGCCAGCGGGCCCGGCAGGCTGGCGAAGCCGAGGAACATGTAGGCCAGGTTGCCGATCAGGATGGCCAGGATCGCCTGCGGGAAGGAGAGCCCGAAGGTGCAGATCAGGACGCCGTAGAAGAGGAACTCGACGTTCCACACGGCGCCCGACCAGAGCCAGAAGAGTCCCATCGGGCGCATCTTCCGGTCGGACTCCGGGATCAGGTCGATGCCACGCTGCTCGAGCTGGAACGCCTCGTACCCTTCCGAAGCCTCCAGCGGCTCGGCTACCGCGCTCATGATCGGGTCACCGGTGCGACGGGTGCGGCAGGTTGGATGGCCACTGGCTGAGCCTCCCCATGAGATGGTTGACGCGTGCTGTCGAGCCGTGATGACGCGCGCGGAGAGGGCCTCCAGCCTCCTGTCCTCCCTGCTTGCGCGGAAGTGTGACGCGACCGAGTGCCCTCTTGCTAGGGGCGGTCGTCAGTACCCTGTCAGGGGCGTCAGGCGATGCGGATCCGGGGTGACTCGGGTCACTTGTGGCCCGCCTCCGGCGCCGTCTCTGGACGCCAGCGGCGCAGTCTCAGGGCGTTGCCGACCACTGTCACCGAGCTGCAGGCCACGGCCAGCGCAGCCAGCGCGGGCGGGATGACGTCGAGCATGGCGAGGGGGACCACGACCAGGTTGTATCCGAAGGCCCAGGCGGGGTTCTGGCGGATGACGCGGAGGGTGGCCCGGCTGAGGGAGATGGCGTCGCCGACGCGGCCGACGTCGCCGTGCACCAGCGTGATCGAGGCGGCAGCCATCGCCGCCCCGGTGCCACTGCCGAGCGCGATGCCCACGTCGTCGGCGGCCAGCGCGGGGGCGTCGTTGACGCCGTCGCCCACCATCGCCACCGTGACCCCGCGCTGACGCAGCTCGCCGACGAGCGCCGCCTTCTCCTCGGGCCGGAGCCCCGCCCGCCATTCGCCGATCCCGGTCGCGCGGGCGATCGCCGCCGCCGTCTCCGCGCTGTCGCCGCGGACTCGTGGTCCGTACTGCGAGCGCCGGCGATCGCCGCCGGCGGGAGGTCGCTCTCACCCCCCTCGGTGCGCGAACGTTGGAGCGGGCCCCGCTCGCCGGACCGGTCCGGTTGCGCAGCGCCGCTGTTCCGCCCGCCCGTTTGAGGGCGCTGGCCGACGCCTTCACGGACGCGGTCACCCTCTTCGGCCTCGAGGAGTGGGCGAGCTGATGGCGCGGCTGGAGGACACGGTGAACATAGGCGAGGTCCTGGCTGGCGAGCTGCACCGGGCGGGCATCGCGACCGCCGATGACCTTCACAGGGTAGGAGCTCGGGCGGCGTGGGGACGGATCCAGCGGATCAACCCTGATCGCGACTGCGCGAGCTCGCTGCTCGCCCTGGAGGGCGCCGTGCGCGGGGTGCGCTGGGTGACGATCCCGGAGGTCGAGCGAGAGGAGATCGCCGCCTACGCACACTCAAGAAGGAGGAGGCCATGATCGAGGTGCTCGGAGTCGACAACCTGCTGCACGCGGTGGACGACCTGCAGCAAGCCAGGGACTTCTACGGAGGCTTCCTCGGCCTCTCCGCCAAGTTCGAGAGTGCGGACTCCGGCATGATCCTCTATCGGCTCGGCTCCGAGGAGCCCGGCCTGGTGATCGCGCGCCAGGATCTGGTGGCACCGCGCACCTGGCTCGAGGTGACCGACGCCCGGGAGGCGGCCCGGTACCTCGGTGCGCCCGCGCGTGAGATCACCACGGGATGGGTGGTCGAGACCCACGACCCCTGGGGAAACGTGCTGGGCTTCACCGATTACGTCAACGCGCCCCAGCTCGCCCGGAAGCGCTGACGCCGTCCTTCTCCGCTCCCGCCTCTGTCGCGTTCATCACCACGAAAGGGATCGGCCTCGTGGTCTTGGTGCGGTAGAGGTCGTACCGATTGCGGTTAACCTCATTCATGATCGCCAGGAGGCGCGCGTAGTCGGGATCGCCCGGCAGGACGATCCGCGCCTCGGCCTCCACGTGCCGGCGGGCGACCTGCAGCTGCACCCGGGAATTCGCCCTGATGTTGTCGAGCCAGGCGGGGTCGTGATCCCCGCCGTAGTTGGACGCGGCCACCACACGGGACCTGGCGTCTCGGCCATAGACGAGCGCGGCGGTGCGCCGGAGACCGCTGCGGCGCCCGGTGGTGTGGAGGAGGAGGGAGGGCACTCCGATGATCCCGTGCCCCAGCCGCCCGTCGGTGCGCTGGTACAGCCAGCGGTGCATCCGGGGAACGAAGGCCGGCCCCGGGCTGGTCCCCATCCATCCGTTGAGCGTCCGGGCGATCCTGGGGACGCCGGGGTCTGCCACCTCTGTCACAGCTGCCTATACGTTACCCGCCCCCGGGCGGAGGACAGCCCGCCGGCGCGGCTCCGCCCCCTCCCCTTGAGGTGACCGCCCACACAGGTTGTGATGGTCGTGCTCGGTGGCGGTGAGGCTTGGGCTGTGCCTCCCGGCGCGATCAGGGTACAAGGTCCCGCCGGGGGCTGGGTTGATGGTCCCAAACCACTTGTGCTACAATTCAACACGGTAACAACTCCGGATGGAGGGAACGACGTGAGTACGAATATCTTTGGTGAGCTCCATGGGGCTCCCTGGGCCGTCAGCTCGGGGCGTGCGTGCCGGGCCTGCGGCTCGATCATCGAGGTGCGCGACGGCTTTGGCGTGAATGAGGGCGTCTGCCCCGTCTGCCGCGGGGACCAGGGCGTGGAACTGACCGGGCGCCCCATCGTCCGCGCGGTCGCCGCGCTGCGGGAGAGGGCCTCGCGTTCGATCGCTGCCATTCGCAGGGCCGCCTAGCACCGAACCCATCGGGAGGGCTCACTGGCGCTCACGCGTCGAGGGCTCGCCCCGCACCCTTCGCGAGAGAGGGCGGCAGCTCCGATCAGGCTTCTGGTCGGGGCTGCTCCTCGCTCGGGGGAGTGCCGTGGCTGACCAGCCACGCGGTGGCCGCCTCCAGGTGCCGGCGGATAACCGCCTCGGCGCTGCCGGGTTCCCCGGACTCGACTGCCTGGAGTACGTCGGCGTGCTCGGCCGTCAGGTCGTCGACGGTCGCGTATTCGGTCTCCATGAGCTGGGCGAGGGACAGCCGGATCTCTGCGGCGATGTCGCGGTGCACGGCGGAGAGCCGGCCGTTGCCCGCGCCGTCGACGATGGCCCGGTGAAAGGCGAGGTCGGCCTCCACCAGGTCACGCCGGGGGGAGTCGCCGGTCAGCTGTCGTTCCGCTGCCAGCGCCCGCCGTGCCGCGTCGGGGACGGAGCGCCGAGCCGCCAGGCTGCGACCCGCCTGGATCTCGATCGCCGATCTCAGCTCGTAGACCTCGACGAGGTCCCGGCGCGTCAGCACCCGGACAAAGACGCCGCGGTTGCGGGACTTGACCAGTAGCCCGCGCCGGGCCAGCCCGTCGAAGGCAGCCCGCAGGGTGTTGCGCCCGACGTCGTACTGCCGAGCCAGCTCGATCTCGCGCAGGTGCGCACCCGGCTGGAACTCGCCGTCGAGCGTTCGCCGTTCCAAGTCCTCCTCGAGGGCCTGGACGGTCGAGACCGTCCCCAAGCGGCGGAGAACCGTGGCCACGGTGTTGTATTGTGGTACAATCAACCACCTTCTGCAAGGGTGGTGCGACCCCTCTCTACTCCCGGCGGCGGTGCGGCCTGCCTCGCCGCCGGGAGCCCCGCACCAGTGCCCCGTCCCGCGGCCCCGCACCCCGGCCAGGTGACGTCGGACCGATCACCGTCCGTGCCGTGCCGGACCGACCGAGTAGCATCGCTGCGCCGGAGCATGTTCAGGAAGGCGCGCACTGAGCAGCGGATGGGGCACCCTCGCATCGCGCTGAATGAGCGGGAGGTGGCACCGCAGCGACGGCAGGGCGGGTCGCTGGATGCCGCATAGGAGGCGGGGACCGAGCGGATGAGCGGCAGCGGTGAGAGTGTGCGGCTCGTGCGCTGGCAGCGGCCATCCTCTGCATGGGGTCGGCGCCGGGTGACCCGGACGACCGAGCGAGGCGGAGCCCCTCGACTGCGTCTGCTCGCATCGCTCGTGGTGATCGCCGTGGTGGCCTGGCTGCTCCTTCCGGTGCCGGCACTGACCGCGGGCGTGCCCGCTGCCGGCTCGCGGTCGGCGGCGCAGCCGGGGCTTCCCTGGCTGTCCACGGCGGACGACCGGATGGTCGACCAGTCGGGGCGCAGCGTCCTCCTCCACGGATTCGACGACGACGCACTGCTCGAGTCGACGATGAAGCCCGCCCCGCTCGACGCCACCGACGCTTCGCTCATGGAGGAGTCGGGCTTTGACGTGGTGCGGCTGCCGATCGCCTGGTCGCTGCTCGAGCCCGAGCGCGGCCAGTTCAGCACCGCCTACCTGGATCGGATCGCGAGCACGGTCGCGATGCTGAATGCGCATCACCTCTACGTCGTGCTCGACATGCACTTCCTGGGCTGGAGCCCGGTGTACGGAGGCTCGGGAGCGCCGGGCTGGGCGACGCTCTCCTGGGTGCCCGACGTCCGGTGGGGCCCTATGCCATCGGTGACGCGCCTGCTTTCGCCCGCGATCAACGCGTCGACGGCCTACTTCTGGCTGACCTCCGACTGGCAGACGCAGTACCTGCGCACCTGGCAGTTCGTCGCCGAGCGCTTCCACGACGACAGCGGGGTCGCCGGCTACGACATCATCAATGAGCCCCACGCGTTCCCGCTGCCGCCGCTGCGCTTCGACAAGGACGACCTCTTCCCCTTCTACGCGCGCGCCATCACCGCCATCGGGAATGTCGATCCCAACCATCTCTTCCTGCTCGAGAACGACGCCCTCGGTGACTTCCCCACTAGCGTCGTCCCGATCTCGGCCCCTGATCTCGTCTACGCGCCGCACGTCTACACCGGGGTCCTCTTCCCTCCCTCCTTCACCGGTGATCCGCAGAACCTGGACACCCATGTCGACGAGCTGGCCCATGAGGCGAGCCAGCTTCCGGCCGCGATGTGGGTCGGCGAGTTCGGCATCAACACGGACGATCCGCATTCGAGCCAGTGGATCGCCGACGCCCTGGACGCCTTCGCAGCCCACAACTCCGGCTGGGCGTGGTGGCAGTGGAGGGCGGAGGGGACCTGGAGCGTGCGGTCCCCGGACGGCGACAGCCTCAACGTGGCCCTGCTCCGCGAGCTGGCCCAGCCCTACCTCGTCGCCGCCCCGAGCGGGTACGCGGCGAGCCAGGCCGACGGTGTGGACGGGCGGCTGCGCATCACCGTCGCGGCCGCCCATGGCCCTCCCGCCGCCGAGGTCGCCTGGTCGGACTACACCCTGGGGAGCCCTCAGGTGAGCGACAGCTGCGGCGCGCAGTGGACGTGGGATCCGTCCTCGTCCCGCCTCTCTCTCACCGTTCCCGCCGGAGAGGCGTGCCAGGTCGAGCTGTCGGCGGGATGACCTCGAAAACCTGTGCCACCTCCGCGCTAGAGTAGATCCATTGTGAGCGCGGCTCTCGCGGTGGGTCACGGCGCCGCGGACCGGCGCCTCGAGGAGATGCGGCTGGCCGCGGACCTCCGTCGCGGCTTCCGGCACGCCCAGCTTCTGATGGCACATTCGCTCGCCGAGTACGACCTCAGCGCGCTCTCGTACCACCTGCTCCTGGAGGTCGGTGCCGGCGGGCCTGACGGGCTGGTCCAGGGCGATCTGGCCGACCTGCTCCAGTGCCCCGACGCCCGTGCCTCGACGCTGGTACGCGACATGGCCGAGCGGGGCCTGATCAGGACCGTCAGGTCCACGCCCGACCGGCGGGTGGTCCGCATCCACTCGACGCCCCGCGGCATCCGCCTGACCCAGGAGGCGCTGCACCGCCAGCGGGAGGCGCTGATGAGCCTCTCCGAGTACGCCGGTCTGCCCAGCGTCACCTCCCTGCTCCAGGCGGCACTGCGCCTCTACCTGGGCGTCGACGTCTCGCTGGAGGGGGTGGTTGCCCGGGTCGTCGGGGCGGCAAGAGGTCCCGAGGGCTCCTGAGGGTCCTTGAGGCGTCCGTGTTGATACGGTGGCCCTGGCGGCGGGCTGGATCAGGGGAGGTGGCGCGGTGCCGGTGCGTCGCCCCTATCGGCCGCAGCCTCCAGTCCCGCGGCCAGGCATCGGGCCGCCAGGCGTGTGTACCTGGGGGCCCGCGCGGCCAGCCACATCGCCTCGCACCAGCGCCGCGGGTCGAGGGCGGTGCGTCCCGGCGATACCCAGTGCTCGGACACCTCTGCCGCGGGGGCGTCGATGATGACCCGGAGGCTCGCGAGCGGTGCACTGGTGGGGACGAGCAGCGCCGTCTCCATCTCCACCGCCACGAAGCCCTTCGCCGCCCAGGCCCCGCGGGCATCGCCGACCACCAGCTGGCGCGCCGTCAGCACCGGCCCCACGACCGGCTCGTGGCCGCAGGCCCGGGCCCCGGCCACCAGCGCCGCGATCCATGTCGGATCGCATGCCACCGGCTCACCGTCCTCCATCGCCACCGAGCCGGCCACCACGACCGTGCCGGGTGGCAGGTCGGATCGGAGGCCGCCGGCCAGCCCGCAGGTGATGAACACTGGACGCGGCGGTGGCGGTGGCGACCAGTGCCGCAGGGCGATCCCGCAGCGCGCCACCTGAGCTGGGTTTCCGCTGGCCGAGAGGGCGTGCCGGATCGCCCGCCACTCCATGCCCAATGCCGCCAGCACCACCACGTCCTGGCCAGAAGAGTCAGCCATGGGGGTCCACGGAAATCCCAGGGGGTGTCCTGGGCACCCCCTGGTCAGGCGTAGCCGTGGTCGCGATACCAGGCAACCGCCCGGCCGGCGGCGTCCTCCACCGAGGTGGGCCGGTAGCCCAGCTCCTCCTTCGCCTTGTCGATGCGGACCATCATCCGTAGCCGCCCCATCCGCACCCCCTCCAGGGGCACGCGCGGCTGCGCGTGGGGCCAGAGCCGGCAGCGGGCCTCGTCCACGAGGCCGGCTGCGTACGCGACGGGGTAGGGCATTCGCCACTGGGGCGGACGCGTGCCCGCATGGCGGGCAAGGAGCTCCAGGACCTCGCCGAGGCTCAGGTTGATGCCTCCCACCAGGTAGCGCTCCCCGGGGCGGCCGTGCTCCAGGGCGAGCACGTGGGCCCGCCCGACGTCCTCGACCGCCACCAGGTTCATCCCCCCGTCGAGGTACGCGGGGATGCGGTTGCGCATGACATCGACGACCATCTGACCGGTCGGGGTCGGACGCGCGTCGCGCGGCCCGATGGGCGCGGTCGGCAGCACCGTCACCACCGGGAGATTGGCCCGGAGGGCCACGCGCTCCTGGCGCACCTTGGACGAGTGATACCCGGGGCCGGCGTGGGTCTCGGCCCAGTCGTTCTCGGTGGCGAGCCGTCCCCCGCGCAGCGGTCCCACCGCTGCCGAGCTGGAGGTGACGACCGCCTTCTCGACCCCGGCGAGGCGAGCCGCCTCGAGCAGGCTGCGGGTGCCGGCCACGTTGACCTGCTCCAGCTCCCGGCGGTCTCGCGGGGCGAAGGAATAGCCCGCAGCGACGTGCACGAGCAGCCGGCAGCCCCGCATCGAGGGCACCAGCGCGCCGCCGTCGCGGACGTCCCCGCTCACCACGGTGAGGCCGGGTCGGTGCCGGAGCCGTGACGGCGAGCCTCGCACCAGCGCTCGCACCGAGTACCCGGATGCGAGCAGAGAGTCGAGCACGTGCCCGCCCACGAACCCCGTGGCCCCGGTCAGAAAGACCTCATCCGTCACGCGATCTGGCGCTCCTCTGCGGTTGTCCCCGTCCCTCCGGGGGGGTGGGGCCCGGAACCGACGCGGCCCCTCCAGCTGATGTTGGCGACCTGCCCGCGCAGGGTGTCACCGGCGGCGCGCAACCCCTCCCGCAGCGACGCCGACGTCGCTGCCACCGCGGTCGGCTCGTACCCGCAATGGGCCATGCAGTTTGCGCAGCGCGGGTCGCGGCCGCGTCCGTAGCTGTCCCAGTCGGTCGTCTCGATCAGCTCCTGGTACGACGAGACGTAGCCGTCCGCCATCAGGTAGCAGGGACGCTGCCAGCCGAAGACCGAGTAGCAGGGGATCCCCCAGGCCGTGCACTGGAAGTCGACCTTGCCCTCCAGGAAGTCGAGGAAGAGCGGCGAATGGTTGAGTCGCCACTTCTTGCGGCGGCCGCCGGCGAAGGCGTCACGGAAGAGGTTGTGGGTCTTCTCGACCTGCAGCCAGTGGTCCTGGTCGGGTGCCTTTTCGTAGGCGTAGCCCGGGGAGATCTGCATGTTGTCGACCTGGAGGTCGTCGTTCAGGAAGTCGAGCACCTCGCGGATGGACTTGGCGCTGTCCATGTCGAAGAAGGTGGTGTTGGTGGTGACCCGGAAGCCGCGCCGCTTGGCCTCGCGCGCGGCTGCCACCGCCTTGTCGAAGGTGCCGCGGCGGCTCACCGAAGCGTCGTGGCGCTCGCGCAGCCCGTCGATGTGGATGGAGAAGGCGAAGTAGGGGGAGGGGGTGAAGAGGTCGAGCTTCTTCTCGAGCAGCAGGGCGTTGGTACAGAGGTAGACGAAGCGCTTGCGCGCCACCAGCGCGTCGACGATCTTGTGGATCTCCTTGTGCACGAGCGGCTCGCCGCCGGCGATGGAGACCATCGGGGCCCCGCACTCCTCGGCCGCGGCGACTGCCTGCTCGACGGTGAGCCGGCGCGCCAGGATGTCGTCGGGGTGCTGGATCTTGCCGCAGCCGACGCAGGCGAGGTTGCACTGGTAGAGGGGCTCGAGCTGCAGCACCAGTGCGTATTTCTCGTTCTTGCGCATCCGCTGCTGCATCACGTAGCCGCCCACCTTGACGGTCTGACGGAGCGGTATCGCCATCTCTCAGTCCTCCCTTGTCCGGTGGGGTGCGGGGCTCTCGGAGAGCGGTCCGGTCACCGCCCTCCCCGCTGTCACGGGGGCGTCTGTGGTGAGTGCGCCGGAAGCCGCTGCAACACGTGCCTCCGCGGCGCGGCGCAATGCCCGTACCTCGGCCTGCACCGTGCCCGTGGCCCAGCCGTGCAGTGCCCGGTCGAGGAGCGGACCGAGGGGCCCGTAGCCGAAGTCGTACTCCTCGCGGTGGACCAGCCAGGTCCCGCCATCCTGCGGCGACATGCGGAAGACGGCGTGGAAGGCTCGGAGGCGTCCCTCCAGCATCTGCAGGTCGACGTCGTCGCCGCGAATGGTGTAGCGGGCCAGGATCGCCGACCGGAACGGTCCCAGGTTGCCGTGGATGAGCGCCAGCAGGCCGCCGTCGTACCGCTCCCTCACCTCGACCGCACCGACCTTGGTCTCGTACTTCGTGTACGAATCGGGGTCGAGCACCGCCTCGCGCACGGTCTCGAGCGGCGCACCCACCAGAATGCCGGCCTCCGCCACCATCATCCCGCCGTCCTCCGCGAGCCGCGCAGGTCCGCCGTTGCCGCCTTCCGGTCCGCCGTCGCCCGTCGCCCGACGAGGTCGCCGCGCGCTCCCGCGATCCGCTCGAGTCCTCCCGCCATCCCCAGGGCCATGGTGGGGAAGAGGTGCCGGTACATCCCGTAGTTGAGGTAGAAGTCGCCCGGGAACCCTGTCCCCGTGTACTCCGGCTCCGGCCAGGTGCCCCCCTGCTGCCGCTCCCGGAGGAAGTCGAGGCCACGCCGGCAGGCCGGATGCTCGCCGTGGCCGGTTCGCTGCAGCGACATGACCGCCCAGGCGGTCTGCGAGGCGGTGCTGACTCCGACCCCGGCGAAGCTCTCGTCCTCGTAGGAGTGGCAGCTCTCCCCCCATCCGCCGTCCTCGTTCTGTACCCGGAGCAGCCAGGCCACGGCACGGCGCGCGCGGGAGCCGCTGCAGCCGAGGGTGGAGAGCGCCGAGAGCACGCACCAGGTGCCGTACACGTGGTTCACGCCCCAGCGCCCGTACCACGAGCCGGCGGCACGCTGCTCGCGCGCGAGGTAGCGGAGCCCCCCGCGGACCAGCGGATCACCGGATCCCCGTCCGAGACCGGCGAGCATCTCGAGCACGTGGGCGGTGACATCCTCGCTCGGGGGGTCGAGCATCGCCCCGAAGTCCGCGAAGGGGATGCGGTAGACGAGCTTCCGGGTGTTGTCCTTGTCGAACGATCCCCACGCGCCGTTGCGCGAGCGCATCGCCTCCACCCAGCGCGCGCCCCTCTCCGCCGCGACTCGCGCGCGCCGTCCCTCGCCACCCTCCAGCAGGGCGAGCACGACGATGGCGGTGTCGTCGACGTCGGGGTAGATGTCGTTGTCGAACTCGAAGGCCCAGCCGCCGCACTCCTGGCGGGGCACCTTCACCTGCCAGTCGCCGCCGGTGAGGATCTGCTCACCGATGGTCCAGTCGACCGCCGAGCGGATGGCCGGATAGCTGCGCGGGAGGCCGCAGGCGCGGAGCGCCAGCACCGCCCAGGCGGTGTCCCACACCGGCGACATGCAGGCCTGCAGCCGCCAGCCCTGCGAGTCGGTGACGGCAAAGCGGTCGCTCAGGCCGCGCAGCCCGCGGCGCATCAGTGGGTGGTCGACCTCCATCCCCTCGAGGTTGAGCGCGATCAACGAGTAGACCCAGGGCGGCTGGATTCCGCCCCAGCTCCCGTCCGCCTCCTGGTGGTGCGTGATCCACTCCGTGAGGTTGCGCCGGGCACGCTCGCGTCCGGGCTGGCGGGGGAGCCGCTCGTACGCCTTCTGCAGCTTGTCCAGCCACCAGAACACTCCCGAGCCCGGGACCCGGTGGAGCCGCTGCTGGCTGCCCGGCGCGACCAGCTGCTGGACGCTGAACCCCAGCGCCCGCACCGGTTTGCGGCTCAGCACGATGAGCAGCGGCGCGATGGTGCCGCGGGCCCAACATGCGAAGTCATAGAGGTTGAGCGGGACGCGAGACGGCAGATGGATCAATTCGGGCGGCATCGACGGCACCCCGTCCCACGGGTATTCGCCGAACAGCGCCAGCCAGAGCTTGGTGAAGACGCGTGCCTCGGCGAGACCGCCCTGATCGAGGATGAAATGGCAGGCGCGCGCGAGCGGGGCGCAGGAGGCGTCGAAGCCGAGGAGACGGAGCGCGACGTAGGCCTCGATGGTGGTGCTGAGGTCGCCAGGGCCCTCGTGGTAGAGGGGCCAGCTGCCGTCGGCGCGCTGCTTGCCGAGGATGTGCTCCTTGGCCCCCTCCGCGATCTCGGCGTGGTCGAGGCCGAGGAAGCGGAGGAGGAGCAGGTGCTCGGCGGTCATGGTGACGTTGGTCTCCATCTCCGCCGTCCACCAGCCCGCCGCGTCCTGGCGCTCCAGGAGCCAATCCACCGCGCCCCGCAGGGCCGACTCACTCATGACCCACCCCCGTCTCTGCCCTGCGCCGTCCGGGCCGGGGTGGGGCGCGAGCTCGTCGCGCGCTCGTGCTTTGACAGTGCTGCCGCCAGTGTCCGGGCGGCCTCGCGCCCGCTCCTCACCGCCCCCTCCATGGTCGCCGGCCAGCCGGTGTCGGTCCAGCATCCGGCAAGGACCGTGTTGCCAAGGGCGGTCGCCGGCCCGGGGCGCCGCAGTCCCGGGGCGGGGACGAAAGTCGCCTCCGGGTCGCGCACTGCGACGCCGCGGAGGAGGGTGGCACCACCCAGCTCCGGGAGCCGGGAGCGCAGCTCGGAGTCGGCGAGGGCGACCAAGCGCTCCTCGGGCTGGGAGACCAGGTCGTCGGCGCTGCTCAGGCTGCAGCAGAGATACCCCGGTCCCTTGGCGAAGATCCACTGCACCGGCGAGCCGGTCATGGCGGCGAAATCGAGGTACGGCCAGACGGCCGCAGGGTCCTTGGCAGAGTTCATGGCGGGGTGAGCCGAGCGCGGCTCTGCCGCGCCGGCGAGGGGCGGCGAGCCCCTGTAAGAAGAGTGGGGGTCCCCATCGGCGCCTGCGCCGATGGGCCGCTGGTACCAGAGATGCACGTCGACGATCGGCTGGGTGGTGAAGGCGCTCAGGCCCGGAACCCCCAGCGCTTCCACGCCGGCCATCCGGACGAGCCGCTCCGGCGGGATGGCGAGGACGGCACCGTCCACACCGATCTCCAGACCGCCGGTCAGTAGCCCGCGGAGCTCGCCGCTCTCGACCTGGAGCCCGGTCACCGGGGTGCGCAGGAGCACCTCGTCACACCGCTCCGCCGCCCGCTCCGCGAAGCGGGCGAGGGGCACGGTCGCGTAGCCGATCCGGGCGGCATCGCGGTTGCCGAGCAGGGCGGTGCGGACCACCATCAGGCCGGCGGCGGCACTCACCCGGTCAAACGGGGCGTTGAGGGCGGGGACCAGGAACGGCTCCCAGAAGACCCGCTGCGCCTGCGTCCCCTGGCCGTGGCGGTGGAGCCAGGCGGCGAAGGTCTCGTCCTCCTCCCCGCTGCGGGGCCGCTTGGCGGCGAGCAGCGCGCGCGCCACCTGGAGCCGCGACCGGAGGCCGAGGGCCCGGAAACGCAGGAACGGGAGCGCCAGATGCAGCGGCGCGGGCAGGCGGAGGGCGCGGAGCCGGGCGCGACCGGTCTCGGTGAGCATCAGCACGTCGAAGCGCTCCTGGATGCGGAGGTCACCCCGCATCCCCAGCTCCTCGACGAACTCCAGGAAGCTCGTGTAGCAGCCGAGGATCGCGTGCTGGCCGCTGTCCATCTCGACCCCGCCGAGCTGGAAGGAGGTGGTCTTGCCGCCGAGCAGGCGGCTGCGCTCCACCAGGGTCACCCTCCAGCCCTCGCGCTTCAGCGCCAGCGCGGCGGACAACCCGGCCAGCCCCGCGCCGACGACGGCGACGTGACGGGCGGGGGCCGCGTCCACGCTCTCCAGCGCCGTCACGCCGTCGCGTGGAGCCGCCACCGGCGGTGCGGTCTTCATCGTCCGCGGCCCGCCGCGGTCGAGGACATCCAGGAGCGGAGCATCACCCCCGCCTTCTCCCCGGAGGAGAGGCGCACCCGCTGCCGGAGGGGCAGCTCGGGCTCCGCCTCGATGCGGTCGAGGATGCCGCTGTAGATCCCGGCCATGGTGCGGACGCACGCGCGGGCGGGTCCCGGGATGTGCTCGCAGACCTGGATCCCGGAAGCGTAGAGGCGGCGCGCGCGGGCCGCCTCGAACTCGACGAGCGAGGTCCAGGCGCCGTCGGGCCGGCCGGCGAGAAGCGAGGTCTCGGAGACGCCGAACCGGGCCAATTCGTCCTGGGGAAGATAGACCCTCCCCAGCGAGGCGTCCTCCCGGACGTCCCGAAGGATGTTGATGAGCTGGAGGGCCGCGCCCAGGGAGTCGGCGCGCTCCAAGGCGTCGTCGCTGTCGAAGCCGAAGATGCGCACGCACATCCGGCCGACCACCCCGGCCACCAGCTGGCAGTAGCCGCGCAGCTCCTCCCAGGTGGCGTAGCGATTCTGGTGGAGGTCCATCTCGACCCCGCTCACCAGTTCCTCCAGCTCCGAGGCAGGGATGCTGTGGCGCTGGACCGCCCGGGCGAGAACCTGCATCACGGGGTCGCCGGCGGGGTCGCCCGCCAGTGCCCGACGCAGTCGCCGCCGTTGCAGCTCGAGCTGGGCGCGGGCAGTTCCATCGGCGGGAGGGCGCTCCAGGTCGTGGCGCCCGGAGCTCACGTCGAGCCAGACCCCGGCGTCGGTCGCCCCGGGTCCGTCGGTCGCGTCGTCGATCTGCCGCGCGAAGTCGTAGAGCGCGTAGATGGAGATCCGCTGGGTGCGGGGCAGGGCGATGAACCCCCAGTAGAAGTTGCCGGCCTCCCGGCGGGCCATCCGCTGGCAGTACCGCTCGGCGGCGGCCAGGGAGCCGTCGCTCCGCGCGCGGACACCCTCCGAGACGGCGCCGGCCACCAGGCCGAGCTTGGTCGCCGTCGCGACCTGCGGCCGGCTGCGATCGGTCCGGAATCCCTCGCGGCGGATCGCCTCGATGATCGCCTCGCCGCCCCGGCGGTAGAGGCGGAGCTGGAGGCGGAGCCGTCCCGGCATGGGGAGCTGCTCCAGCTCACGGCCTGACCCGAGCAGCTGGAGGGCGCGGTCGCACATGGCCTCCACCGCACCGGGCAGGCCGAGACGGTCCAGCTCAGATTGGATCAGATAGGTGCGTCCCTTGCCCCGGTCGACGGCGACATCCTGGGCGAAGTTGGCGAGCTGCAGCCCGATGCATACGTCGTCGGAGAGCGGCACCGCCCGCGGGTCCGCCACCTCGAAGAGGCGGAGCACCATCCGGCCGACCGGGGCGGCCGAGAGCATGCAGTAGTCGCGCAGCTCCTCCCAGGTGGCGTAGGCGCTGACCCGCTGGTCCTGCACGTTGGCGGCGATCAGGTCGAGGCAGGGCTCGGGTGGGATCTCGAAGCGGCGGACCGTGCCGGCCAGGGCGACCAGCACCGGGTGGACGGGCGGGCGCCCCCGGAACATGGCCTCGACCTCGGACTGCCAGAGCCGCAGCCGCCAGAGCGCGTCCTCGCCGCTCTCGTCGCCGAGGTCGTCGGTGGTCCGGCAGAAGGCGTAGATCCGGGCCAGGTGGAGCCGGAGCGGGCGGGGCACCACGAGCGACGCGACCGAGAAGTTCTCGTAGTGGCGCCGGGCCATCCGGAGGCAGAGGGCGTCGGCCTCGCGCCGGCTGAGCGATGCGGAACCGTCCCGGACCTCGGCGCTCACGGCGTGGCCGCGCCGCCCGCGGCGGAGTGTTGAGGCGGGGTGAGGCGAGCGCGGCTCTGCCGCGCCGCGTCCATGGCGGGGTGAGCCGAGCGCGGCTCTGCCGCGCCGGCGAGGGACGGCGAGCCCCTGTGGGAAGAGGGGGGGCCCCCGCGCGGCCTGCCGCGTGGGGCGGGGCGAGCCCCTGTAAGCAGCTCAGGGGTCCCCGCGCCGCCTGCGGCCCGGGATAGGAGCCGGGCGTCTCGGAAGAGGCTGCCGACATCCCGGGCCCCCGCGCAGAACATCGCGATGCGCAGCGTGTCGGTGATCTCGTCGACAGCCGCGTCAAGCGCCTCCTCGCCCAGGTCGGCGGCCCGGAGCATCGAGCCGGCGCTGCCCGCCAGGTCGGCGCCGAGGGCGATCGCCATCGCCACCTCGACCCCGCCCCGGATACCGCCGCTCGCGATCAGGGTCCCCCGGGGAGCGGCCTCCCGGGCCAGCCGGATCGCGTCGGCGGTGGGCAGCCCCCAGTCGGCGAAGGCCGCCGCCACCCGAGCCCGCACCGGGTCGGCGATCCGGTGCCGCTCCACCTCGCTCCAGGAGGTGCCCCCCGCCCCGGCGACGTCGACCGCAGCGACACCGGCATCGAAGAGGGCGGCCACCAGGTCGGGGGCGATCCCCCAGCCGACCTCCTTGACGATGACCGGGATCTCGAGCGCCGCGCAGAGCGCCTCGATCCGGCGGAAGAGCCCGGCGAAGCGGGTGTCGCCCTCGGGCTGGAGCGCCTCCTGGAGCGGGTTGAGGTGCAGCACCAGGGCGTCGGCCTCGAGCACGTCGACGATCCGGCGGCAGGCGGCTGTCCCCACCCCGAGATTGAGCTGGACCGCGCCCAGGTTGGCGAGCAGGGGCACGTCGGGGCAGAGGTCGCGGACCGCGAAGGTGGCGAGCACCTCGGGATGCTCCAGCAGCACCCGGCAGGAGCCGAGGCCCATCGCCACCCGGTGGCGCTGCGCCGCCGCCGCCAGGGTGCGGTTGATCTGGCGGGCGCGCGGGGTGCCCCCGGTCATGCACGAGAAGAGGAGGGGGGCACCCAGCCGGCGCCCCAGGAACGACGTCTCCAGGCTCACCGACTCCAGGTCGATCTCGGGGAGGGCGCGGTGGACAAAGCGGTAGCGCTCGAAGCCCGTGGTCACACCCTTGGCGGCCACGTCCTCCTCGAGGTTGATCCGGATGTGCTCCGCCTTCCGGTCGACGATGCCCGGAGGATCGTCGGGCAGGGGGGAGGCGCTGCCGGCAGCCACGGCTAGGCCTCGTCAGCCGAGCGCGCGGGCGTCACGCGGGCTGCTCCGTCAGCCGGTGCGGTGGGCAACGAAACGTGCGATCGCCGCGAAGTCATCGACCCACCGAGCCTCCAGTCCGGAGCTGGCGACCGCGGACATCGACGCGTTGACAGTCTGCGTCGCCGCCGCCGCAGTCGCGGCAGGCTCGCCCAGTGAGCCCAGCATGTCGCGGATCTGGTCCTCGCCGTCCTCCGCCTCGGGGTCGGCGTAGAGCTGGCAGAGCCGGCGCTGCTCCGCGTACGAAGCCCGGGAGAAGGCGCTCACCACTGGGTAGGTCAGCTTGCGCCGGGCCAGGTCGGAGGTGCGCCCCTTGCCGGTCCGATCCGGGTCGCCGAAGCTCCCCAGCCAATCGTCCCGGATCTGGAAGGTCTCGCCGAGAAGGCGGCCGGCGTTGCGGAGCTTGGTCACCGTCCGCGGCGAGGCCCCGGCGAGGATCGCCCCCATCTCCATGCATGCCCCGAGCAGGGCCCCCGTCTTGGCCGTGATCAGCCGGACGTAGGTCGCGCGCGGGGTGTCCGGCCGGCCCTCCAGGGCGAGGTCGAGGCTTTGCCCCTCGATGACCTCGAGCACCGCCTGGCTGAGACCGCGAGCGGCCCGCATGCGCCGGTCGGAGCGGGGGCCGGGGGCCAGCAGCGCCATGTAGGCCGTGGCGAAGAGGCCGTCGCCGGCATTGATCCCCTGGGCCTCACCCCAGATCGCCCACACCGTCGGCCGGTGCCGCCGGGTGGAGTCGCCGTCCTGGATGTCGTCGTGGACCAGGGTGAAGTTGTGGATCAGCTCGACGGCCGCCGCGGCCGGGATCGCCCAGTCGACCTCACCGCCGCACGCCTCGCAGGCCCAGAGGGTGAGCGACGCCCGGAACAGCTTCCCCCCGCCGCCTCCGGTGGGTGTCCCGTCGGGGGAGACCCAACCGAGGTGGTACGCGCACATCTTCCCGAGTGGAGAGGTGGTGGAGGGGAGCGCCCAGCGCAGGGCGTCCTCGACCAGAGGGAGATGGCGGCTCAGCGAGAGAGGGAGCGCAGGCTGGGCTTCGTCGGGCGCGAAAACGACCGGCTCACCCTCCGCGATGGCGTCGGCGGCGGAGAACTGGGTGTCGGCAAGCACGGACATGCTTCTCCTCCACGTCCCCTGAAAGTTCTCTGATGGTAACTATCCGCCCCCGCGGCGGGCAAGCGTGCGCCGGCAGGTGAGCCGGAGGCTGTCACGGTGCGGGTCGCTGGCCTGGCGCGTCAGGGTAGGAAGGCATCCGATTTCGCAGGCCATCAGACCCACGGGACGGGGTCGTGAGCTTTCCTGACCCGATGTGTACCATTGACCTCGTGACAATGATCGAGGCTGAGGGAGGTCTCAGTCCCCAGGTTCGCGAGGTCCTGGGGGCGTACCTGGGGGCCAGCCTGCTGGCCGACGGGTTCCAGACCGAGCTGTGGCGCGAGGCCCGGCTGACCCTCGCCCAGCTCGCCGTCCTGCGCAGCCTCCGGGATGGCGGCCCGCAGACCGCCGGGCACCTGGCCGAGACCGCCGGCCTCTCCGCCGCCTCGGCGACCCGGCTCTTTGACCGTCTGGAGGACCGGGGATTGGTCCGCCGTCACCGCGGGCACGACGACCGCCGCTGCGTCGAGATCCACCTGACCGTGCGAGGGCGCCAGTTCGTCGGTGCGGTCCGGGTGCTCCGGGACAGCCCGCTGCGGCGTGCGGTCGAGGCCATGACCGAGGCCGAGCAGAGGACCCTGGCTGCGGGCCTGCGCCGGCTTGCGGAGCAGGCCCGCCGGTTGGAGCGGCTCTCCCCGCGGGTGGCCCTGCCATGAACCTGAGGCGCCGTCTAGTCCCCTTGGTCGTCGGGCTGGCCAGCCTGGTCGGCCTGCTCCTCGTGATCCAGCCGTCGCGCGTGCTCGCGGCGCTGCACGGCACCGACCTCAGTCTGGTCGGAGCCGCGATGCTCCTGACCGTCGCCTTCTATGTCCTCCAGGGGGTGCGCTGGCATTTCCTGCTGCGGGCGGCCGGAGTGCGGCTGCATCTCCACGAGTCGGTGCTCATCAACCTCGCCGGCCAGACCGTCACCGCAGTGCTGCCCCTCGGCGATCTCACCCGCGCCCTCTTCGCGACCCAGGCGACAGGCGTCCCCTTCGGTGCCACGGCCGCGACGGTGACCGTCCAGGATCTGACCTTCACCACGTTGCTGGTGCTCGCCGCCACCCCCGCCCTGATCGGCATCCCCGGGGGCTGGGTGATCTCCGCGTTCGTGCTCGGAGGCATCGCAGCGACCCTGCTCATCCTCGCGGTGCCGGCCGTGTACCGGCCAATCCGCCGGCTCGTCGGGGCCGTCCCGGTCATCCGTGAGAGCGCCGATCAGGTGGACATGCTGCGCCGGGAGAGCGTCGTCCTGCTCACCCGGCCGGTGGCCCTGGCCAGCGGGATCATCGACCTGGCCCGGGTCGCTCTCGCAGCCGGCGCGCTCGAGCTCCTCCTCCGCGCCATGAACATCCAGCGCGGGTATTGGGTGGCCCTGCTGGTGGTGGCGGTCGCCTATGTGGGCGGCGCCCTCAGCTTCCTGCCCGGCGGGATCGGCGCCAACGAGGCGAGCATGATCGGGGTGCTGGTGGGATTCGGGGTTCCGGCCGGCCAGGCTGCGGCGGTCGCGCTGCTGGAGCGGCTCCTGCTCACCGGGGTGCCGTCGGTCGTCGGAGTGCTCGCCTACATCGCCATCCACCGGCGGCTCCACCTCGGCAGCCTGGTGGCCTCTCCCCGGGCCGTCCTGACCTCTGCCTCCACATCCACCTCAGCCGCCGCCCCTGCCACCTGCGAGGTGGCCGCCTGAGCGTGCCCCGTGACGACTCGCCGCCGCGGCGAGGCCGGCGCACCGCACTCTCCGCCGACCCGCAGGCCGACCCCGTCGCCGGCTCGGTCCCCCACCCGAGCCCCGGGCGGCGGCGCCGCTTCCGCCCGGCCCAGCTCATCCCCACCGGTTTTGGGGTGGCGGCGGTGGTGGCCCTGGTGGTGGCCAGCAATCCCGGGGTGCTTGGCCGGGCCATCTCCCGATTCGACCTGCTGCTGATCCCGGTGATCCTGGCCCTCTCCGCCTCCTTCTATGTCCTCCAGGGGCTGCGCTGGTACTTCCTCCTCCGCGACATCGGGGCCGGGATCAGCGTCGGCGACAGCATCCTGCTCAACATCGCCGGGCAGTCGACCGGGATGCTGCCGCTCGGCGAGCTGACCCGGGCGGTCTTCGCCAGCGAGGCGTCCGGTGACGTCGAGTTCGGCGAGGTGGTCGCCACGGTGACCGTGCAGGAGCTGATCTTCATGCTGATCCTCATCCTCATCGCCGTCCCCGGGGTGCTCTCCCTCCACCGCGCCCTCCCCGGCCTGATCGTGGCCCTCTGCGGGATCGCCTTCGTCATGGTGCTGCTGCTGGTTCCGCCCTGCTTCCACCTTGTCCACCGCCTGGTCGAGCGCACCCCGGTGCTGCGCCGCTTCACCGGGCAGGTCGACCACCTGCGCCAGGACACCGTCGTGCTGCTCCACCAGCCCAAGACCCTCGGCTGGTCGGTGCTCAGCGTGGCCGGGGCGGGGGTGGGCGTCACCCTCTTCTGGCTGGTCGTCCACGGCTTGAGCGGCACCGACCTGAGCTGGCCGATGGCCTCCTTTGTCCTGGCGGCGTCCTACGTTGCTGGTGCCGTCAGCCTGATCCCCGGGGGGATCGGGGCCGCCGAGGCGAGCGTGGTCGGACTGCTCGTCCTGGCCGGCGTCGACCCGGCCACCGCCACCGCGGCCGCCCTCCTCCAGCGGATCGGCGACAAGGGGTTCGCGACCCTGATGGGCTTCGTCGCCTACGCCATCGCGCGCCGCCGGTTCCACCTGAGCGGTCTGACGGCGCTCCGTCCCGGCCCGCCCGTCCCACCGGCGCCGGCGACCTTGGAACCGGCCGGCGCCTGAGCGTCGGACACAGCAAGGCCTGGCCGGATCGGGTGCGGGGTACAAACCACCACTCCGGACGGCTGTTGTCGGAGACCGAAGCTGCCGGGTTCCCTCCGGCCCATCCTGAGCGCACCGCCGATCCGCTCCCAGCAGGCATGAGGTGAGAGACGTTGGATGCATTCGACCCGACCTGAGTTGTGTATCACCCCATTGGGTGATACCGCTCGCCGCACTGAGGCGTACATTGAACGGCGCATGAGTTGGCACCGAGGTCGGCGTTTGACCGATCGGGGCGCCGTGGTTTCGAGTGGGCGGCGGCTGGCCGCGGGGAGCTCCGCTTCCTCGAGCACACGGCGTGGGGCTGCGCCCTCGTTGCGCGACCCGGGCCCCCCAGACCGCTTCCCCGGGGCCACGTGCAAAGTAGCCGGCACGCCGGCCTAAATGCCGGGCGCTGCCAGAAAGGAGGGCGTCATGTCCGTGGAACCGTCTGAGCGTAAAGATCGCCGGGACGGGGGGGGTCACCTGCCTCCCCGGCTGTGGATCGTCGTGGGGATGGCCGCCATCGGCGCGGCCGCCTGCGGCAGCAGCAGCAGCAGCAGCAGTCCCACCAGCACCAACGTCGCCAATATCAACCCCACGAGCTGGAACACGTCGACGGTCTCGTGGCTCGCGGCCAACGCCAACTCCAAGGGGACAGCGCCGTCGACACCGACCGGGACGCTGAGCCTTGCCGGCTCCACCGACGTCTCCGGGACGCTCGACCCGCAGGGCGAGTACGACACCATCGGCTACAGCGTGCTCCTGACGATGGACCGGACCCTGGTCGGCTACCCGCCTAACACCGACTTCAACAAGGCGACGTCGCTCGTCCCCGACGCCGCCAGCTCCGACACGGTCAGCTCCGACGGGTTGACCTACACCTTCAAGATCCGGTCGGGGATGAGGTGGGCGGTGACCGACCCGGCCACGGGTGCAGCGGTCGCCCCCGACGACGGGACACCGGTGACCTCCCAGGACTTCGTGACCGGTCTCGAGCGTGAGTGCGACCCGACCCTGGCCCCGAGTGGCAACCCCAGCTACTACACCTCCACCATCGCGGGCTACAGCAGCTTCTGCACCGGGTTCGAGGCGCTCCCGGCCACCGACACGGCGGCTCAGCGGGCGGCCTACATCACCGGCAACCCGATCTCGGGACTCTCGACCCCGAACAGCTCGACCCTGGTCGTAACCCTCTCCGCGCCCGCGTCGGACTTCCCGAACATCATGGCGATGTTCTTCGCGGCCGCGGCACCGCCATCGTCGTTGAAGTACGTGCCCTTCACGGCTGGCAACCCGATCTGGTCCGACGGCCCCTACGAGGTTCAGACCTACACGCCGGGTCAGAAGATCGTGCTGGTACCCAACCCCTACTGGGGCGCCACCACGGGCACGAACAGCACCGCCACCAGCTGGAGCGCGGACCCGATCCACCACCGCTACGTGGCGCAGATCGACATCAATGAGACGCTCGGCGCCGCCGCGGCCGCCGACGAGGTGCAGCAGGAGATCCAGGCCGGCACGCTGGACCTGGAGTGGAACACCACGGTCCCGGCTTCGTCGCTGGCCGGCCTGGCCAACTACAGCAACGCGGAGTTCGGCAGCTTCCCCTCCCCGGGGATCACCAACCCCTACCTGGTCTTCAACCTCCAGGCGAGCACTCCGCTCCAGAAGGTCCAGGTCCGCCAGGCCCTCGAATACTCCATCAATAAGGCGGCGCTGGCCAAGATCTACGGCGGCACCGACTTCAACGTGCCCCTGAACCAGGTCTTCGGCCCCGGCGCGGAGGGCTACATCTCAGGCTACGACCCGTACCCCACCACCAACAACGAGGGTGACGCCGCCAAGTGCAAGTCGCTGCTCAAGGCGGCCGGGTACCCGAACGGGTTCACCATCACCGACGCCTATCGCACCGACGGCAACCACCCGGCCATCTTCGAGGAGGTCCAGAAGGACTTCGGGGCCTGCGGGGTGACCGTCACGGGCAAGGGCATCTCCCAGGGCTACTACACCTCTTCGGGCATCCTGCAGACCTCGGCCAGCGCGCTGGCCAGCTCGGGATGGGACATCACCGAGCCCGGTTGGGTTCCCGACTGGTACGGTCCCGCCGATGCCCGGTCGATCCTCCCCGACCTCTTCGGCAGCAACAACTTCCCAGGCACCAACTGGGGCGACTTCAGCAACTCGACCGTCGACAGCCTGATCACCAAGGCTGAGACGGCTCCCACGCTGGCGCAGGCCACCACCTACTGGCAGCAGGCCAACAAGGCGGTCATGGAGCAGGCCCCCTTCATCCCCTTCCAGGGCCAGCTCACCAACCTGATGCGTGCGTCCACGGTCCACAACGCCATCTACAACCCCTTCTCGGCACAGTACAACCTCGCCGACATCTGGCTGAGTTGACCTTCTCCGTTCGCTGAGGGAGCCTGCCCGCTCCCCGGCGGAAACGGAACCCGGGTCGGCGCCTCCGCCGCGGTCGCGGCGGAGGCGGCCGGCCCGCCGGCCCGCCCGAGGCCACGACCCCGGCGGCATCGACGAATGTGACCCGATCGGATCGGCGTATCGTGAGACATCCTTTACCAGCCCTGGGATAGAGGCAACCGCTCACTCACCCCCATGAGCCTGCTGAGTGTCCGTGACCTGACCGTCTCCTTCCCCACCTCTGACGGGGTGGTGAGGGCGGTTCGGGGTCTCTCTTTCGACGTGGAGGCGGGTCAGACCCTGGGAATCGTGGGCGAGACCGGGTCCGGCAAGAGCGTGAGCGCGCTCAGCCTGCTCGGCCTCAACCCCGGGGCGGACGTCAGCGGGTCCGCCCTCTTCGAGGGCAAGGAGCTGCTGGCGCTCGGTCCGGAGCAGCTCCGGGCGGTCCGGGGGGCCGAGATCGCCATGATCTTTCAGGATCCGCTCTCCAGCCTCCACCCCTACTACCGGGTGGGCTGGCAGATCTGTGAGGCGATCCGGACTCACCGCCGCACCAGCCGCGCGGAGGCGATGCGGCAGGCGGTGGAGCTGCTCCGGCTCGTGAGCATCCCTCAGCCGGAGCGGAGGGTTCAGTCCTTCCCCCACGAGCTCTCCGGGGGCATGCGTCAGCGCGCCATGATCGCCATGGCCCTGGCGCTGCGGCCCAAGCTGCTGATCGCCGACGAGCCCACCACCGCCCTGGACGCCACCGTCCAGGCCCAGCTCATGGAGCTGCTGGGCGGCATGCAGCGGGAGCTCGGGATGGCCATGATCGTGATCACGCACGACCTCGGCCTGGTGGCCACGGTGGCGGACTCGGTGCTGGTGATGTACGCCGGTCGCGGTGCCGAGCGGGCGGACTACCGAACTATCTTCCACAGCCCTCACCACCCCTACACGCGGGGGCTGCTCGCCTCCATCCCGGGGGCGGCCGGGAGCGGCGGCCGCCTGGTGCCGATCGTCGGCCAGCCGCCCAGCCTCATCCGCATCCCGAGCGGCTGCGCCTTCCACCCGCGCTGTCCCTTCGCCATGGACGTCTGCGTGCGCGACCAGCCCCCCTTCGTCCCGGTGAGCGGCGGCGAGGGACACCTGTCCGCCTGCTGGCTCCCGCCCGACGTCGTGGGCGTCGATGCGGCGGCCGACGCTGCACGGCAGCGTTTCGTCGAGGGCCGGCGGGGTCCGGCCATCGCGCGGCTCCGCGCGGCCATCTCCGGCGCTCGCGCGCGAGGGGGTGTCGCGCATGTCTGAGGCCGCCACACCCGTGAACCCGGCGAGCAATGAGCCCACCCTCGCGGCCGCACCGGCGGGGGACCGCCCGCTGCTCCAGCTGGAGAACGTGGTCAAGCACTTCCCCATCAGGCGCGGCATCTTCTTCAAACGCCAGATCGGCAGGGTGCAGGCCGTCGAGGGGGTGAGCCTGGAGGTCCGCCGCGGCGAGACCCTCGGCCTGGTGGGCGAAACCGGCTGCGGCAAGTCGACCCTGGCGCGCTGCATCACCCGGCTCCACCCGCTCACCTCGGGCCGGGTGATCTTCGATGGGGTCGACATCACCCGGCTCTCGGCCGGACAGCTGCGCCCGTACCGGCGCCGCATGCAGATGATCTTCCAGGATCCGTTCGGCTCGCTCAACCCCCGGCGCCGGGTCGGCTCGATCATCGGCGACCCCCTGGCCATCCACGGCATCGCCGACGGCGGCGAGCGCAAGCGCCAGGTCCAGGAGCTGATGGAGGTTGTGGGCCTCAACCCCGAGCACTACAACCGCTTCCCCTCCGAGTTCTCCGGAGGGCAGCGGCAGCGCATCGGGGTGGCCCGCGCTCTGGCGCTGCGGCCGAGCTTGATCGTCTGCGACGAGCCCGTCTCCGCCCTGGACGTATCCGTCCAGGCCCAGATCATCAACCTGCTCGAGGACCTGCAGGGGGAATTCGGCCTCACCTACGTCTTCATCGCCCACGATCTCGCCGTGGTGGAGCACGTCAGCGACCGGGTGGCGGTCATGTACCTGGGCAAGATCGTGGAGATGGCCGATACCGCCGAGCTCTTCGGCTCTCCTCGACACCCCTACACCGCCGCATTGCTCTCGGCCTCGATGGTGGCTGACCCCGAGAAGGCGCGCTCGTCGCACCGGGTCGTCCTCTACGGTGACGTTCCGTCACCGATCAACCCGCCATCCGGCTGCCGCTTCCACACCCGCTGCCCGAAGGCACAGCCCCTCTGCTCGGTCGAGGAGCCTCCCCTGCGGGTCCAGGCCGGCGATCCAGGCGGGCATCTGACCGCGTGTCATTTCCCCGTGGCCCCCGGGGAGCAGCTGGTGGGCGCGGAGCCAGCTATCAGCGCGGCGGTGACGGAGTTCGTTGCGACCTCACCGGGCGCCGGCGAGGAGGAGACGGTGTGAGCCTCTCCCCCTTCGATGTCGGTTCCGCGGCGCTCGTCGCCGACGAGGACCAGTCCCTGGAGGCGCTGGACGCCGGGCGGGCCATCGAGGGACGCAGCCCGCTGCGGCTGGCATTCGCCCGGCTGCGTTCCGACCGGATTGCCTGGCTGGCCGCCGGAATGATCGTCCTGATGGCGCTGCTGGCCGTCGTGGCCCCCGTGCTCTCGGCGCTCACCGGGCACAGCCCCTATAACCCCGACCTGGTCAACGGAACCGACTCCTTCGGTCAGCCCTACGGTCCGGGCCAGGCCGGCTTCCTGCTCGGCACCGACAACGTCGGGCGCGACATCCTGGTGCGGGTCGCCTACGGGGCCCGCATCTCGCTGCTGGTCGGCGTGCTGGCCACGCTGCTCGCCACCGTCGGGGGCACCATCCTCGGACTGGTCTCCGGCTACTACGGCGGCTGGATCGACGCCCTGCTGGCCCGGATGATGGACGCCGTCCTCTCCTTCCCCTACGTGCTGGCGGCTATCGTGCTCGCCGCCGTCTTCGGGGGGAGCCTCCCGCTCACCATCGGCGTGATCGCCTTCTTCTCCTGGGCCGCCATCGGCAGGATCGTGCGCGGCCAAACCCTCTCCCAGAAGGAGAAGGAATATGTCGAGGCGGCCCGCTCCATCGGCGCGGGCAGCTTCCGGATCATGTTCGTCGACATCCTCCCCAACCTCATCGCACCGGTGATCGTCCTGGGCACCCTGCTCGTCCCGGTGGCCGTCGTCTTCGAGGCCACCCTCGACTACCTGGGCGTCGGGGTGGGGCCGCCGACCCCGACCTGGGGCAACATGCTCGCCGACGACCAGGGGTCGGCGGGGTTCGGGGCCTGGTGGTTCTGGGTCTTCCCCTCCGTCGCGCTGCTGATCACCACCCTCGGTTTCAACCTGCTCGGCGACTCCGTGCGAGACGCCCTCGACCCTCGGACCGAGCGCCTCTTCGCCAACCGCCGCAAGAAGGTGGTGGTCGGCGGCGGGCCGGACGCGTCGGCGCGCGCCGACACCGATCGCCTCAGCGGCGGAACGGAGGCGCGATGATCCGATTCGTCATCCGGCGCGTGGTCCAGGGGATCGTCACCCTCTGGGTGATCGTCAGCCTCGTCTTC
>PMYJ01000176.1:2084-7964 GCA_003170875.1 Candidatus Dormiibacterota bacterium | reverse complement strand
GCCGTCTCCGGGGTCAGCCGGGCACCGGCATCACGGAGCTGATCGGCGACACGCCGCCGTGCGCTCTCCAGACCGCGGCGCCGCTTGGCCTCCTCCTCGGCCTCGGCGCGCTGCCGCTCCACCAGCGCCCACCCTTCGTCGATGAGGCGCGGGTACTGCCAGGCGAGGCTGAACTTGCCGGAGCTCATCCCCTCGACCAGCTCCGCGACGTGTGCGGAGAACTGCTGGCGGGGCTCGCCGGAGAGGTTGCCGATCAGGTCGGCGAGGATCGGACGCGCCTGACCGTGGGCGCGCCGCAACCAGGCGGGTAGATGGAGATGCTGCGGTTGGGGAACGTCACCCGGGCGAGCCGCGGCGGCCAGACCCTCCGGGCGGTGGATGCCGGGAAGGCGCGGCCCGGGGCTCGCGACCGGCAGGCGGTGGCCGGCGTGGAGGGGTCGCGAGTTGCTCGTCCTGGTTTCGTCGGTCTCGGCCGGCTCCAGGGCGGACGGAAGCGGTGCGGAAGTAACTGTCACTCGACGGGCATGACTGTTTGGACGCCCGCATGGTACCTGACCGGCGCCGCGGCCCGCCCCCCCGTTACCCGAACGCCACCCTCAGGCGGCTTGCGAGGGTGCTCCGTGATCAGCGGCGCGCACCCGCGGCCCGTGGCCGGGTCGCCCGCGGCGGCCTCAGGCCGGCGATCTCCGCCGACGGGCAGATGTCATTGAGGACGCAAACCGGACAGCGCGGGCTGCGCGCCGCGCAGACCCGGCGGCCGTGCAGGATCAGCCGGAGCCCGAGCGCGGTCCACTCCGCGGCAGGGACCATGGAGCAGACGTCCTGCTCGATCTCCACCGGATCCGTCGACGCGGTGAGCTTGAGGCGACCGCTGAGCCGGGTCACGTGGGTGTCCACGGCGAACCCCGGCCTGCCGAAGGCGACGCCCAGGACGACGTTGGCGGTCTTGCGGCCGACACCGCGGAGGGTGACCAGCTCCTCCATCCGGTCGGGCACCTCTCCGCCGAAGCGCGCCACCACCTCCTCGCTCATCTCGATGATCGAGCGGGCCTTGGCTCGGAAGAAGCCGGTGCTGCGGATCAGCTCCTCCAACTCGGCGGGGTCGGCCCCGCCGAAGGCGGCCGCGTCGGGGTAGCGGGCAAAGAGCTGGGGAGTCACCAGGTTGACCCGCTCGTCGGTGCACTGGGCGGAGAGGATGGTCGCGACCAGGAGCTGGAGCGGACCATCGTGAACCAGGGCGCACTTCGCCACCGGGTACTCGCTCGCGAGCCGCTCCACGGCGGTCGCCGCCCGGTCGCGGGCACCGCGGGGAAGCCGCCTGCGCGTCGTCATGCCCGCAAGGATCGCACCACCGGGACCGGCACCGGTGCCGAGACCGCCGCGGGTGCCGGTACCGGCGCCGCCTCCGGGTCGCGGCCTTTCTACAATCGGGATGTCCGCCCCACCCCATCGGAGGCAGCCCCGTGCGCCACAAGATCACCGTCGTCGGCGCGGGTAACGTCGGCGCCAGCGTGGCCCTGCGTCTCGCCGAGCGAGACTACGCCGACATCGTCCTGGTCGACATCGTCGAGGGCCTGCCGCAGGGCAAGGCACTGGACATCCTCGAGGCGGGGCCGGTCGTCGGACACGACAGCCAGGTCACCGGCACCAACGGCTACGAGGAGACCTCGGGCAGCGACATCGTGGTGGTCACCAGCGGCGTGGCCCGCAAGCCGGGGATGTCGCGCGACGACCTCGTGATGACCAACGCGGGCATCGTCAGCGGGGTGGTGCGGCAGGCTTCGGCGGCGTCCCCTCAGGCCGTGCTGATCATCGTGAGCAACCCGCTCGACGCCATGGCCCAGGTCGCCTTCGCGGTCAGCGGCTTCCCCCGCCAGCGGGTGATCGGGATGGCGGGGGTCCTCGACACGGCACGCTTCCGGACCTTCATCGCCCAGGAGCTGGGCGCGTCGGTGCGCGACGTCCAGGCCTATGTGCTGGGCGGACACGGCGACACCATGGTCCCGCTCACCCAGCTGACGACGGTCGCCGGAAGGCCGGTGGCCCAGCTGATCGCCCCCGAGCGGCTGGAGCAGATCGTGCAGCGGACCCGCGACGGCGGCGCCGAGATCGTCAGCCTGCTGAAGACCGGCAGCGCCTACTACGCACCGGGCGCGGCGGTGGTCCAGATGATCGACGCCATCCTCCTCGACACCCAGCAGATCCTCCCCTGCAGCGTCCACCTCCACGGGGAGTACGGCGTCACCGGAGTGTTCAGCGGGGTCCCGGTCCGGCTCGGTTGGGGTGGCCTGGTCGAGGTGGTGGAGATGGATCTGAGCGGTGAGGATCAGGCCGCCCTGCACCGCTCGGCCGCCGCGGTCGAGGAGATCGTCGGGGTCATCGAGGCCAACCGGCTCCAGATCGACCCCCTCATGCCGAGCCTCCTTCACCACGACGAGGACTGACCGGCAGCCACCCCCCGACCGGCGGCTACCCCTGGCCCAGTGCCGGGGGCGGCTCTTCGTCGTCGCCCCAGGTGGGCAGCGGCTCCGGCTCGGGGCCCGGCGTGGCCGCCGTCGGAAGCTCCGGGCGCGGCGCCTTGAAATGCATCCCCCACAGCGGGCCGATCGACATCAGCAGCTCGAGCGCCGCCTTGCGGACGTCAGAGTCGCCCCACTCCGGGGTCCGGGAGTAGCGGTAGAAGGCGATGAAGCAGAGCACCAGGACGGCGAGTATCGCGGCCAGGACGATCGCCGCGATCACCGCTTCCGCTGCCGCCTCATTCCGCCGCCGCCGACTCCCCCGCCACCGGCTTGGCCCCTCGCCCACGCAGCTTGCGGCCGAGCCATTGCACCGGGTCCCAATGCGCGTCGGCCACCCGCTCCTTGAGCGGGATGATCGCGTTGTCGGTGATGTGGATGTTCTCGGGGCAGACCTCGGTGCAGCACTTGGTGATGTTGCAGTAGCTGAGCCCGCCCTGGTCACGGAGCAGATCGCGGCGGTCCAGGATGTCCTTGGGGTGCATCTCCAGGCTCGCCACCCGGACGAAGAAGCGCGGCCCGAAGAAGCGCGCGCTCAGGTCGTGNNCGGTGCTCGTAGAGGCGGTCGATGTCCATCTGCTGGATCCGCCACGGGGTGCCGTCGTCGGGGGCGGCGGTGAAGGGCGGGATCAGCTTGTTGATCTCGTAGTTGCGCGAGACGTCGGTGACCAGGTCCTTGATCAGCGGGAAGGACTTCATCGGCTGGACCGTGACCGGCCCGCGGGGCAGGGTGTCGATCCGCGTCTTGCACATCAGGACCGGGCGCCCGTTGACCTCCGCGCTGCACGAACCGCACTTGCCGGCCTTGCAGTTCCAGCGGCAGGCAAGATCGCTGTCCTCGTTGCGCTGCACCCAGTGCACGGCGTCGAGCACCACCATCTGGGTGACCTCGGGGACCTCATGGGTCGCGTAGCCCATCTCGCCGCCGGGCTGGCCCTTGAAGACGCGCAGCGTGATGGTCTGCCCGGTGAGCCCGCTCTCGGGGGTGGGCGGCCCATCGACCGTCGAGGACAGCCCGGCGCCCGGCTGGGGCACCGCGTCGCTCGGCTGGGGCACCGCGCCGGCCATCAGTGCCCCTCCGGGCTCGGGGCCGGGACCTTGCCGGCGTAGCGGAGCGGCAGCGTGGCCGGATCGAAGAACCGGCTCCGCGCCAGCCGCGTGACCACGTCGTCGGGCATCGGCTCGTTGGCGCGCTCCTCCACCTTCATGGCACCGCCGCGCTTGCGGGCCACCAGGTTGATCTGCCCGAGGTGGGCGTCCTTGTCGGGGAAGTCGAAGCGCCACTGCGAGCCCCGCGACTCCCGGCGGGCGATGGCGCAGCGGACGATCGCCTCGGAGACGGTGAGCATGGACAGGACGTCGCGGCAGGTGTGCCAGCCGGGATTGAGCACGCGCCCGCCGCCGACCCGCATCCGCTTGCTCCGCTCGGTGAGCTCCCCGATGGCCGTGAGCGCCCGGTTCAGCGACTCCTCGCTGCGGCCGATGCCGGCGTCGTCCTGCATCGCCTCCTGGAGGGCGCGGTGGATGACGTACGAGTTCTCCGCCTTCTCCCCGAGGTCGTGCGCGAGCGGGAGGAGGACGGCCGCCCCCGCGTCCGCGAGCTGCTTCTTGGAGACGGCCGGCCTGGCGCCCAGGCCCTTGGCGGACGAGGCGGCCGCCTCGCCGGCGCGCCGACCGAAGACCAGGATGTCCCCCAGGGAGTTGCCGCCCAGCCGGTTGGCCCCATGCAGCCCCGCCGCCGCCTCGCCGGCCGCGTAGAGCCCGGGGACGGTGCTCGCCGCGGTCTCCGCGTCGACCCGAATACCCCCCATCGTGTAGTGGATGGTGGGGCCGATCTCCATCGGCTCCTTGCTGATGTCCACCCCGGCCAGGGCCTCGAACTGATCGCACATCGAGGGGAGCCGCTTACGGATGTCGGCGGCGCTGCGCCGGCTCGCGATGTCCAGGAAAGCGCCGCCGTGGGGAGAGCCCCGGCCCGCGACCACCTCCTTGTAAATGGAGCGGGCGACCACGTCGCGGCTGGAGAGGTCCTTCTTGACGGGGTCGTACCGCTCCATGAAGCGCTCACCCTCGGAGTTGCGGAGGATGCCGCCCTCGCCCCGGACAGCCTCGGTCACCAGGATGCCGCGCGCGCCCGGCGGCCAGATCATCCCGGTGGGGTGGAACTGGACAAACTCCATGTCCTGCAGCTCGGCGCCCGCCTCGAAGGCCATGGCGGCGCCGTCGCCGGTGCCCTCCCAGCTGTTGGAGGTGTAGCGGAACATCCGGCCCCAGCCGCCGCTCGCCATCACCACCGCGCCGGCGCGGATGACGATCAGCTCGCCGGTGTTGCGGAGGTAGCCGAAGGCACCGCAGACGCGGTCGCCGTGGGTGAGCAACCGGGTGAGGGTGCACTCCATCAGCACGTCGGTCCCGGCCGTGTGCACCATCTTGTCCTGGAGGGTGCGGATCAATTCGAGCCCGGTGCGATCCCCCACGTGGCACAGCCGCTTCCAGCTGTGCGCTCCGAAGGCCCGCTGCATGATCAGCCCGTCGTCGGTGCGGTCAAACAGCCCACCCCAGCGCTCCAGCTCGTAGACCCGGTCGATGACCTCGCGGCTGTAGAGGTCGACCATCCGCCAGTTGTTGATGAGCTGGCCGCCGAGCATGGTGTCGGCGAAGTGGACCTCCCAGCTGTCGGGGGTGTCGAGGTTGGCGAGCCCGGCGGCGATGCCGCCCTCGGCCATGACCGTGTGGGCCTTGCCGAGGAGTGACTTGCTGACCACCAGGGTCGAGCAGCCGGCCTCCGCGGCGGCGATGGCGGCGCGCAGCCCGGCACCCCCCGCGCCCACCACGAGCACGTCGCATTCCCGGGTCTGATAGCTCTCGCTCATTTCACCAGGAGGTGCGGGTCAGGCATGCCGGCCTGGAGGAGGCGGATGTAGACCTCGGCGGCCACCACGCTGAACATGCTGACCCAGGCCCAGGTGGCGTGGTGACCGTTGAACACGGTGACCCACCGCCAGAGCCGAAAGCGGGCCTTGCCGGCCTGGGAGCAGGAGTAGCAATCGAGGCCTCCACCAGCCGCGTGGCGGAAGGCGTGGCAGCCCAGGCTGTAGCCGGAGAGCAGGACGGCGTTGACCAGCAGGATCAGGGTGCCGAGGCCGAGGTAGAGGTGCCCGCCGTCGTCGAAGGAGGCGAAGGCGTCCACCCAGAGCAGGATCACGACGATCGCCGCCGGGTACCAGAAGAAGCGATGGAGATTGTTGAGCACCATGGGGAGGCGGCTCTCACCCCGGTAGCCACGGCGCCGGAGCTCGCCGACCGCGCATGCCGGCGGGTCCCAGAAGAAGGCGCGGTAATAGGACTTGCGGTAGTAGTA
>PMYJ01000176.1:0-2011 GCA_003170875.1 Candidatus Dormiibacterota bacterium | reverse complement strand
CCACCGGCGACACCTGCGCTGCCATCGGGGACCGATCCTAGCGGAATTCGGGACGTGTGGCAGTGGCCGAGGTGGGACCTCCGCCCCGATCGCGGTCGCCTACACGATGCACAGGCCTGTTTCGCACACCCTGACGCTTGGCACGAATCGCCAGGTTCCTGGTAATCTCGAAGTCCAGCCCGACGACGGCCCCGCGCAGGCGCGCAGTCCGGGGAGCCTCCGGCCGGCGCCCGTCGGGTGTCCGTCCGCCCACTCTCCGGAGCAACCCACCCGTACCATGCCACCCCAGCCCGGCCTACCCGAACACCTCAGCGATCCGTACCGGGTGCGGGGCCTGCACGATCCGCGGCTGCACCACGACAACTGCGGGGTCGCCTTCGTGGCCACTCTGCACCGGGAGCCGACCCACAAGATCGTCAGCTCCGGCCTGGAGGCGCTCTGCAACCTGGGCCACCGCGGTGCCACCGGTTCGGACCCGCTGAGCGGTGACGGCGCCGGCATCCTGATCCAGCTCCCCGACGCCCTCCTGCGCCGGGACTCCGGNNGACTGCGAGGCGCTGGTCGCCACCGCCTGCCACGACGAGGGGCTCCGGCTGCTCGGCTGGCGCGACATCCCGGTGGAGCCGGCGTGCGCCGGGCCGACCGCCCTGGCCGGGATGCCGGTCATCCGCCAACTCTTCGTCGGCGCCTTCGGCCTCGAGGGCGACCCCCTGGAACGCCGCCTCTACGTCCTCCGGCGGGTCATCGAGCGGCGCAGCGACGCGGTCGGGCTGACCCGCGACCGCTTCCACCTGGCGAGCCTCAGCAGCCGGACCCTGGTGTACAAGGGGATGCTCACCGCCGACCAGCTGCCCGCCTTCTACCCGGACCTCCGCGACCCGGTCACGGTCTCGCGGCTCGCCATGGTCCACGCCCGCTTCTCCACCAACGTCCTGCCCCGCTGGGACCTGGCCCAGCCCTTCCGCCTCAGCGCCCACAACGGTGAGATCAACACGCTGCGGGGCAACGTCAACTGGATGCGGGCCCGCCAGTCGAAGTTCCGCAGCCCGCACTACGGCGCCGACATCAGCAAGCTCCGCCCGGTGATCGACGAGCTGGGCTCGGACTCGAGCCAGTTCGACAACGCGCTTGAGCTCCTGACCATGGCCGGTCGCTCGGTCGAGCACGCGATCATGATGATGATCCCCGAGGCCTGGGACCGGAACCCGCTCATGGACGAGGAGCGGCACGCCTTCTACGAGTTCCACGCCTCGCTCATCGAGCCCTGGGATGGCCCCGCCGCGATCGCCTTCACCGACGGCCGCCTGATCGGCGCCACCCTCGACCGCAACGGCCTCCGGCCGGCCCGCTGGCTGGTCACGAAGGACGGTTGGGTGGTGATGGCCTCCGAGGCCGGGGTGCTGCCCATCGCCGAGGACCGCATCGTCAAGAAGTGGCGGCTGGAGCCCGGTCGCCTCCTCTTGGTCGACACCGAGGCCGGCGAGATCCTGGACGACGACGCCGTCAAGAGCGTGCTCAGCCGGCGCCACCCCTACCGGGAGTGGATCCGCCAGGGCGCCGTCCGTCTCGACGAGCTGGCCCGGGTCGCCGACCCACCCGACCCCGACTCCGGCACCCTCCTCATCCAGCATCGCATCTTCGGCTACACGGAGGAGGAGCTGAAGGTGCTCCTCGCCCCGATGGCGAGAGACGGCGAGGAGCCGGTGGGCTCGATGGGCAACGACGCTCCTCTCGCCGTCCTCAGCGAGCGGCCGGTCAACCTCTTTGCGTACTTCAAGCAGCTCTTTGCCCAGGTCACCAACCCGCCGATCGACCCCATCCGCGAGGAGCTGGTGATGTCGCTGGCGACCAGTCTCGGGGCGGGGGGCAACCTCCTCGAGCAGGGGCCCGCCCAGGCCAAGAGGCTGGAGGTGCCGACCCCGATCCTGAGCAACGCCGACCTGGAGACCATCCGCCACGTCACCCAGCGCCAGTTCCCGGCCGCCACGATCTCCATGACCTTCCACTCCGA
>PMYJ01000049.1 GCA_003170875.1 Candidatus Dormiibacterota bacterium | reverse complement strand
ACGATCATCCAGCGGAGGTCGTTGTCGATCGTGAGTCCGGGCACGCTCTGGGTGCCGTCGAGTAGGCGCGCCAGTCGGTCGAGATCATCGGTGGAATCGGCGGCAGCGATGTGGGCGCGTGCCCAGGTGAGCTGGACGTCGCCACCCGACTCGGCCGCCACGAGCTGATCCCAGGCGATGCCGGCCAGGCTGGCACGCGCCGGCTCCCGGTTGGCCGGGTCGCCGAACTGGTCGATGGCCGCGAGCGCCTGGCTGAGCAGCCGCTCCAGGACGGTGACCTCCGCCTCCACCCTGGCGTGGTGGAGAACGGCGGCGACGAACTCGCGGGTGGGCAGCTCGGCGTCCCGGGTCATGTCCCAGAGCGCCGCCCAGCAGAGTGAGCGGGGCAGCGGGTCGGCCAGGCCTCCGAGATGGTCGAGCATGGTGCGCAGGGAGATGGGGTCGAAGCGCAGCTTGGCGAAGGTGAGGTCGTCGTCGTTGACGACGGCGAGGTCGGGAGCCTGCTCGCCGGCGAGCTCTCCAACCTCGGTGCGCTCGCCGCGGACCTCGCTGTCGACCAGCCGGTGGCGGACCAGGCGGCCCCCCTCGAGCCGGTAGAGGCCGACGCGTACGTGGTGGGAGCGCAGGGTGGGGTAGGCGGGCGCCGCCGACTGCACGATCGCGAAGCGCGCGATCCGGCCACCCGCGATCTCGATCTCGGGACGCAANNCGAGGAACTCGCCAAGGGTCGCGTTGCTCCAGCGGTAGCGGCGGAAGTACTCGCGGACCCCGTCGGTGAAGGGGCCGTCACCTACCCAGGCGACCAGCTGCTTGAGGACCGCCGCCCCCTTCTGGTAGGTGATGCCGTCGAAATTCTGGCGCACCTCGTTGGTGTCGGCGCAGGGGGTGGAGATGGGGTGGGTGGAGGGGAGCTGGTCCTGGCGGGCCGCCGCCGACTTCATGGTGTTGGCGAAGTCGACCCACGCGTTGGTGAACTCGGTGGCGTTGACCATCGCCTTGTTAGACATGTAGGTGGCGAAGGTCTCGTTGAGCCAGAGGTCTCCCCACCAGCGCATGGTGGCGACGTCGCCGAAGCCGCAGACGTGGGCCATCTCGTGGACGATGACCTCGGCGCGCCGTGCCCGCTGGAGCTCGGTGGCACGGCTGCGGAAGACGTAAACCTCGTTGAAGGTGACACAGCACGGGTTCTCCATCGCGCCCATGTTGAATTCGGGCACGAAGAGCTGGTTGTACTCGTCGAAGGCGTGGGCGATGCCGAACTCCTCGGCGAAGAAGTCGAGGCCCTGCCGGGTGATCGTGAACAGCTCCTCGGCCTGCTCCTCGAGGTGCGGGGCCAATGACCGCCGCGCGTAGAGGGCGAGCCGGAGCCCCCGGTGCCGGGTCTCGATGACGCGGTAGTCGCCCGCCGCCACCGCCATCAGGTAGGTGGGGAGGGGAGGGGTCGTGTTGAACCGCCAGGTGCGGCTGCCGTCGCCGTGGTCGTCCCGGTCGAGCACGCGCGCGTTGCCGCACACCTCCCAGGCGATCGGGGCGCGCACCGTCACCGTGAGGGGGCCCTTCAGGTCCGGCTGGTCAAAGCACGCGAAGACCTTGTGTGCGTCGAAGGGCTCGAAGTGGGTGTAGAGGTAGACCTGCTGGTCGGCGGGGTCGACGACCCGGTGGAGGCCCACCCCCACCCGTTCGTAGGCGCAGTCGGCGACGACCTCCACGGTGGTGGGCCCGACCGGAAGGCCGGCGAGCGGGATGCGCGCGCCGTCGTAGCCGGCCACCGCGGAGGGGCACGGCTGCCCGCCGACGCGCACCTGCTGGAGCCGCCCCTGCTGGCCCACGGTCAGGTTGAGAAAGGTGTCCGCGCCCGGGCGACGGCAGGAGACGCCGATACGGGTCGAGCTGCGGAAGGTGGGCGCCGCCGGGTCGTCGCTCAGCTCGAGGTCGATGCCGTAGCTGAGGTCGACGAGCAGGCCGGCGCGCTCTACCGCCTCCGCCTCGGTGAGGTTGTCACTGGTGATCTGACCGGCCACGGGGGCCAATTGTGGGCGCCTCGCACCGCCGGCCGCGGTTTGCGTCACTCGGGGGCGGGAAGGAGGCGCTGGGGTCTCCGAGTTCGCCGGGGCCAGCCGCCAGGCATGGACGCCTTGCGGCAACACATGCCATCAGTGCCTGGGCTCTTACGGCTCCCCGGGGCCCTGCGGATCGATCTGGGCGTGATCCTCGGCATCCGCCCCCGAGCATGCGACGAACACGGCCTCACTGCCCAGGGCGTCCGCGACGGCGCTGAGGGCGTCGCGCAGCCGGGCGGCCTGCTCGCCGTCCAGCACCTTGGCCAGGTGCCGGTCGATCCCGCCCGCATGGATCGGGGTCGCTCGTTGGAGCTTCTCGCGGCCGACGTCGGTGATGCAGGCGAAGGCCCCCCGCCGGTCGGACGGGCAACCGGAGCGGGCCACGAGCCCGGCGGCCTCCATCCGGTCGACCAGGCGGCTCACCCCGCTCTTGGTCATGAGCACGGTGTCCATGAGGCGTTGGAGCCGGAGGGCTCCCTCGGGGGCCTGGTCGAGGACGAGGAGCACCTCGAACCACGCGAGCGGCAGCCCCTCGGCGGCCATCAGCTCTCGCTCGAGGTTGCTGGCCACCCCGGCCTGGGCACGGAGGAGTGCGCGCCATGCCTGCAGGTGAACCGATCGGTCCGTTTCCGTCATGACCATGTTCGCAAGCCTACCCCACAAAGGTTGACAGCGCAACGATCTTGTGATTATAGTTGACCCATCAACCGTCGACGCAGCAACCGTCGAGGCGTCAACCATCGGAGAGAGAGATGAGCCAGACCACCACCGCTACCCCGCCGCCCATCGCATCCGGCGAGTACGTCCTCGACCCGTCGCACACTCGCGTCGAATTCCTGGCCCGCCACCTTGTCGTGTCCAAGGTCCGGGGCAGCTTCGAGAAGGCCGAGGGCAAGATCAGGGTCGGAGAGGACCTCGCGACCTCCGCCGTAGAGGTGACCATCGACGTGGCCAGTGTCTCGAGCCGCGACGAGAAGCGCGACGAGCACCTGCGCTCCGCCGACTTCTTCGACGTCGAGAAGTTCCCGACCATGACCTTCCAGTCGACGAGCACGGAGCTGGCAACCGGCGGGCACTTCGCGGTGACCGGCAACCTGACCATCCGCGACCAGACCCACCCGGTCACCCTGGACGTCGAGTACCTCGGCGCCGAGAAGAGCCCCTGGGGGACCACGGTCAGCGCCATCTCGGCCTCCGCCGAGATCGACCGCGAGCAGTGGGGCCTGACCTGGAACGCCGCCCTGGAGTCGGGCGGGGTCTTGGTCGGCAAGAAGATCCTTCTCGAGATCGAAGCCGAGCTCGTTGCGGCGCCCGCCGCTGTCTGACCTCTCTTCGGGTGGTGCCGCCGCCGGCTCGCGCCGGTAGGCGGCGCCGCCTTCGGTCCACCTCCCCATAGTGGTGCCGGCACCGGCTGAGGCCGGTGCACGGCGCCACCTTCGAAGCCGATCTCGCCGCCGCGGTGCGGCCGCTGGTCGAGGCCGGCGCGCGGCGCCACCTCGACGCCGCAGGGCAGGTGCCATATTCTTCCGAGCATGGGACTGAGGGAGCTGATCAGCAAGCTGGAGGACCTGGATGTCCTCGACGGCGTGGCCGATCGGCTCGCCGGAGCGGTGAACTCGGCGGTCGGTCCGGCCAAGAGCCTGCTGAGCGGAACCTGGCTGGAGCACCCGCTCCACCCGCTGCTCACCGATCTCCCCATCGGCTGTTGGAGCGGGGCGGTGATCCTCGACCTCTTCGGCGGCTCGGCCGGCGCTGACGCGGTCGACCCGCTGGTCGGGCTCGGTGCTCTGGCCGCGGTCCCCGCCGTCGTCAGCGGGCTGAGCGATTGGGCCGACTCCTACGGGCCGGAGAGGCGCGTCGGGCTGGTCCACGCCGCCGCCAACGTGACCGGCCTCGGGCTCTTCATCGCGTCGCTGGCGGCCGGCCGCCGTGCCCGCCGGCTGCGCCTGCTCGGTCTGGCCACGATCACAGCGGGCGGCTACCTGGGGGGGCATCTCAGCTACGCCCGGGGCCTCGGGGTGGACCACCAGGTCTTCCTGGAGAAACCGGCCGAGTGGACCGACGCGCTCGAGGCGGACAGCCTGGAGGAGGCCACCCCAACCCTCGCCGAGGCGGGGGGCGCCCGGGTGATGCTCTACCGGCGGGGAACGCAGATCTACGCCCTCTCGGACGTCTGCCCTCATGCCGCCGGGCCGCTCCATGAGGGCACCGTCGACGACGACCTCTGCGTGACCTGCCCCTGGCACGGCAGCCGCTTCCGGCTCAGCGACGGGCGGGCGGTGCACGGCCCGGCGTCGGCCCCCGCCGCGGTGTACCAGGCGCGGGTGGAGCACGGCATGGTGCAGGTGCGCGCCGTCTGAGCACGGACCTTTTGGGCGTGGCGCCCAAAGGCCGTCCGGCGCGCGCGGCCGGAACCCTTGGCCTTGGTAGGATTCGCCGGGATGCTCTCGGACTACGCGCCGATCCTCGTCTTCCTGGGTATCTGCATCCTCTTCGGCGCCGGTGTGCCGCTGCTCAGTGCCGTGCTGGGCCCGCGCCGCCCCAGCCCTGAGAAGGAGCTCCCCTACGAGTCCGGCATCGTCCCGTCGGTCTCGGCCCGGCGGCGTTTCTCGGTCAGCTTCTATGTGACCGCGATGCTCTTCATCCTCTTCGACGTCGAATCGATCTTTCTCTTCCCGTGGGCGACCATCGTCCGCCAGCTCAGGGTCTTCGGGGTCGTGGAGATGGGGGTCTTCATCCTTATCCTGCTGCTCGGCCTCGTTTACATCTGGGCCAAGGGGGCGCTCCGATGGGACTGAACGGCGATTTGGCGCTCACCCCGCCGACCGCGCTTGGGATGCCCCCGCCGGCCGCGCTCGCGACCTCGCTGGGTGACGCCGGTGTGCTGCCGCTGCCGCGGGCGGGGGAGAGGGAGCGTGCCGCTCTTCAGAGCGGGATCCTCACCACCAGCGTCGAGAAGCTGGTCAACTGGGGCCGGTACAGCTCGCTCTGGCCGGCGCTCTACGGCCTCGCCTGCTGCGCCATCGAGATGATGGGGACGGGGGCCGCCCGCTACGACATGGCGCGCTTCGGCTGCGAGGTCTTCCGCGCCTCGCCGCGCCAGTCCGATCTGATGATCGTCTCCGGCCGGGTCTCCCAGAAGATGGCCCCGGTCCTGCGCCAGATCTACGACCAGATGCCCGAGCCCAAGTGGGTGATCAGCATGGGCGCCTGCGCCTCGAGCGGCGGGATGTTCAACAACTACGCGATCATCCAGGGGGTCGACAAGGTGGTCCCGGTGGACGTCTTCCTCCCCGGTTGCCCACCCCGCCCCGAGGCCCTGCTCGACGCCATCGTCAAGCTCCAGCAGAAGATCGCCGGCAGCCACCTCACGTCCTGGCGGGGGTGAGCGGGAAGATGGCCGACCAGGGGGACACCGCCGTTCCACGCCCGGCCGCCGGGGCGAGGGCGCTCGAGCTGCTCCGGCGCGAGCTGCCGGATGCCGTGCTCGGCGACGAGGAGGGCTTCGGCGAGGTGACCATCCGGGTGGGTCGTGACCGCCTGGTCGAGGTCGCCCGCCTGCTGCGCGACCATGACGAGGCGCGCTATGACCTGCCGCTCTGCGTGACCGCTGTCGATTGGCCCGACCGCGAGCCCGACGCCCCGCGTTTCGACGTCGTCTATCAGCTCCGCTCCATGCAGCACAACGACGTGATCCGGCTGGTCGTTCAGGTGCCTGAGGACGATCCCACGGTGCCCACCCTGGAGGGGGTGTTCGCCGGGATGGACTGGCACGAGCGGGAGGCCTACGACCTCATCGGCATCCGGTTCGAGGGTCACCACGACCTCCGCCGCATCCTGCTCCCCGACGACTGGGACGGCCATCCGCTGCGCAAGGACTACGCGTCGTTCGGCGAGCCGATCGCCTTCACCCACAACCTGGAGTGGGCACTGCCCGCCCAGGAGAGGCCACCCGAGATGCCGGGGGCGTCGCGATGAGCGTGCTGCCCCCGCTCGGGCCGCCGGGCCGCGACGCCGCCTCCGAGCAGTACGACCGCGGCCGGGCGCTGCTCGGGGTCGCCCCTGAGATGGACGCCATCGACCTGGTCCAGCTCGACGACCAGACCATGGAGCTGAACATGGGGCCGCAGCACCCCTCCACCCATGGCGTGCTGCGGCTGGTGCTGGACCTCGACGGCGAGGTGGTGCGTGGCTGCCGGCCCGACATTGGGTTCCTCCACACCGGCTTCGAGAAGGACTTCGAGCGGCACAACTACCAGCAGTGCATCCCCTACACCGACCGGATGGACTACCTGTCGCCGCTCAGCAACAATCTCGGATTCTCCCTGGCGGCGGAGCGGCTGCTCGGGGTCGAGGTGCCGCCTCGCGGGCAGTATCTGCGGGTGATCATGTGCGAGCTGGCGCGGATCGCCAGCCACCTGATCTGGTACGGCACCAGCGCTCTCGACCTGGGCGCCACCACTCCCTTCGTCTACGCCTGGCGGGAGCGGGAGAAGATCCTCGACATCAACGAGCTGGTGAGCGGGGTGCGGATGCACACCTCGTTCATCCGGGTCGGAGGTCTGATGGCTGACGTGCCCGCCGAGTTCTACGGGATGGTGGAGGAGGTGGTCAAGACCTTCCCCCACCACATCGACGAGTACGAGACGCTGATCACGGGCAACCCCATCTTCCGGGAGCGCACCCAGGGGCTGGGGGTGCTCAGCCCCGAGGACGCGATCAACTACGGGGTCACCGGACCGACGCTGCGGGGCAGCGGTGTCCCCTACGACCTGCGCAAGGCTCAGCCCTACAGCTCGTACGACCAGTTCGACTTCGACGTGCCGATCGGCCGGCGCGGCGACATCTACGACCGCTACCTGGTGCGGATGCGCGAGATGCGCGAGTCGCTCCGGATCATCGACCAGGCGATGGCGGGGCTCCCCGAGGGCCCGGTGAACAGCGCCGACCGCACGGTGGCACTGCCTCCCCGCAACGAGATCAACACCAGCATGGAGTCGCTGATCCGCCACTTCAAGCTGGTGACCGAGGGCTTCCGGGTGCCCACCGGCACCGTCTACCAGGCGGTCGAGTCCCCCCGTGGTGAGCTGGGCTTCCTGCTGGTGAGCGACGGTTCCAACCGGCCGTACCGCTGCAAGGTGCGCGCCCCCTCCTTCAGCAACCTGAGCGCCCTGCCCCACATGGCGAAGGGCGAGCTGCTCCCCGACCTGGTCGCCGTCATCGGATCGATCGACATCGTCCTCGGGGACGTGGACCGGTGAATGTCCTGACCCCGCGCACCCGCGCTGAGATCGAGTGGCAGCGCGATCGCTACCCGCAGGCACGCAGCGCCGTGCTCCCCTCTCTCTGGGCGGTCCAGCACCAGCTCGGCTACCTGAGTCCGGAGGGGATGGCGGAGGTGGCCGAGCTGCTCCGGCTCACCCCCAGCGAGGTCGAGGCGGTTGCCAGCTTCTACTCGATGTACTTCGACCACCCCGGCGGGCGCCATCACGTCCTGGTGTGCATCAACGTCTCCTGCGCGCTGCGCGGTGCCGAGGAGATCGTCTCCCACCTGGAGAGGCGGCTCGGCTGCCCCTCGGGCGGCACCACCGAGGATGGCGCCTTCACCTGGGAGCAGACGGTCGAATGCCTGGGTGCCTGCGGCGGGGCACCCGCGATGCAGGTGGACCACCACTTCCAGGAGAACCTCACCCCGGAGCGGGTCGACGCGATCCTGGACGGCGTCCGCGGGGCTCCGGCGGGGGAGGGCCCGCAGGCACGGCCGCACAGCTCCCGCGGCTCCTCCGCACCGAGGGCCTCCTGATGCTGGCGCGGGGAGGCCGCTGATGGCCGAATACAAGCTGCTGACCAAGGACTTCGGGATGGACGGCATCCAGTCCCTCGCCGTCTACGAGCGCAGCGGCGGCTACGAGGGACTGCGCAAGGCGCTCGGCACCATGACCCCGGACGAGCTGGTCGAAGAGGTGAAGACGAGCGGCATCCGGGGACGCGGCGGCGCCGGCTTCCCCACCGGGCTGAAGTGGTCCTTCCTTCCCAAGGGCGTCCACCCCCGCTACCTCTGCGTCAACGCCGACGAGTCGGAGCCGGGCTGCTTCAAGGACCGTGCGCTCATCGACGAGAACCCGCACCAGCTCATCGAGGGGACGCTGATCGCCGCCTATGCCATCCAGGCGCCCATCGCCTTCATCTACATCCGGGGCGAGTACCACGACCAGCGCCTGCTGCTGGAGCGCTGCGTCGAGGAGGCCCGCGCCGCCGGCTACATCGGCCAGGGGATCCTCGGCTCCGACTTCAGCTGCGACATCATCATTCACGGCGGCGCCGGAGCCTACATCTGCGGCGAGGAGACGGCGCTCATCGACTCGCTGGAGGGTTTCCGGGGCCAGCCCCGGCTCAAGCCGCCCTTCCCCGCCGTCAAGGGCCTCTACGGCAAGCCGACGGTGGTCAACAACGTGGAGACGCTCTCCAACCTGCCCCACATCGTCATCCGCGGGGGTGCCTGGTTTGCCTCGGTCGGCGCCGAGAAGAGCACCGGTACCCGGCTCTTCTGCTGCAGCGGCCACATCAACCGCCCCGGCACCTATGAGATGCAGCTCGGCACCCCGATCCGCGAGCTCCTCGAGGACGAGTGCCGCGGGATCTGGAAGGGGCACTCGCTCAAGGCCTTCCAGCCCGGGGGCGGCTCGATGCAGGTCCTCCTCCCCGAGCACCTCGACCTGCCGCTTGAGATGGATGCGGTGCAGAAGGCCGGCTCCGCCCTGGGGGCGGGGGCGATGGTTTTCATGGACGAGACCACCTGCATGGTCGACGTCTCGATGCGCCTGGTCGACTTCTACCAGCACGAATCGTGCGGCAAGTGCGCCCCCTGCCGGGAGGGCACCTATTTCGAATCCGACCTGATGCACCGTTTGGAGGCGGGAGTGCTGACCCCGGCGGAGCTGTCGACGCTCACCGACATCTGCGACAACATGAACGGCAAGTGCTTCTGCCCGCTGGGCGACACCGCGACCTGGTTCGTGATGTCGGCGTACCAGGCGTTCCGCGGCGAGTTCGAGGAGCACTGCGGGGCGGGCGGGTGCCCGGTCAAGCAGCGCAACGCGCAACTGGTGAGTGCATAGATGGCTGACGAGAAGCCCAAGGCCGAGACCGCCGAGACGCCCGACGACGGGCGCGTCTCCGTCACCATCGACGGCCGCGCGCTGCGGGTGCCGCGCGGCACGCTGGTGCTCGACGCCGCCACCGAGGCGGGGGTCCACATCCCCATCTACTGCGCCCATCCCAAGATGGACCCGGTGGCGGTCTGCCGGATGTGCCTGGTGCAGGTCGAGAAGGTGCCCAAGCTGCAGCCCGCCTGCGCCACCGTGGTGGCCGAGGGGATGGTGGTCGACACCCAGTCGGCGCCGGTCGTCAAGGAGCGGGAGGGGGTGCTCGAGTTCCTCCTGCTCAACCACCCGCTCGACTGCCCGGTCTGCGACCGCGGGGGCGAGTGCGATCTCCAGGACTTCACCGTCCGCTACGGCCCATCGACGTCGCGCTTCCCGATCACCGAGAAGGTTCACTTCAACAAGGCGCTGCCGCTCTCCGACCGGATCGAGCTGGACCAGGAGCGCTGCATCCTCTGCTGGCGCTGCACCCGCTTCTATGAGGAGATCACCGGCGAGAAGGAGCTGGTCCTCCAGCAGCGTGGCGTCAACACCTTGGTCGCCACCTTCAACGGGCAGCCTCTGCAGTCCGAGTTCCAGGGCAATCTCCCCGAGATCTGTCCGGTGGGTGCGCTGACGCACGTGAAGTACCGCTTCACCGCCCGGCCCTGGGACCTGCAGCGGACCAAGTCGGTCTGTCCGGGCTGCTCGTACGGGTGCAACGTCAACGTCGACTCCCGGGACTTCGAGGTCAAGCGCTTCGCCTCGCGGGACAACCCGCTCGTCGACGACATGTGGCTCTGCGACGAGGGGAGGTACTCCTTCCCGCGGTGGAACTCCACCGATCGGATTCGCCGGCCGCTCGTGAGGGGCAGGCGGGAGGAGCCGGCCGGGATGCCGGCGACGACCGAGACCGCGGTGGCGGCGGCGGCCGCGCAGCTGAGCGCCGTCAAGGCGAGGCTCGGCGCCGCTGCCATCGGGGTGATCGGTTCCCCGGAGAGCACCAATGAGGAGCTGTGGCTGCTCCAGCGCCTGGCCCGCGAGGTGCTCGGCACCCCCCACATCGACCACCAGCTGGAGAGCTTCCCCGGTCTCGATGCCGCCGAGCACGGCCTGGGCATCGCCGAGATCGAGAAGTGCAGGGCGGTGGTCGTGCTCGGGCCCGAGCCGGAGCGCTTCGCCCCGGTGCTGACGCTCCGCCTCTTCAAGGCGGAGACCAAGAAGGGCGTCGCCGTCCACCGTCTGGACGGGGGAGCCCGGCGAGCCGCGGCGGTGAAGGCCGCTGGTGGTGAGGGTCTGGTCGGAGTGATCGCCGATGAGACCGGGCGCTCCACGGCAGCCGCGGTCGCCCGGGCGCTCGCCGCCACCGGGGCGACCGTCAAGCGGCTGACCATCACTCGCGGGGTCAACGGGCGGGGGGCCAAGGACCTCGGCCTCCTCCCCGGTCTCCTGCCCGGCTATCGCGCCGCCAAGGCCGCCGGGATGAGCGGGCGCGAGATCCTGGCGGCCGCGGCCGAGGGCAGCATCGCCGCGCTGGTGCTGGTCAACGCGGCCGCGCTCGCCGCCGCCGGCGAGGACGCCGACCTGCTGCGCCGGGCGGTGGCGCGGGCCGAGGTGGTGGTGGCGCTGGAGAGCGTGCCGAGCCCGGTCAGCGAGAGCGCCACCGTGCTCATCCCCGGCCACAGCCTGATGGAGAAGCTGGGCACCGTCACCAACTGCGAGGGCCGGGTGCAGCGGATCCGCCCGGCGCTTCCGCCGGCCGCGGCCACGCCGCCCGAGACCAGGGTGCTCGGCATGCTGGCCGCCGCGCTGGGCGCCGAGGGCTGGGCCGGCGAGCCGGCCCGGGTGCAGCGCGAGATCGCGGTCGCGATCCCCGAGTACGGGGCCGCTGGCAACGGCGGCCGCGCCCTCTTCGGAGAGCCCGCCGCATGATCGCCGACTTCTGGACCTACCTCATCGGTCCCGACTCTTGGTGGGTGATCCTCGTCAAGGCCGTCATCGTTCTGCTCTTCCTCATCAGCGCCGGCGCCTACCTCACCCTGGCCGAGCGCAAGGTGGCGGCGCGCATCCAGCTGCGCATCGGGCCCAATCGGGTGGGCCCCTTCGGTCTGCTCCAGCCCGCGGCCGACGCCGTCAAGCTTCTCTTCAAGGAGAACACCGCGCCATCGGCCCGGGACAAGCTGCTCTACCTCATTGCGCCCGGCCTGGCCGGAGCGGCGGCGATGTTCGCCTTCGCGGCCATCCCCGTCAGCGCGGTCAACTGCGTCGGCGGCCCGTCGATCGGCCAGGCAGGCCTCGCCTGCCCCTCCGGGTACGCCCTCCATTGGGACGTCGCCCACCTCAACGTCGGTCTTCTCTTCGTCCTCGCGATCACCTCCCTCGGCGTCTACTCCATCTTCCTGGGCGGATGGTCGGCGAACAACAAGTACTCGCTGCTGGGCGGGCTCCGCTCGTCCGCTCAGCTCATCTCCTATGAGATGGCCGTCGCCTTCGCGCTGATCGGCCCGGTCATCCTCGCCGGGTCGCTCGACCTGGAGCAGGTGGTCAGCCACCAGCAGCACCTCTGGTACGTCTTTCTCCAGCCTCTCGCCTTCCTGCTCTACTTTGCGGGCGCCCTCGCCGAGACCAACCGTGCTCCCTTCGACCTGCCCGAGGCGGAGACAGAGCTCGTCGGCGGCTACCACACCGAGTACGGGTCGATGCGCTTTGCCTTTTACTTCCTCGGCGAGTACATCAACATGGTGATCGTCGCCTCCATCGCCACCACGCTCTTCCTGGGGGGCTGGCTGTCGCCGTTGCCGACTAGCTGGGTCATCGTCGGGCGGATCCCCGGTGTGATTTGGTACCTGGCCAAGGTGGTGGTGCTCCTCTTCGTCATGATGTGGGTCCGCTGGACGCTGCCCCGGCTGCGCTACGACCGGCTGATGAACCTGGGGTGGAAGGTGTTGCTGCCGCTCGGCCTGGTCAACATCATGATCACCGGCACCATCGTCGCCCTGAGGGCCGGCTGATGTTCCGGGAGATCGCCCAGGGCATGAGCCTGACCTTCCGCAGCATGTTCAAGAAGCCGATCACGGTGCAGTGGCCGGAGGAGCAGAAGCCTGCGACGCCGCGCCACCGCGGCCGGCACATCCTCCACCGCTACGACAACGGTCTGGAGAAGTGCATCGGCTGCGAGCTCTGCGCGGCCGCCTGCCCGGTGGGCTGCATCTACGTTGGTGCCGCCGAGAACCCCAAGGACAACCCGATCTCGCCCGGAGAGCGGTACGCCGAGCGCTACGAGATCAACCTGATGCGCTGCATCTTCTGCGGCTACTGCGCCGAGGCCTGCCCCACCGAGGCGATCACCCTCGGGCCGCGCTTCGACCTGGCCGACTACCGCCGCGAGCGGACGGTGGTGACCAAGGCCGATCTGCTCGAGGCCTGGCCCCACTTCGACCAGGGGCGTGGCCCGTCGGCGCCGCGTGGGGCGGGCTCCGATCAGCGGGGCCGCGAGCTGCAGGACCCGGGGGTCAGCCCGCGGGTGGCGTGGGACGCCGCGCAGGCCGCGAAGGGAGACGCCACTCCGGTTCCCGGCGCCCACGGCATCATGAGCCGGCCGCCCAGCATCGTCGGGCCCGCGGCCCGGGGCGATGGGGGAGAGGCGGCAAAAGCGGAGGCCGCGCCGGCCGCCATGGCCGCTCCCGCCACGAGCGCCGCCCCTGCAACGAGCGGCATCTCGGACGAGACGCCACCACCGCCTGCGAAGGCCCGGAGGCGCCGCGCGTGAACGTGCTCCTCGTGATCCTGCTGATACTCACCGCCATCTCCGCCCTCGGGGTGGTCTTCTCCGCCCAGACCATCTACTCGGCGCTCTCCCTGGTACTCACCGTCGGCCTGCTCGCCGTCGTCTTCCTGGTGCTCAACGCCCAGTTCCTCTTCGTGGTCCAGCTGATCGTCTACGCCGGGGCGGTGATGGTCCTCTTCGTCTTCATCATCGCCCTGCTGGACCCGGCCGCCGAGGACCGGCCGCGGCTCCTCGACCTCCGTCTCATCCTCGGGGTGCTGGCGGTCGCCGCCCTCTGCACCGCGGTCTTCATCGCGGCCCGCAACAACGTGACCTACGACACCTCCTGCACCAACCAGGCGGTGACCTGCATGCACGGCTACACCGTGGGGAGCCTCGCCGCGACCGGTGACAGCACCGCCGACCCCTTCCACACCTTCGGTTTCCCGCAGAACGCGGTCAATCAGGCCGGCAACGTCCAGACCGTGGCCAACCAGCTCTTCCACACCTACGTCCTCCCCTTCGAGATCACCTCGCTGCTGCTGCTGGTGGCCGCGGTCGGCGCCGTCTACCTGACCCGCCGCGTCGCGGTCGGGCCGAGACGCGACCCTCAGGCCGAGCAGAGGTGGAAGGACGAGCTGGTGGAGGGCGCCGAGTGATGCTCTCTCAGGCGATGTTCCCGTGGCTGCTGCTCACCGCCGCCTTCCTCTTCACCCTCGGCGCCCTGGGGGTGCTGATCCGGCGCAACCCTCTGGTCGTCTTCATGTGCATCGAGCTGATGCTCAACGCCGTCAACCTGGCCCTGGTCGGCTACTCCAGCTACCTCAACAGCGAGGAGGGCCAGGTCTTCGCCTTCATGGTCATCGTGGTGGCCGCCGCCGAGGTGGTGGTCGGCCTCGGCCTGCTGACCCGGGTCTTCAGCATCGGCCGCGAGCTGGACGTGGACGACCTCGATGAGATGAAGCAGTGAGCCCGTCGACGGCGGCGCTCCTCGCCGGCCTGGTGCTGCTCTTCCCGCTCGCGGGCAGCGCGCTCTGCGGACTCCTCGGCCCCGTTCTCGGCCGCCGCTTCGTCAACCTGGCCGGCACCCTCTCCATCGGGGCCGCGTTCGCGGTCACCCTGGTCATCTTTGTGCAAGTGCTGGGCGCAGCGTCGGGCCACCAGTCGACGACCGCGACGCTGTGGAACTGGCTGGATCTCGGCCCCGGCAACCTCAACGTCTCGGTCGACGTCACCATCGACCAGCTTTCGGTGCTGATGCTGCTGGTCATCACCGGCGTCGGCCTGCTGATCCACGTCTACTCGGTCGGCTACATGGAGCACGACTCCGGGGTGGCGAGGTTCTTCAGCTACATGAACCTCTTCATCTTCTCGATGGCGCTCTTGGTGCTGGCCGCCAACCTGATCATCCTGATCATCGGCTGGGCCGCGGTGGCGCTCTCCAGCTACCTGCTGATCGGCTTCTGGTACGAGCGCGAGAGCGCCGTGCTGGCGGCCCGCAAGGCGATGATCACCCAGGTCATCGGCGACGTCGCGCTGGTGATCGCCGCCATCCTGATCTTCGTCAACCTGCGTGCGGTTCCGGCGTGTCCGCCCAACGAGAAGTGCGCCGGGCTTCCCCAATCCCTGCACACCCTGAGCCTGCCCCAGATCTTCGCCCACGCCTCTTCGCTGGGCACAGGCAGCCCGCTGATCACCCTGATCTGCATCCTGCTCGCAGTCGGGGCCTTCGCGAAATCGGCCCAGTTCCCCCTCCACACCTGGCTCCCCGACGCCATGGAGGGCCCCACCCCGGTCTCGGCGCTGATCCACGCGGCGACCATGGTGACGGCGGGCGTCTACCTGATCGCCCGCTTCCACCCGCTCTTCGACCTGGCCCCGATCGCCTCGGGGATGGTCGCCTGCGTGGGCATGGGGACGGCGGTGATGGCCGGCTTCATCGCGCTCTCCCAGGTCGACATCAAACGGGTGATCGCCTACTCCACGATGTCCCAGATCGGGCTGATGATCTTCGCGGTGGGCATCGGCGCCTACGCCGCCGGGATGTACCAGTTCCTGCTCCACGCCTTCTTCAAGGCGCTCCTCTTCCTGGCCGCCGGCAACGTCATCCACGCCGTCCACGACGAGCAGGACATCCGCGAGATGGGCGGGCTCGACTCGCGGATGAGGGTGACCGCCTGGTGCTTCCTGGTGGGCTCGCTGGCACTGGCCGGGTTCCTCTTCGCCGGGATGTTCTCCAAGGAGGACCTGCTCGGCTTTGGCCTGCTCAACGGCCCCGGCGCCCCCGCCCTCTACGTCGTGGGCATCGTCGTCAACGTGCTCACCGGGCTCTACGCCTTCCGCCTCTACGGCACCGCCTTCCGGGGCGAGCCGCGCTCGGACGCCGCCCGCAATGCCCACGAGTCGAAGGCGGTGATGCTCTGGCCGGTGGTCATCCTGGCCGGGCTCTCCGCGCTCGCGGGCTGGATACTGCAGTGGCCGGTCGCATTCGGCCCCCACCTCATCGACGCCTTCCTCAACCCCGTCTTCACCAGTCCCGGGAGCGGGCCGATCGCCAAGGCGCCGAACCTTGGGTGGGGCGTGATCGGCTTCGTGATCGGGCTGACCTGCAGCCTGATCGGCATCGCCATCGCGCTGCGCATCTGGGTGCGCCATGACCTGGACCCGTCGCGCGCGCTGGCGCGGCCGGGGCTCCGGCTGCTGCCCCGGCTCTCCTTCAACAAGCTCTACTTCGACGAGATCTATGACGCCCTGCTGGTCCGGCCCACCCGCGCCCTGGCTCGGGGTCTCCGCCGGGTCGGCGACCCGGTGATGGACAGCTGGATCAAGGGCGTCTCCGGTGTCGCGACCGACTTCAGCTCCGCCTTCCGCACCATTCAGACGGGCCTGATCCGCGACTACGCCTCGTACATGGTCCTCTTCGTGGTGATCTTCACCGTCGCCGTCATGCTCGCGGCGGGGCTGGCGAAGTGAACGGATTCCCCTGGCTGACTGCCATCCTGCTGCTCCCCGCCGCCGGGGCGCTCGTGCTCCAGCTGATCCCGGGGCGGGCCACCGACCTGATCAAGGGCGTGACCATGGTGGTGGCGGCCGCCGAGGTGGTGCTGGTCGCGATCGTCGTCCACGGGGTGGCGACCACCAGCGCAATCGGTGGCGGGCCGCTGCCGATGCACTATGTCGAGCAGGCCAACTGGATCCCCGCCATCGGCGTCTCGTACCACCTCGGGGTGGACGGGGTGTCGGCTTGGATCCTCGCCCTCAACGCGGGCGTCTTCCTGCTCGGCGCCCTGGTGGTGCCGCGCCGTTCCACCGAGCGGCTCAAGCTCTTCTGCGGGCTGATGCTGCTCGCCGAGGCGGCCACCACCGGCGTCCTGATCAGCCTCGACCTGCTCCTCTTCTACGTCTTCTGGGAGGGGATGCTCATCCCCCTCTACTTCCTGCTCGCCTTCTACGGCAACGAGAACCGGGGCCGGGCCACCCTCAAGTTCGTCATCTACACAGTGGCGGGCAGCCTGCTGATGCTGCTCGCGATCCTCTACCTGCACTTCCAGGCACTGGCGGGCGGGCACAACACCTTCGACCTCGAGGTCCTGCTCCAGAACCCGCTGCCCGCCCAGGCCGGGGTGGCCCTTCCCTTCACCACGACTCCGACGCTCTCCCCGGCGATGTTCGCGTTCCTCGCCTTCGCCCTCGCCTTCGCCATCAAGCTGCCCATCGTCCCCTTCCATACCTGGCTGCCCGACCTCTACGAGTCGGCGCCGACTCCCGCCCTCGTCTTCTTCGCCGGGGTGGTCAGCAAGATGGGCGCGTACGGTTTCATCCGCTTCGGGATCACCCTCTTCAGCGGTCCGGTCCACCAGCTCCAGCCGCTGCTCGAGGCGCTGGCCGTCCTCAGCATCCTCTACGGCGCGCTGATGGCCCTGAGCCAGACCGACCTGAAGCGGATCGTCGCCTACGCGAGCATCTCCCACCTCGGATTCATCGCGCTCGGCATCTTCAGCCTCAATCAGAACGGCATCGACGGAGCGGTCATCCAGATCCTCAACCACGGCATCATCATCGCCGGGCTCTTCCTGGTGGTCGGCGTGGTCGAGGCCCGCACTGGGACCCGCGACATCCGCGAGCTGGGCGGGCTCCAGAAGCGGATGCCCTGGCTCTACGTCTTCTTCCTGGTGATCACCCTTGGTGCCCTCGGTCTGCCCGGGACCAACGGTTTCGTCGGCGAGATCACCATCATGCTGGGCGCCTTCCAGTACTTCTGGCTGCTGGCGGTCCTCGCCGGGCTCGGAGTGGTCATCGCCAGCTGGTACATGCTGCGCATGCACCAGGGGATGATGCACGGGCCGGTCCGGGCGGTCACCGAGAAGGTGCATGACCTCCGCTTCCGCGAGGGGCTGGTGCTAGCCCCGCTGGCGGCGCTGATCATCCTCCTCGGGGTGTATCCGCACCCGGTGGGGGATGTCACCGCCCAGGCCGTGCCCGGCTACGTGACGCTCGCCGACGCGAGCCAGTACCCGGTCGCGGTGCCGTACGCGCGCACTGGTTACGTACCGTGAACGCGCTCGCGGCCCTGCCGCTCGCCACCGCCACGCCGGGATGGCACGACCTCATCGGGCTGCTCCCCGAGCTGATCGTGGCCGGCGGTTTCCTCGCCCTCATGCTGCTCGACCTGGTGGTGCCGCCGGGGCGGCGCACCTGGCTCGCCGTCTTCAGCGGGGCGGTGCTGGTGGGCGCGCTGGCGGTCAGCGTCTGGGGCTGGTACGACGCCGGCTCAGCCGGCCGCAGCGTCTTCTTCGGCGCCTTCGCCTACGACCGGCTCGCCGAGTTTGCCAACTGCGTGATCCTGGTGACCTCGCTGCTCACCGTCGCCATCAGCCCCGGCTACCTCATCCGCAGGAAGCTGCATCACGGCGAGTACTACTCGCTGCTGATGGCGGCGACGGTGGGGATGATGCTGCTCGCCGGCGCCACCAGCCTGATGGTCATCTTCCTCGCCATCGAGCTGCTCTCGATCTCGCTCTACATCCTGAGCGGATTCTCCCGCCAGGAGGAGCGCTCCCAGGAGGCGGCGGTCAAGTACCTGCTGCTCGGCTCCTTCGCCTCCGCGTTCCTCCTCTTCGGGATGGCGCTGGTGTATGGCGAGAC
>PMYJ01000044.1 GCA_003170875.1 Candidatus Dormiibacterota bacterium | reverse complement strand
GCTCTCGGCCTGTCGATGGAGGATGAAGGCCTGCAGCGCCTCGACGGTGACGCGGGTCCCCCGCTTGGTTACCTGGATGCTTGGCAGTTGGCCGGTGGCGATGAGGCCGTAACAGGTCGAGCGGCTGACGCCAAGGGCATAGGCGGCCTCGCTCACGCGGACGGCAAGTGGTTCGATCTTCATGGCGCTCCTTGTGGACATCTGTGGTTCCCGCTGGTCTGAATGGTCGGGTATGATGGGCACCATGCACAAGTTCACTCCGGGGGAAATGACGGGGGAATTGGAGTACCTCGCCGACAGCCGCGTGCGGGCTGTGCTCCTCCGGCCAGGCCCCGACCTCCGGTGGCAGAGCAACGTCGTGGGGTCGATGACCGCCAACTTGGAGTTGCCCGGGGATGAGGACCNNACCTTGGCTCGTGAGCGCCGTTCCGCCGACCGCAACACTCGCTCGGGGGAGTCTGGGAGCAGTGATCCGGGCGTTCGAGAAGGTGGCCCAGCGACCGACGCAGGATGCGATCTGCAAGTTCGTGCAGACGTTCGGCTGGCTGGGGCACCTGCAGAGCGTCCAGATGGTTCCGTCGGGACAGGGCTTCCGTGCCCTGCATGTCGGAGGCAGTCCACTCGCTGGCGAGGCCCTGAGTTGGTGGCTCGACGAGTTGGCGTGCTTCCGCGGGGTCAGGGGTATGTGGGACGCGGTGCAGGACCCAACGGAGCCGGAGGGGCTCTCCAATCCGACGGAGGCTGCTCGTTACTATCTGCGGGAGCACGTCGCGGTCAGGGGCGAGGTGATCCGGTACCGACTGCCAGTACCTTCTTCGGGCCACGCAACCGCGCAGCCGTGGGTGTCGGTGGTGATCCCGGGGTTGGAGCGGCGCGTGCCCAAGGACGACCTCGCGGCCCTAGGGACCTTCGTCGTGTGCCACGTCATCAACGAGCGGCTCCGAGAGCACGCTCATCCCACGCTCATTCCGTTCCAGAGGCGAGCGATGTCACAGGTGCCGGATTGCCTCCTCGGCGCGATCTACCTGCGATTGGCCAATGAAGTCTCCTCTGGGTCGCAGAACCCGAGGCGCAAGCAGTGCCCGGTGTGCCATAAGACCTTCGAATACGGCAACGGGAACAGCGTGTACTGCGGTGACCTCTGCAAGTGGAAGAAGGCGTACCTCGTGGAGACTAAGCGCTGGCCAGTGGACCCGCGTGAGGTCGCGGCCGATGCGGCGGCACTGAGATCCTGACGGTGCCGCCGTGCAGAAGAAGGGTCGGGTGGTCGCCACGGGCGGTGCTGGAACCATGGGCTGGCGCCACGGACCTCAGGTTCTCGACGCCGGTGCGACCCTGATCACGTCCGGCTCACGGGGCGGTCTGCTCCGGCCTTTGGTGCGTCTTGACCGCGAAACGTTCGTCTAGTGGTCTTCCGACTTGATTGACCCGGCTGGCAGAGGTAACACCTGACCGACCAGACAACGCCAGATGGTGGTCGTGATGGGCAGGACGATTGCGTACATCCGCTGCAGCACCGAGGAGCAGGCCGATAGCCGGGCAGGGCTCGACGCCCAGCGGGCAGCGATCTTGGCCGAGGCCCAGCGACGCGGGTGGGACGAGGCCGACCTGACGTTCGTCGAGGACGCGGGCTTCTCCGGCAAGAACCTCGACCGGCCGGGCATCGAGATCGCCCTCGACGCACTGCGCCACCGGAAGGCGGACACCCTCGTGGTGTCGAAACTCGACCGCCTGAGCCGTTCCCTCATCGACTTCGCCGGACTCATGCAGCGGGCCAGCCGCGAGCACTGGGCCCTGGTCGCCCTGGACCTCGGGGTGGACACCTCCACCCCAGCAGGGGAGGCCATGGCGGCCGTCCTCGCCACCTTCGCCCAGTTCGAGCGGCGGCTCACCGGGGAGCGCACCAAGGCGGCGCTGGCGGTGAAGAAGGCGGCCGGGGTCCGGCTCGGTCGGCCGCGCCTGATCCCGGACGACATCGTGGCGCGGATCGTCACCCAGCGGTCAGCGGGGATGACCCTCCGCGCCATCGCCGACGGGCTGAACACCGATGCGGTGCCCACCGCCATGGGCGGCCGCTGCTGGTACGTGAGCACGGTGCAGGTGGTGCTGCGAGCGGAGCACCTGCCGGGCTGACCGGCCGCGGCGGCTCTACGGACCACGTCCAGAGCAGGGGCGCCTGGGGCGACGAGATGGCGCCGTCCGGCTGCTGCCCGGCCCGCAGCCCGGGGCTACTCCTCGATGTGTTCGAGGCCGGCGAGGGGATCGACGATGCGACCACTCGCGTCCGTAATCTGGGGTAGATCCGCCCGGGCGAGGAAGCGGGCGAACTCCGGGACCCGCTCGGCCGGGATGGTGATCACGTTCTCCTGGACGCGGTTCGGGACAACCGGCGCCACCTCATCCGGCCTGGAGAACTCCCCCGGCCAGCGCATCAGCATGTAACGCACGTCCCCCCGGGCGACCGCCTTGGCCTGCATGAGGACCAGGGGCGAGGCCTCGGCCTGCCGGACCTCCTTCAGGAGTCGCTTGTGCCAGGGGGTGGCAGGACGCTCGGGCCACTTGCCCTGCGCGATGGCGATCCAGGCCTCCAGGGACTTGTGGGAGATCCCCGCCACGTCGCAGGCCCTCCGCCGCGAGACGCTGCCTCGGAGCGCATCAAGGAGGGCCTTGCGCTCCTCGGGGGCCAGGCGCTCGCGCCGGTGCTGCCGGTAGCTTCGTGGGGCACGCGCACCTTCGTGCTCAGGGTGCCCTACGACCGTGCTCAGATCGCCCCCGGGTGTCCCACGAGTCGTGGGGTTTTGCCGCATATCCTCATCGCAGGGCGTCGAGCAGGGCCTTCCGCTCCGCGGCCGTAAGGCGCCCCTGTTCGCCGTGGGTGCGTTGCCGGCGGCGACGCCCGAGACTCAGGGGCAGCCCCGAGTTCGTGCTCGGGCACCCCTGAGTCCGTGCTCAGGCCGCCGCCCTGATCCCTGACATAGTCAGGCGTGTTCTGCATGTCCTCAGACCCCCACGCGGCCCCGGTGGTGCTCATGGGCAGCAAGTCTAGAACAGGCGTTCTAGGCTCGCATAGCGGGCAGGCGGTACCAATGGGCCGAACCGGGGTTGTCGCGGCACCTTGGCCGTCCTAGGCGCTCCTGGAGGGCGCTAGGGCCTTCGGGCCGAGTCGGCAGACGCCAAGGCCCGGCGAACCTCACAG
>PMYJ01000012.1 GCA_003170875.1 Candidatus Dormiibacterota bacterium | reverse complement strand
GAACGCTCGACGCGTTCAACCTTGCCCATGGCTGATGTCCATCCGGTCCGCCGCCGCGCTGACGGGTGACGTTTGGCGGAACCGCCACGACCCGAACCCACCGACCGAGCCCGGCGGGGCCGCGCCATGGGCTGCGACCATACGCGGCATGCTGATGTTCCTTGACGACTACTCTGAAGGTGCCCATCCTGCTGTGCTCGAGGCCCTCGTGGCGCACAACGGCGGGCAGGAGTTCGGCTACGGGGAGGATCGGTACTCGCGGCTCGCGGCCGCGCGGATCGCCGCCGAGGTCGGGCGGGACTGCGAGGTCCACCTGCTGGTGGGCGGCACCCAGACCAACCTCACCTGCCTTGGCGCCTTCCTGCGCTCCCACGAGGGTGTGGTCGCCGCCGAGACCGCCCACATCAACGTCCACGAGACGGGCGCCATCGAGGCCACCGGCCACCGCATCGTGCAGATCCCCACGCCCACCGGCAAGCTCGACCCCGGCCTCGTCGACGAGGCGCTGGCCCAGCACGAGGATGAGCACAGCGTGCGACCGGCCGGGATCTTCCTCGCTCAGGCCACCGAGGCGGGCGGCGTCTACACCACCGAGGAACTCGGGGCCCTCTGCGCCCACGCCCATGCCCGCGGGCTCTGGGTGTACCTCGACGGCGCCCGGCTCGCGCCGGCGCTAGCGGCGCTCGGAGCCCGGCTGGACCTGATCGCGGCATGCGGAGTCGACGCCTTCTTTGCCGGGGGGACCAAGAACGGGGCGCTGTGCGGAGAGGCCGTGGTCCTGGTCAGCAACGAGCTGCGGCGCGACTTCCGGTACCACATGAAGCAGCGCGGTGCGCTGCTCGCCAAGGGGCGGCTTCTGGGCATCCAGTTTGCCCGCCTTTTCGACGGCGACGACCTCTGGTACCGACTGGGGGCCCAGGCCAACGCCGCCGCGGCGCGCCTGGCGCGCGGGCTCAGCGATTGCGGGGTGACCCTCCGCGCGGCCGAGGCCAACCAGGTCTTCGTCGAGCTCCCCGGCGACGCGGTCGGCCGACTGGCCGCGGCCGTCCGCTTCCATGTCTGGTCACGCGGCGAGCGCGGCACATTGATCCGGCTGGTCTGCTCCTGGGCCACCGACGAGGCGACGGTCGACCGGCTGGTCGACGAGGTCCGCTGGGCGCTGGCACCGCCAACCGCTTCCGAGATTCCGCCCGGTTAGGTGCGGGGATGACCGACACCGCCTGGGAACCCCTGCGCGACCTCCCTCGGGGCACCCCCGGCTTGGAGCGCGCCGCTCGAGCCGTTCGCCAGGCCTCCTCGCGCCACACCTCCGTCTATCTCTACGGCGTGGAGGGTGACACCCTGGTGCTTCGTGCCTTCAGCGGACGGCCGACCGAGCACACCCGGATCCCGGTCGGCGAGGGCGTCTGCGGACGCGCTGTGGCCAGCGGTGTGAGCCAGGTGGTCGCCGACGTCGCCGGTGATCCCGACTACATCTCCTGCAGCCTGGAGACGCGCTCCGAGTGCGTCGTCCTGGTCCACCGCGACGGCCGAGTCGTGGGGCAGATCGATATCGACAGCGATGTTCCCGACGCCTTCACCGCGGAGAACGTCAACTGCCTGGAGGAGGCGGCAAAGTTGATCGCCCCGCTCTTCTGATCCGGCAAACCAGCGCGTCCGCACCGCGGCCGGCTTGAAGAAGGCACGCATTATGCAGCGACAACTACCCCCAACCGTACCCCCACGGCATCGGCACGAGGCGGTACAGAGCGGCACTCAACCACCACAATCCTGTCGTGATTCGTATTCGTTGTAGACCTGCTTCCAATGGGGGTCGACGGCGAGCGCCATGCTGAGCCCGAGTCGGTGCGCTCGACGATGTAGTTGACGCCGTGCTCGTTGAGGATGCTCTGCGAGTCGGGCTTGGCGTTCTCGACGTCGCTGACCTTTCGGAGCAGCGGGTTGCCGACCTCGGTGGCCTCGCCGTAATCGACCGCCCGTTAACGTGCGCGAAAGGTTGACAGCGGACGATACGTTGGGCCGTCCTCGACGCGGGACGGAGCAGGGTGGCCGCGGCGGCCGCCAGGACGGAGGACGGCAGTGGCGGCGGCGGCCGGGGGACGAGGGCATGCGGTCGGCCGCGTGCCTCCCTACCGGCTCCGTCGCCGTGTCTGGCTGATCGGACCCCTCGCCCTGTACGGCCTGCTCCGCATCCCCTCCTTCCTCGAGCCGCACTGGTACACCGACGAAGCCGGCTACGTCACCACCGCCCGGGCCCTCCTCCAGGGCAAGGTTCTCTATGCGCAGATCTGGACCAACAAGCCGCCCCTTCAGATCTGGACCGTCGCCGCCGTGATCCAGTTTCTGGGGACGAGCGAGGCGGCCCTCCACGTCCTCACCTTCCTGAGCGGGCTGCTCACCCTGCTCGCCATCGCCTACACGGCGGATCGCCTCCTCGGCCGCCGCCGCGCCGTGGTGGCCCTGGTCCTAGCCGCGGTCATGCTGGGCACCCCCCTCCTCGACGCCGAGCTGATACTCCCCGAGAGCCTGCTCATGGCCCCCATGGCATGGGCCGGGGCGCTGGTGCTCACCCGGGTCGCCGCGCCCGACACCCGCCGGTGGCCGCTCTGGCCGGTGGCTGTGGGCGCGCTGGCGGCGATCGGGATCGCCTACCAGCAGACGGCACTCGCGGACACCTGTGTCTTTGGCCTGATCCTGGCAACTGCGGGGTGGGCCAGCTGGCGCCGAGTGGCGGTGTACTCCGCCACCGTCGCAGGCCTGACCGCCGCGTGGCTGATCCCTGCCATCGTGACCGCGGGCGGTAGGGTCGCCTACGCCCTGGTGGGCTTTTGGGTCCAGTTCACCGAGGCTCAGGTGCAGGGTGCCGGTCAGGGCGGGCTGCAAGTCCCGATCCCGATCCGCGCCCTCTTTGCGCTCGTCGTGCTCGCCCTGGTCGTGTCCGGCGCCTGGCTGCGCCACCGGGACCGGGATATCTCCTGGGCACTCTGGGTCTGGGCCGCAATGGCCCTCCTCGTCCCGACGGTGGCCGGGCAGCCGTACCCCCATTACCTGCTGCCCTCGCTCGCGCCTACCGTCCTGGCGTTGAGCAGCCTGGGGCGCCGCCTGCCCGCGGTCGCACCGAGCCGGCGACGCCTCGTGCGCGCCGGGCTCATCGCCGCCACCGGCCTCGCCCTCGTGGGTGCGGCGCCGACCGGGCTGGACTGGCCTCCCTTCTTCGCCACCAGCAACCACAGCCTCGCCGCCTACTACGGCGGCGCCTTCGCGACGCTGACCCGCGGCCAGTCGCTCATCAACTACCAGGATCAGTTCGACTACCGGGTGCCCGAGGACAGCGCGCTGGCGGCGTGGATCAAAGCCCACGGGCTGGAGGGCAGCACCGCGGTGGTCTGGTCGGCGGACGCCTGGCTCTATGACCTGGACGATCTCCAGCTGCTCCTGCCAACCCCGCCCATCTACAACGACGAGCAGCTTGTCGGCGATGACGGGCCACTGGTCGCGAAAGTGGCCGACCTCGATCCGGCGATCGTGATCACCGAGGGCTCGGCCAGACACGCGTACCCGGAGATCAACTCGGTTCTGAACGACGGCTACACGGATGTCGACGAGTCGGGCTCGGAGATCGTCTGGCTGCGCAACGACCTGGTCGCCTCGGTGATGGGCCCCCCCGGACTCGGCTGACAGCCGGCGCGAGGCTCGCAACCCGAGCATCGCCGGAAGCGCCGCTCACCCGGCACCTCGACCCGGACCGGTCCTGCCCACCCCGCATGCCATCACCGCCGTCACGGGCGGGGCGGTAGCGGCAGAGGGTCTCGTCGGCGCTCACGCGGACGGCCCGAGTTCTCTCGGCGGGCCCGCGGGTTCGCCGTCTACGCCGGTCTCCGTTCCCTGGGCCGCGCCGGGGTGGCCCGGATGATCGAGGCCGTGCAGTGCCCACGCGTCCCGCATGGCGGCGCGGCTGGCCGAGGGTCCCGAGATCGAGATCCTCAACGACGTCCATCTGAACCAAGTGCTGTTCCGAGTGCGAGGGGCTGACGGGGATGGGCGCACCCGAACGCTGGCGCAGCGGGTGCGCGACGGAAGAGTCTGCTGGCTCTCCGGCACCAGCTGGGAAGATCGACCCGCGGTTCGGGTTTCGGTGACCAGCTGGCGCACCACCGCAGCCGACGCCGATCGCTCGGCAGCCTCCATCCTGGCGGCCGCCCAGTCGTAGCCGCCGCGGGAGAAGGCCTCAGCGCCCGCCGGCATGTCCAGGCACGCGCGGTTCCGGGGCCGACGGACGCGGCTGAATGGGCGTGAGAGCTGCGCGTGGTCGAGTATCCGGAATCACACTTGAGACACGGACGCTAGCCCGTGGGGACGCGGCCCCGGATCGCCCAGGCGCGCGCGGTCAGAGAGATCGAGCCATCGGGTGCCATCGGGAGGCTACCTCTTATGCACTCTCTCAGAGCAGACCGCCGCTCTTCACTAAGCGACATCGCGTAGCTTGGCGCTGGTCCCTCCCCCGAGAGAAACGGCTGCCAGTAGTCGTCAAAGTCCTGGAAGACGGTGGGCACGTCGATGGAGCGGCTGATGACGTCGATGAACCCTGCGTCCAGCCAAACGCTCTCCAAGCGATCCGGCCGGCATATCGAGAAGCGGACGCCCTCGTCCCAGTCAGTGGCAGCTGAGTCAAGTAACACGGCCGCGTCCCAGAAGAAGCGCAGCATTTGCATGTCGCGGCTGTAGTCCCAAACATAGGCCGCGACCGTCCCGTTGGGGCTGATCTCACGCATGGCCTGCAGCACCGCCAAATCGGGAAAGAAGTTGAGCGCCAGGCCGGAGACCACCGCGTCAAAGGGCCCCTCCGGCAGCTGCGCCGCGTCGGCGACTTGGAACCGGACCCGGTCTTTCTGGATTCGCGAAACTGCGTAAGCGATGTAGGCGTCTGACGGATCGATTCCGAACACCTCGCGGGGGTCGCAGCGCTCAAGGATCGCGGCCGTCAAGGCCCCCGTCCCACATCCGACGTCCAGCCAGCGCCGCCCCGCGGGCAGCCCCAGCCAGTCGAGAAACGCGTTCGCCACGAGCCGGCTCCAACGACCGACGTACGGCTCGTAGGCGGCCCCGCTTCGCCAGACCCCGGCCCCCGGCTTCACTGGTGATCCACCTCGGCCAGCGCCAGCGCCGTGGGAAGCCACTCGATCCATCCTGGTGATGGTAGGACTACCGGCCCGACCCCACCGCTATGAATCGCCGCACAGGAATCAAGTGTGAGTGAGGGCACTCTCGCCTGAGCCGCGATCTGTACCCGATCACGAAAGGTGAGCCTCTATCCGGCCCAGGCTCCGCGCGCTCTTGGTCCATTCTCACGAGTTTGCTCAAATGGCGGTGGCAGTGCGATCAGGCCGATTCGTTGGTCCCGGAATATAGATGAGGCTTGCGCCTGCCTCACGGAATGACCGCGATCGCCT
>PMYJ01000059.1 GCA_003170875.1 Candidatus Dormiibacterota bacterium | reverse complement strand
CGGAGGCGGCGAGCTTGCAGGTGAGGCGTGTGGTGCGGCGCAAAGATCCGTATCCCTGGGTCGACGTGGGAGGCGGAGCTTATCAGCGGCTCCCCGAGCCCCTGGAGCCCCTTTCGACGCCTTTTCATCGAGTCGTCACGCTGGCGTCACGGCCACTCGGCAGCCTGTGACGTGCGCTGCGTTCGGCGCGTTGATGGCTGCCCCGGCCGTCGCTCACCTGCTCAGGGACGGATGGCCGGGGGCCGCCACTCAGAGGGAAGCAGGCGACTGTGTAGAGTTGGGCAGGAACAGCAAATGGAGGATCGGTCAACGTGAGCGAAGCGCCGGAGGTCAAGCACGCCGAGTCGACGACACCCACGCTCGCCCCGCGAGGCCTCGAGGGGGTCGCGGTCGCCGAGACCCGGATCGGGGACGTCCGGGGAGAGGAGGGCTTCTACCACTACCGCGGTTACGACGCGACCGAGCTGGCCCGCCAGTGCTCGTTCGAGCAGGTCTGGCACCTCCTCCTGATCGGCGAGCTGCCCAACCCGCGGGAGCTGCGCTGGCTCCAGGATCAGGCGGTCGCTGGACGGACCCTGCCGGGCGGGGTGTCCACTGCCCTCGACGAGATCGCGCGCCTTCCCGGCTACACCGCCCTCGGCGCCCTCCGCACCGCGGTCTCCCTGAGCGCGGCGGCCCTCAACCTCCAACCGACCCTCGACCTCACCCCCGACCAGGTGCGCGCCGACGCGCTCCGGATGGTCGCGCTCACCCCCGTCCTGCTGATGCGGCTGTATCGCGTGCACCAGGGGCTGGCCCCGGTCGATCCCGATCCCGGCCTCGGCTACGCGGCCGCCTACCTCCAGATGCTGACCGGCGAGCGGCCGGACCCCGAGGCGGCGCGAGCTCTGGAGCAGTACATGATCCTGACGATGGACCATGGATTCAACTCGAGCACCTTCACCGCCCGGGTGATCACGTCCACCGGGAGCGACATGGGCTCGGCGCTCACCGGCGCCATCGGAGCGCTCGCCGGCCCCCTCCATGGCGGGGCACCGTCGCGTGCCCTGGACATGCTCGACGCCATCGGCACCCCGGACCGCGCCGAGGAGCATCTCCGCGACGAGGTCAAGGCCGGCCAGCGCCTGATGGGCTTCGGCCACCGCGTCTACAAGACCGACGACCCCCGCTCTGTCCTCCTCCACGAGGTGGCGCGCGGTCTGGGCGGTCCCCAGGTGGAGTTCGCGGAGCATGTCGAGGCAACCGCACTGCGCGTGCTCAGCGAGCTCAAGCCGGGCCGGCGCCTCTACACCAACGTCGAGTTCTACTCCGGCGTGGTCATGAACACAGTGGGCCTCCCGCGGGACATGTTCACCCCCACGTTCGCGTGCAGCCGCACGGTGGGATGGACCTCAGCAGTCGCGGAGCAGGCGAGCAACAACCGGCTGATCCGCCCCTCGGCGATCTACGTCGGTCCTCCCGCCCCCCGGCCGCTGCCCAAGGGTTACGCCTACGCGTGAACCCGGGCCCGGCATCGCCGGTACCGCGGGGGGACAATGGGTGCCATTCTTTCCCTAGAAGAGAGGAGTGCACGATGCCCACACTCGTGCGACCGGTTGCCCCGGACCCCTACGACCTCCTGCCCGCGGTCGCCTCCTTCTCGCTGACCAGCGACGACATCACCGACGGCCAGCCGCTCGACGCGGTCCACGTCCATCACAGCGCAGACGGGGAGAACCAGAGCCCTCAGCTCCGCTGGAGCGGACACCCAGCGGAGACCCGCGGCTTCGTGGTGACCTGCTTCGACCCCGACGCCCCGACCGGCAGTGGCTTCTGGCACTGGGTCCTGGTCGGCGTGCCCGCCTCGGTGGCCGAGCTACCGCGCGGCGCAGGAGCGTCCGACGCCCCCCTCCCTCCGGGGGCCTTTCACGTGCGCAACGACTACGGCACCCTCGACTACGGCGGATCCGCGCCACCGCCCGGCGACCGCCCCCATCGGTACGTCTTCGCGGTACATGCCGTCGACACGGACAACCTCGGGCTGGAGCCGACCGTGTCTCCAGCGGTGGTCGGGTTCACCCTGGCCTTCCATACCATCGCCCGGGCCACCCTCCGCGCCACGTATCAGCGCTGATCGCTCCAGAGGAGGATCAGCGGGCGCCGGGAATCGCTGGGAGGCGTCGGCGTCAGACCTGGCTCGAGGCGGCCCAGATGTTGATCCTGCTCTCGGTCGCCAGCCGATCGATCTCGGCGAGCTCCGAGTCGGTGAACTCGAGGCGTTCGAGAGCGGCGAGATTCTCCTCGAGCTGGCGGATGCTGCTCACCCCGATCAGTGCCGACGTGACCCGGGGGTCGCGGAGCACCCAGGCCAGGGCCATCTGGGCCAGCGACTGGCCCCGCTGCGTGGCCATCTGGTTGAGTGCGCGGATCTTGGCGAGCGTCTCATCGGTCAGCATCTCCCGGGTGAGGGAGCCGCTGCGGTGGGCGCGTGATCCCTCGGGGATGCCCTCCAGATACTTGCCGCTCAGCATGCCCTGAGCCAGCGGGGAGAAGGCGATGCAGCCGATCCCCCTCTTCTCCAGGACGTCGAGCAGGCCTCTCTCGATCCAGCGGTTGAGCATCGAGTAGGAGGGCTGGTGGATGAGGATGGGCGTGCCCAGCCCGGCCATGATCTCGGCAGCCGTCTCGGTGGTCGCCGCCGAGTACGAGGAGATGCCGGCGTAGAGGGCCTTGCCCTGGCGCACCGCGGTGTCGAGGGCACCCAGCGTCTCCTCCAGCGGTGTCTCGGGGTCGAAGCGATGCGAGTAGAAGATGTCGACATAGTCGACGCCCATGCGCTTCAAGCTCTGGTCAAGGCTGGCCAAAAGGTACTTGCGGGAGCCCCATTCGCCATAGGGACCCGGCCACATGTCATAGCCGGCCTTGGTGGAGATGACCAGCTCGTCCCGGTGGGGGCGGAGGTCGGCGGCGAGGATGCGGCCAAAGGTCTCCTCGGCGGTGCCGTAGGGAGGCCCGTAGTTGTTGGCGAGGTCGAAGTGGGTGATCCCGAGGTCGAAGGCGCGCAACACGATCTCGCGGCTCTCGCTATACGCCCGCTGGGCGCCGAAGTTCTGCCAGAGGCCCAGGGAGATGAGGGGGAGCCGGAGCCCGCTCCGGCCCGAGCGGCGGTAGGACATCGATTGGTAGCGGTCGGGAGCGGGGACGTAGGTCACGGGGGTGCCCTCCATGCGGCCGGAGCGACACCTGGGCGCGGGCACCTCGAGTGCCGAGCACGGATGTTTGCGTTGCCGCTGAATCTTCGGTGGCTATGATAGAGGCGTGCACATGTGTTCGCATCTTCGGCGAATGCCTCTGCGCTGATCGGCACGGAGATCCGGAGAGCCCATGACCGGAGACGTCCTCAACGACTTCTGCATCCAGGCGGCGACCGTCAACGGGTCGGGATCGCAGTCCTCCAACCTCGTCATCACCAAGGCTCTGCACCACATGGGCATCCCGGTGGCGGCGAAGAACGTCTTCCCCTCCAACATCGAGGGGCAGCCGACCTGGTACGACATCCGGGTCACCCCGCAGGGGTACCAGGCGCGGAAGCGGACCGTCGACATCCTGATCGCCATGAACCCGGCGACCTGGGAGCGCGACGTCGCCAACGTCCGGCCCGGCGGGGCGGTCATCCACGAGGCGGCCCTCCCCCGCTTCGGCGCCGCGGACCGCGACGACGTCTCCTGGTACCCGGTGCCCTTCGCCCGCCTCGCCCGCGAGAAGCTGGAGGCCAAGCCCGACCTCCGCAAGTACCTGCAGAACATGATCTATGTCGGCGTGCTGGCCGAGCTGATCGGCCTCGACCCGGCCGCCGTCGAGCAGGGGGTCCGGGACCAGTTCCGGACCAAGCCGAAGGCCGCCGACCTCAACCTCGCCGCCGTCCAGATCGGCGTGGACTACACCCGGGAGAACCTGGTCAAGACCGATCCGTTCCGGGTGGCGCCGATGGACGGCACCCGCGGGACGGTGCTGCTGGACGGCAACCGCGCCGCCGCCCTGGGCAGCCTGATGGCCGGATGCACGGTGCTCGCCTGGTACCCGATCACCCCGTCGTCGTCCCTCTGCGAGGCGTTCATCGATTACGCGGAGCGCTACCGCGTGGACGCGGCGACGGGTGAGCGGCGGTTCGCCGCCATCCAGGCGGAGGACGAGCTGGCCGCCATCGGGATCGTGCTGGGCGCGGAGTGGGCGGGCGCCCGGGCCATGACCGCGACCTCGGGCCCGGGGATCTCCCTGATGGCCGAGCTCACCGGCCTTGGCTACTACGCGGAGATCCCCGCGGTCATCTTCGACATCCAGCGGGTAGGGCCCTCCACCGGGCTGCCGACCCGGACCATGCAGGGGGATCTGAGCTTCGTCCACACCCTCTCCCACGGTGACACCCGGCACCCGGTGCTCCTGCCCGGGACGGTCCTCGAGGTCTACGAGGACGCGCAGCGGTCCTTCGACGTCGCCGACCGGCTGCAGACCCCCGTCTTTGTCCTGAGCGACCTGGACCTCGGCATGAACCTCTGGATGACCGCGCCGCTCCCCTACACGGAGCGCGCCGTCGACCGGGGCAAGGTCCTCGACGCGGAGGCCCTGGAGCAGGTCACCGAGTGGGCCCGCTACCGCGACGTCGACGGCGACGGCATCCCCTACCGGACCCTCCCCGGCACCGCCAACCCGCGGGCGGCCTACTTCACCCGCGGATCGGGCCACGACGAGCAGGCCCTCTACACCGAGGACCCCGACGTCTATGCGGCCAACGTGGACCGGCTCCGCCGCAAGATCGAGGGGGCGCGGACCCTGCTGCCGGCTCCGCTCGTCGAGGAGGCGGGCAACCGGGTGGCGATCTGCGCCTATGGCTCCACCCACCACGCGGTGGTCGAGGCCCGGCACCAGCTCGCCGATCACGGGGTGGAGACGGACTACCTCCGGATCCGCGGCCTGCCCCTGCATCCAGCGGTGGCTGAGTTCATCGCCCGCCACGACCGCGTCTACGTGGCCGAGCAGAACCGCGACGGCCAGATGGAGGCCCTGCTCCGCCAGGAGCTTCCCGGGGAGCTGGCCGACCGGCTCCGGAGCATCCGCCACTTCAACGGGGTCCCCATCGACGCCGAGGCGATCAGCGACCCGGTGCTGGCCGGTGAGCAGGCGCAGCGGGAGCCCGCCGAGCACCAGGCCGTCGACGCGCATCGCGTGCCGGTCGCCTGAGGAGAGAGCCATGGCAGTCGCCATCGAGAAGCTGAACCGGCTGGGGCTCAACCGCGACGACTACAAGGGCGCCCACACCACCCTCTGCGCCGGCTGCGGGCACAACTCGATCACCAACCACATCGTCAAGGCGCTCTACGACAGCGCCATCGAACCCCATCTGATCGCCAAGATGAGCGGGATCGGCTGCTCCTCCAAGGCCGCCGCCTACTTCGTGGAGCACGCCCACGGCTTCAACGGGGCGCATGGCCGGATGCCGTCGCTCGCCACCGGAGCCAAGCTGGCCAACCGCGACCTGGTGGTGTTCGGCGTCAGCGGGGACGGCGACACCGCCTCCATCGGACTGGGCCAGTACTGCCACATGATCCGGCGCAACCTCGACATGACCTACATCATCGAGAACAACGGCGTCTACGGGCTCACCAAGGGCCAGTCCTCGGCCACGGCCGACCTGGGATCGCGGCCCAAGCGGGGACCGGCCAACCGGTACGAGCAGATCGACATCTCCGCCCTCGCCATCGAGCTGGGGGCGAGCTTCGTCGCCCGCAGCTTCAGCGGCGACGGCAAACAGCTGGTCCCGCTCATCCAGGCAGCCCTCGCCCACCGGGGCACGGGCGTGCTCGACGTCATCAGCCCCTGCGTCACCTTCAACGACCACGAGGGCAGCACCAAGAGCTACGCCTACGTCAAGGACCATGACGCCCCGGTCAACACCCCCGACTACATCGCCCCGCTCGAGGAGATCACGGTCGACTACGAGCCGGGGACGGGCCAGGACGTCGAGCTGCACGACGGCTCCCACATCCTGCTGCGCAAGATCGGCCCCGACCACGACGCCCGCGACCGGATGGCGGCGATGCGCCTGCTCTTCGAGGCCCGGCAGAGCGGCGAGATCGTCACCGGCCTGCTCTACGTCAATCCCGAGGCAGACGATCTCTGCACCCGCGAGGCGCTGACATCACGACCCCTGGCCCAGCTCCCGGTCGAGGAGCTGCGGCCATCGCGGGAGCAGTGGGACGCGCTGATGGCGGGGCTGGCCTAGGTCCTTCACCCTCTCCTTACGCCGCGGGTGAGCTGCTCTCCCGCACCACGCCCAGCGCCGACCCTGCATCCCTGAGCCAGGCCAGGAGGAGCGCGGGAGCGCCGCGGAGGGTGGCACCGGCCGCGGGGACGAGACGCAGATCGCGGACGTGGGCGACGACCAGGAGCTGGAAGACAAACCCCGCGGCCGTCACCCACATGTACACCGGCGCGAGCAGCACGAAGAGCGGAGCTGCGTGCGACGGGACGGTGACCCCGGTGTCGAAGACGTACTCGGCTAGCTCGGCAGGGCCGGCCAGGAGCAACCACAGCAGCACCGCGGCCACGGTCGCCCGGCGCTCGAAGAGCCCCGCGACGCCGACCTCGCGCAGCCAGCAGAAGAGGCCGATCAGCGGGATGAGCAGGAAGAGGAAGTAGGGGCGCTCGGTGAGCGGGCTCACCAGCATGATGGCCTCGAGCGCAAGGCCCACCTCGAGGAGGGAGAGCGCGTCGCGTCGCGGCGGCCGGGTCGACGTGACGGCGACGGTCATAACCAGCACGACCACCGCGAGAGCGAGCCAGAGGATGGTCACGGCCACGGGGGCGACGGTGAGCGGGTGGGCCGCCGGGTTGACGGTGAAGAGGCGGGCCAGCACCCCCTTGGGAGACTCGTTGTGGAGGAAGGGGAGGTACTGATTGGCCCAGAACCCCCAGGCGGTCCAGAAGTCGGACCACGCCCTCTGACCGAGGAGGAGAAAGGGTACGAGCCCGAGCACCAGGGTGGACGCGGCGGCGGCGAGGGCGAACCGGAAGTCGCGCCGCCAGAGGAAGAAGAGGGCGAGCAGGAGCAGCTCCGGCTTGACGGCGCTGCCGGCACCCAGGAGCACGCCGGCGAGCCCCGCGCGGGCCGCCGATCGCGCCCAGAGCGCTGCGCAGATCAGGGCCATCACCAGGAGGTCGCTCTGGCCCAGGTCCAACTCCCGGTGGACCGGAAGGGTGACTGCAGAGGCCGCGGCCAGGACCAGCAGCATCGTCGCGCCGGGGCGGAGCCCGGCGGCGCGGAGGGCGGCGTAGACGGAGAACACCAGGAAGGCGACGTTGAGCAGGTCCCAGGTGGTCAGCGCACCCCAGTGGGGAAGGAAGGTGAGCGGGACCATCAAGTAGGCGAAGAAGGGCGCGTAGACGTAGACCTGGGTGGTCCAGTAGGAGCCGTTGCCGGCCGGGGTGTAGGCGTGGATGAAGCTCATCGCCCCGAGGTAGGGGTTGGCGCCGGACCGGACCTCGAGACCCGCCTGGTAAAAGGTGCGGAAGTCGGCCCAGCTGAACCGCGTCGCGCCGGAGCGCATCACGTAGAGAGCGGCCACCGCGATGACCAGCGCGCTGAGCGGCACGGCCCACGGGCGGAGCCGCGCCACGATGCCGGGAAACCGGCGGTCGAAGACGGCCAGGTCGAAGGGGGTGGGGGGCGGCCCCGACACCGGCTCAGCGCCGCCGCGTTGCTGCGGCAGGCGCCCGTCTCTGGTGCTCACCGGCGCGATGATGGCACGCTGAGCAGGCAGGGGACGCGTCCGACCCCGGGTGCCGGCGAGATCCCGTTCCGGGCGATCCCAGGCGGCGCGGCGCGCGCCGGCGGTCAGCCGAGTCCGGTGGGGCCCATCACCGAGGCGACCAGGGCGTCGCGCAGCCAGACGATCTCCGAGCCCGACTCATCGACATTCTTGTAGCCGGCGGCCAGCACGGGGTCGATCTCCGGCCAGGCGGCTACGCTCTGGCTCTCGGTGATCACGAGCGCGGGCTCGAGGTCGGCGACCTCCTGGGCCACGGGCCCCTCGTAGCCAAGGAGGTGCTCGTCGTTGTAGATGGGCGGGGTCGGCATGAGCAGCTGGAGGTCGTTCAGGTCGTAGAGCCAGGTGTCCGCCGACCAGACGACGGCCGAGCTTCCGTCCAGCCCGTGGGCTTTGATCCACGCCGCCACCGCGCTGTCCTCGGGCACCCGGTAGTCGAACTGATCCTGGTAGGCGATGAGCGACTGGCCGCGAGTCAGCGTCGAGAAGGCACCGGCGTAGTAGGTGGCGAAGCTGTGATTGCCGACCGCGAAGGCCGGGGGCCAGTCCAGCCCTGTCGGCGCGGCGCCCACCAGGGCGAGGCCGGTGGCAACGATGAGCCCGGCGCCGGCGAGGCGCCGTGAGCTCGGCACGCGAGCCGGCAGGCGCAGCCCCAGGCTGCTGATGGCCAGTGCGGTCGGGACCAGCGAGGGCAGCAGGTAGTGGGGATACGGCTGCAGAGCCACCGCCGGGACGAGGAGGGCCACAGCGGCCCAGACCCAGAGCGCCCAAGCGGTATCCGGGTCGCGACGCCGCAGCCAGGCTGCGGACACGACCAGGGTGAGCACGACCAGCGCAAAGATCGCCCGGAACACCACCGGGATCTGCAGGCTCCCCTGACCCGCACCCGCCACCTGGCCCTGGCTGAATTGGATCCAATAACCGACCAGGGCGTAGGCGACCTTTCCGCCGCCAGCGGTCACCAGGGCGGGGATGAGCCACGCCGCGGTCAGGCCGGCGACGGTGGCCGCGTAGACCGCCACCCGGCGCCAGCTCGCCCGGCCCGCCGTCGCCAGGATCAGGCCAAAGGCGCAGGTGTCCGCCAGGGCCGTCTGCTGGTAGGCGATGCCGGCCGCCGCCAACACACCCACGGCCACCGGCCAGAGCGGCCAGCGACGCGTGTCGGGAGCGGCGACCCGGGTGAGCAGGAGCGCCCCCGCCCACGCCACGGGGGCGATGAGGAAGCTCTCGGGGAGGATCAGCTCGGCGTCGAGAAGGGGGGTGCCCAGCATGATCGCGGCGAGGACCAGGGCGACCACGGTGCGCCGGCGGCCGAGGAGGCGGCTCGCCGCGTAGGCGATGGCGAGCAGGGTGAGCAGCCCGGTCAGGAAGGTGACGACGTGGAGGGCCGCCTCGCTCGTGCCCAGGAAATGGATCACGGCGGCGACCGTCCAGATCTGGAGAGGTGGCTTATTGGTCCAGATCTGCGAGTAGAGGACCTTGCCCCGGAGGACGGCCCGGGCGGTCGTCACGTAGCCGGCCTCGTCGGTGTACCAGTGGGGTTCGAGGAAGGCGGGGATGCGGAGGAGGCCGTAGAGGGCGAGGGGCCCGATCAGCCAGATGCGACTGCGGAGCCGGTAGGTGGGCAGGCGGCTCGCCGCCGGCCGCCATCGTCCCCCCGCCGCCGCCGCCACTGCCGTCCTCCGTCTCAGCGGCCGTCGCGGCCACCCTGCTCCGTCCCCGCGCCCGGGAACCCCCAATCTATCTTCCCCCGCCAACCTTTCGCGAGCGTTAACGGGCGGTCGATGTGTCATCGTGCCACCCCGTGGCCGTCGCGCCGGAGCATTCTCCGCCCTCCGATACCCCCCGGGCCCGCGCCCGCCTGCCCCGCCCCAGCCTCGGGGGTCTGCTCATCGGAGCCGCCCTGGCCGCGACCCTGGTCGTCATCTGCCGCCGGGTCGGCGACCCGGACTTCTGGTGGCACATGGAGACGGGCAGCTGGATCATCGACCACGGCGCGTTTCCGAGCCACGAGCTCTTCACCTACACGGCCTTGAGCCGCGTCTGGGCGGATCAGGAGTGGGGCAGCGAGGTGCTCGGCGAGGTGATCTTCCGCGCCGGCGGCTTCCTCGCCTTCAGCCTCGCCTATGTCGCTGTCACCTGGGTGGGCTTCTGGTTCATCTGGCGCCGTATCGCGCTCGAGCGCGTGCCCGCCCTGATCGCGGGCGCCTGCATCGCGGTGGCGGCTGCGGCCGGCGTCGAGGTCTGGGGCCCCCGGTCGCAGATGATCAGCTTCGCACTGACCTGCCTGACCCTCTACTGGGTCGAGACCTACCTCCGGGACCGCGACCGCCGCCTCTACCTCCTGCCCCTGGTGATGGTCGTCTGGGCCAATCTCCACGGCGGCTTCGTCTACGGCCTGGCCGTGGTGGGGCTCGCCGCGTTCACCGAGACCGCGCTCTGGCTCCTCTCACCACAGGATGGTGGACACCGCCGTCGATCGCTCAGGCTCTGGGCGGTGGTGGTCGCCTGTGCCGTGGCGGGCCTGCTTAACCCGATCACCTTCCATGCCTACCTGGCGGCCATCCAGACCCAGACCAGTGCCGTACAGCAGACCTTCATCGCCGAGTGGCACTCGCCGAGCTTCCACTCCTTCGGTGAGCTCGGTCTCGAGCTGCTCCTGCTCCTGGTGGTCTTCGCCATGGCCTTCCGCCGGCCCCGACTCTGGGACGTGCTGCTCACCGTGGTCGGTATCTACGCCGCCCTCTCAGCCGTGCGCAACGCCCCCCTCGCGGCCGCTGCCCTGGCCCCAATGGTTGCGTGGTCCCTGGGCGGTGCCTGGGAGAGGAGCCGGTGGCAGGATCCGATCGGTCAGTGGATCCACCGCCGCGCCTCGGATCTCCTCATCCTCGTCTCGGCAGGGGCGCTGATCGTCAGCGTGGCGGCAGTCGGCATCGCGGCCCACACCCTGAGCAGCCAGACGGCGAGCACAGACGCCAACTTCCCGGTCGGAGCGGCCAACTGGCTGGAAGCCCACCCGAACGTCGGCACCCGCATGTTCAATGCGTATGACTGGGGCGGCTACTTCATCTACCGCTTCTATGGGAATGGCAACGGGGATGCCAACGGGGATGCCAACNNACCGGCCGGTGTTCATCTACGGCGAAGCGACGGAGCTGGGCAACCAGCTACTGCAGGAGGTGAGCGACGTCGAGAACGCCGAGCCCGACTGGCAGACCATCCTCAGCGAGCATGGCGTCGATTACGTCGTCGAGCGCACCGACTCGGCGCTCAGCATGGCGCTCGGCGTGGACCCCCAGTGGAAGCAGGTCTACGACGACGGCTTCGCGGTGATCTTCGTCAAGCGTTAGCCGACGGGGCCGGCGGGTGGTCCCGCTGCTTCCGGCGTGCGCGTGGCGGCGCGCCGGTGGTGGCAGAGGAGGCGGCCGTGGCCGGCGCGGGGACGGTGGCCTCTGACGATGAGCTGGCGACCGCCGCACCCTGGGCGGCGGGAGGCGGCCCGGCCGGCTTCTCCTCCCCGCCGTCCCGGCCGTGCTCGCGGCGGCTGAAATACCAGCGGAGCCCGGCCGTGATGCCGCCGAAGAAGACGAAGAGCACCACCGCGGTGACCACCGGAGCGCTGCCGGGATGGGCGGAGACTGACTGGGGCCGGAGCTCCACCTCGATCAGGCCGAACACGGCGATGCCGAAGGTCGCGGCCCACGCGCCCCGGTGCGACTCCATCAGGGTGCCGCCGGGAAGGAAGCGGAGTGGCATCAGACCGATCACGTTGCCGACCAGGCCGCCGACGAAGACGGAGCCGAGGAGGTCGGCAAGCATCACCACGGCGAAGGGCGCGCCGTGTGCCGCGGCGGCTCTGCCCACGGGGATCCAGAGGAGCCAGGCCACCACCGCGATGCTGAGACCGGCGATGGCGGCGATGGCGACTGTGTGACCCTGCTCGTGCTTGGGGAGGGTGCCCTGGAAGGCGAGCCCGGCGATCAGGCCGTAGAGGTACCCGGGCTCGAAGGAACTGAGCCGGGAGATCAGGACACAGATGGCAGCAACCGCCAGGCCGGCGGGAAGAGGTGAGCCGAAGGCCTGGGCCGGGGTGGCCAGCGCCGAGGAGAAGGTCGACACGTCGGGATTGGTGGCGGCGGTCACGCTCGCCGGTGCAGCACAGGAGAGGCTGGTCGAGGGGGGGAGTGTCTGGCCGACGGGCACCGCGAGCAGGTTGACGTATGCGGCGCCTGTCGACTGGCCGGCGCCGCCGACGCACACCCAGCCCTCGGGGCTCACCTCGGTCCCCGATATCACGGTGGCCCGCCAGCCGCCGGCCGCGTCCGGGACAGCCTGCAGCACGGTCAGCGTGAGGACGTCGTGCTGCAGGTCGGACGGCGGTGGGCAGGGTGGGATACCGGGACCGCCATAGCCGCTGCGGGGGGTCGTCCCCGAGTACGAGCTCCGGGTATGGGTCAGCCCGGTCGAGGGGTACCAGATGAAATCGACACTGTTGTCGTAGAGAGGCAGGATCCCGCCGGCCGAAGGGGCCAGGGTCGCCGTGCACTGGCCGGTGGGGGTGCAGACCGTGGAGAGGCTCACCGTCTGGAGCTCTGTGGTGCCCACCTTGGGAAGTCCGGCCGGCATGGTCCCGGTGGGCGCCTCGACGGTCATCTTGAGCTGCCATTCGCCGCTCAGGGTGGTGGCGGCGGCGTTGCCGCAATTGGCCATCGCACGACGGCGGACCCCATCGCCAGCATCGACACCGCGGCAGCCGCGATGGGCAGGCGCAGCCGATGGACCAGGGATCTCCGCGGGCTCTCCACCGCTTCCCCCTTCACGTCAGGCGGTCACCGCCGTTGCGGTGCGGGTTGAGTATGCCATCCGCGGGAACGGACAACGGGGCCCCCTCGATCCGGGTAACCTCTGTGTCGGTCCGGCTCCGGCCGGACCGGACGCCCGGGCAGCCGGAGCGGGCGTCGCCGCCGGCCCGGCCCCGAGGAGACGCCACCGTGTCCACCGCCTGGCCCCCGCCCCCGCCCCAGGGGGGAGATCCCACGCCACCGGGCTACACGTGGCCCCCGGCGGGCACACCGCCCCCGTACCCGTACCCGCCTCCCACCGGTCAGGCACCGTGGCCGGGTCCCTATCCCCCGCCGGAGCAGTACCCCCCGCCTTATCCGTACCCGTACCCGGTGTACGCGACCCCGGGCACCAATGGTCTGGCGATCGCCGCGCTCGTGCTCGGCGTCATCTGGGTCTGGTGGGTGGGGTCCATCCTGGCCGTCATCTTCGGCCACATCGCCCTCTCCCAGATCCACCACAGCCGTCAGGGGGGCCGCGGGATGGCCATCGCGGGGCTGGTCCTCGGTTATGCCTGGCTGGCTCTGCTCCTGCTGCTCATCATCGGAGTGGGCGCCGCCCGCACTGTGGGCCCTGTCCAAGGCTGACCCGGTGACCACGGGCCGGGGAGCGGGGCGCGAGCCGCGAGTGCGGCTGTGCAGGCTCTCGGCTGTGGCGACCGTGTCGCGTGCCATGCTTGCTCGCCGGTGAGCGCTACCCGCACCCGCTACGCGTACCTCGGCCCGGAGGGCACCTTCGCCGAGACCGCGGTGCGCAGTCTCCCGGAGAGCGGGGACGCGGACCTGGTCCCGGTGGAGACGGTCGCCGACGCCTTCGCCGCCGTCCGGGACGGGTCGGTGGGTGGGGCGGTGGTGCCCTTCGAGAACTCGGTGGAGGGGTCGGTGAACGGCACCCTCGACGAGTTCGCGAGCGGCAGCCCGCTCCACATCGCCAGGGAGATGCTGGTGCCGGTCCGCCTCTCCCTGCTGGCGCGGCCCGGCACCGAGCTCGGCTCGATCCGCGTGGTCGCCTCCCACCCCCATGCAAACGCCCAGTGCCGGCACTGGCTCCGGGCCCATCTCCCCGAGGCGAGGGTGCGCTCCACCCCCTCGACGGCCGAGGCCGCCGCGGCCGTGGCGGAGGGTGGGGACGGCACTGACGCCGCCGTCGCCGCACCCGCCAACGCCGAGCGGTACGGGTTGGTCGAGCTCGCCTCCGACATCGGCGACCACCACCACGCGGTGACCCGCTTCGTGATGGCGGTCTCGCCCCGTCCCCTGCCGCGGCCGACCGGTGCCGACCGGACGACGGTGGTCACCCTGATCGCCGACGACCACCCCGGGGCGCTGCTGGAGCTGCTCACCGAGTTTGCCGTCCGGGGTGTCAACCTCACCCGGATCGAGTCGCGTCCGACCGGCCACGGTCTGGGTCGCTACTGCTTCTCGATCGACTGCGAGGGCCACATCGAGGAGGCCCGCGTCGGTGACGCTCTGGCCGCCCTCCATCGCTTCTGCGAGGAGGTCCGCTTCTGCGGCTCCTATCCTCGGGCCGACGGCGAGGCGCCCCGGTTCCGTCACGGGACCGCGGATGCCGACTTCAAGGCGGCGGCCGAGTGGCTGGACCGGGCGAGGCGGGGGACGGTCTGAGCTCGGAGCGGCCCGGCTGAGGAGGGACGGAGCCCGGGCCGGGGCCCGGGCCGCTTTGCGCTCCCGCGATCCCCTGTTACGCGGCTGTGGCCAAACCTCTGAGGTTCCCGTGAAGGCCCCACGGTAGGCTCACTAGCAACGTCTAGTGCATTTGCTCTACCCGGCGAGAAGGGCAGGAAAGGGAAGATCATGGAACGGCGCGGGCGGAGGCCCCGGCGCACCCGCTTCATCCGGGTGGCCCTGGTCCTCGCGGCCACGGTTGCGGGCACCGGCCTGGTCGGCTTTGGTGGCCTGGCGGCCTGGCAGGGCTACACGGAGAACGCCGGCAACACCGTCGCCGCCGGGACCGTGACCCACAGCAACGCCGTGGGGTCCGCGACCTGCACCTCGGTGACCTCGGCGGCCCTGCTCAACCAGGTGGGCAACGTCTGCGCTGCGATCATCAACGTCGCCAACGTCGACCCCGCCTCCCCCGCCACCCTGGCAACGGGTGGGGTCAAGATCACCAGCACCGGGACCCTGAACAGCAGCTTCACGATGCAGATGGCCGCCGCCCCGACGGGCAACCTCTGCGCCGACCTGGTGCTCACCGTGGTCGACGCGAGCAGCGTGACCAACTACCCGGCCACCGCTCTCAGCACCGAGATGGGCACCATCAGCCTCAACGACAGCGCCGGAGCCGGCAACTGGCCGGGCACCTCCCCGGGCCCCGCGGGCAGTGACACCTACACCTTCACGGTCACCAAGGGAGCCGGCTTCAACACCAACTCCTCCGACGCCGGCCAGAGCTGCAGCTTCTCGATCCTCTTCACCCAGGTCGCCGCCTAGGTCAGGCGGTCGGCGCCGCCTCGGGGGTGCGGAGGACGACGGCGGCGACCACCAGGCCGACGCCCAGGATCTCGAGAGGCTGCGGGACCTGCCGGAGCAACACCAGACCCATGACCGTGGCCGTCGCCGGCAGCAGGCTGAGCAGGAGAGCAAAGGCCCCACGGGAGAGGCGCCGGAGCAGCACCTGGTCGAGGACGTAGGGGAGGGCGCTGGAGAGCAGCCCGGCACCCACGGCGAGGAGCATCACCGCGCCATGGCCCGCGCTCTCCAGCGCCGGTGCGGCCGCCAGCGGCGCGATCGCCACCGCCCCGACGGCCATGGCGGCCGCCAGCCCGGTGGTGCCCAGGCCGCGGCGTGCCACCTGGTGAGCCAGGATGATGTAGAGCGCCCAGAGCAGGCCGGCGGCGATCGCGCAGACGACCCCTACCGGGCTCCCGGAGACGGAGATCCGGCTGAGGATGGCCACCCCCGCCACGGCCACCGCCAGGGCGGCCAGGTTGCGGGGGCCCCGGGCCGCGATCGCGGCCACCAGGATCGGGCCGATGAACTCGATGGCGACCGCCGTACCCAGGGGCAGCCGCTGGATGGCCAGGTAGAAGACGAGGTTCATGGCGGCTAGGGTTATCCCGAAGGCGGCGACCAGCAAGAGCGGCGCCGCCGTCTGGCCGCGCAGCCCACGCCAGGGGCGGCGCCAGGCGCCGAGAACGACCGCTCCGGTGACAACCCGGACCCAGGCGACCCCGGCCGCCGGCATCGCCGCGAAGGCGCGCACCGCGAGGGAGGCCCCGGCGTACTGGGAGATCGCGTTGACGACGAAGAGCACCACGAGGTGCGGGGAGGTGCCGCCGCGGACCGTCGAGGAGTCGGGGTCGGGGACGCTGGCGCTGTCGTTCACATGGGCCGGACCGCGGGAGGCCTCCTTCCGGGCGGGGCGAGCGCGCCCTCCCGGTGAGCGAGGTGCCTAGGCGGCCCGTGAGACTACTCGGTTTCGAGCGAGGCCCGCAGCCGGATCTCGACCCCGGTGAGTGCCTTGGACACCGGGCAGCCGACTCTGGCCGCCTCGGCCGCGACCTGGAACGCCGCGCCGTCGATACCCGGGACGTGAGCCCGGACCTCCAGGTCGACGGAGGTGATGGCGGCGCCGTCGGCCCGGCCGGTCTCGAAGGCCACGCTGGCGGCAGCGACGATCCGCTCCGCCGGATGCCCCGCCTTGGCCAGCTCGTTGGAGAACGCCATGCAGAAGCAGCTGGAATGGGCGGCGGCGATCAGCTCCTCCGGGCTGGTCGCTCCCTGCTCGCGCTGGGTCCGCCGACTCCAGGAGATGGGCAGCTCAGCGAACGCTCCACTGCCAGGGCGGACGGTCCCGGCGCCCCCGATCAGGTCACCGGACCACGTCGCCTCGGCGGTGCTGTGGGCAATCGGCATCGGTCAACCTCCCTGAGATGTTGGCGGTGGTGCTTCAGCACGCCGCTCTGACCCGGAGACGGTCGGCGCCAGGGCGGTTCGCGGCCGTCCAATGGTAACCGCACCAGGGATCGCAGCGATCTCCGACCAGCGCCCCATGATGATAGTGTCAATGGGCGATGTTGCGAGTGTGGACACTCAGCTTTCATGGCGCAGTCCGGCGCGGAGGCGACCTCTGGCGGGGGCGTCCGGTCGCCCGGTGACGGCCCACGCCCCCGGCGCGCCCTCGGACCGGGACGGCACGCCCGCGGACCTGCTCGCCCTGGCCATGGAGCGGACCAGGTCGGATCTGCTCGACATCGCCGTCCACGAGCTGCGCTCGCCCCTGACGGTGATCTCGGGTTACGCCTCGCTGCTCGACGGAGGCGACCTCGGAGAGCTCGGGGAGGCGGCGCTCAAAGCGGTGCGGGTGATCGCCGCCAAGGCTCACGAAGCTCAGGAGCTTGCCACCTCGCTGCTCACCGTGGCCCGTCTGGAGAGCAACGAGCTGCACATCGACCGTGAGGAGATCGCCCTCGCCGCCCTTCTCGACGCNNGTCCACGACCGGGTGGGCCCGCGCCTCGACCTGGGCGGCGCGACCCTGAGCCTCGACTGCCCCGCCGGAGCGCGGGCTCTGGGGGATGCCGACCTGGTGGCCCGGATCATGGACAACCTTGTCAACAACGCACTGATCTACTCGGACGCGCCGGCGACCGTGGCACTGACCGTCCGCCCCGCCTCCGACGCCGTCGAGATCCGGGTGGGCGACCGGGGGCCGGGAGTTCCGGAGGGAGAGCGGGAGCGGATCTTCGAGCGATTCGTCCGGGGGGCGGGGGCGGCGCGATCCGCCGGCACCGGGCTGGGCCTCTACGTCAGCCGCGAGTGCGCCCGGCGGATGGGTGGCGATCTGGCGCTGGAGTCGAGCCGCCCCGGAGAGGGCAGCACCTTCCTGCTCCGCCTCCCCCCGGTCTGACGCGCGCCTACGACAGCCTCACCCTGGGGTCGACGACGGCATAGATGGCATCGACCACGATGTTGGCGACGACGATGAACGCGGCAGCAACCAGCACGATCCCCTGGATTACCGGCAGGTCCTCACGGCCGATCGCGCTCACCACGTTCTGCCCCAACCCCGGCAGGCCGAAGACAGTCTCCGTGATGATGGCGCCGCCGAGCACGGTGGCCAGGTCGATGCCGAACTGGGTCACGATCGGGGTGATCGCAGCCCGGAGCGCGTGGCGGTAGATGATCCGCCGCTCCGAGAGCCCCTTGGCCCGGGCGGTGCGGATGTAGTCCTCCCCCAGGACCTCGAGGAGCGAGCTGCGCGAGAGCCGGGCGTAGGTGGCCGCCGTGATCAGGGCAAGGGTCAGCCAGGGGAGGAGCAGGTCGCGGGCCCACTCCGCGGGATTGGGCAGGAACGGCGCGTAGTTGCCCGCGCCCGGGAAGATGCGGATGCCGTGGGTGGTGAGGATGTAGAAGAAGAAGTAGAGCAGCAGCAGGCCGAGGATGAACGTGGGCGTGGAGAGCCCGGTGAGGACGAAGACGGTGGCGCTGCGGTCCCACACGCTGCGGGGACGGCGAGCGGCGAGGATGCCGACACTGAGCCCGAGGACGAGCCAGATGATGCTGGCGCCCACCGCCAGGGAGATGTCGACCTGCACCCACCGGCCAAGGAGCGTGGTCACCGGCTGGTGCAGCTTGTACGACTCCCCGAGGTTGCCGGTGATCAGCCGACCGAGGTAGCTGAGGTACTGCTGCCACAGCGGGTGGTTGAGGCCGAGCGAAGCCCGGATGCTCGCCACCTCCGTCAGCGTCGCCGCCTTGCCGGCAAGCAGCCGTGCCGGGTCGGGGCTGGTCATGAAGAAGAGGAAGAAGACGAGGCTGACGATCACCC
>PMYJ01000172.1 GCA_003170875.1 Candidatus Dormiibacterota bacterium | reverse complement strand
CCTCGCCGCCGAGCTGAAACATCGGGAGCAGTCGGGACGCGATCTCGCCGAGGAACTGACCGCCCGTCGCGAGTGGCACGACCCCACGCAGACGCCCATACGCCGTCACTGGGGCATGTACAGCTACTCCACGTGGGAGATGGCTCAGATCATCAAGCGGCAGAGCGCGGAGCTGGCTGAGAGCCAGCGGCAGATGGAGGAGATTCGGGCTCGCCTCCGGGAGCTGGGGCAGGAGCCTGAGGACGCGAGCGTGACCGTGCAGCAGCCCACGGAGGAGAGTGCACCGAGCGGCCCCACCGGGACCGGCGATGGTGGAGAGTTGTCATGACCGCGGACGAGACCGAGCCTCACCGTCCCGTCGCCGAGCCGGCGCCCGTTCCTCAGGGCGCCCCGCAGCCGCTTCCGACCGAGGGGGATGCCGCCGGGGCCGAGCCCGCTCCGCCCGGCGAGGTTCCGTCGTCGTCAGCGCTGGTGGCGTCGACCGGCTCGGCAGCCGATGTCGGCCTCATCGCCCCGGAGGTGCGGCAACTGGCGGCGGAACTGGCCGAGGAGTTCTTCCACCCCTGGGAGCTCGCCCTCCGCGAGCAGTTCGAGGCGGAGATGGCACTCCGCCTCGAGTCTGAGCTCGAGCAGCATGGGCGCCAGGCCGAGAGCCTGGCCGGGGAGCTCGCCGAACGGCGCGTGATGTGGGAGGGCACCTGGACCCGCGGGCATCCGCGGGGCTTGTCCACGGACACCGCCAAATGGGAGATGGAGCAGACGATCCGGCGCCAGACCGCCGAGCTGGCCGAGAACGAGCGGACGATCCAGGAGATCCGCGAGCGTCTCCGCGAGCTGGGGCCGGCGCCGGACGAGAGCATGGTCACCATCTACGACCATGAGGAGGTTCCGGAGCCCCATGGGTCGGCTGCCCCGCCGCCCGGTATGGAGGTCGAGCATCGGGCGGAGGACCCACCGGGGCCCACCGATCAGGGAGGGCCGGTCTGACGGTCAGGGCCGGGAGGTGCAGGTTGGCAAGGTGCGCCACCCTGGTGGCCGCCGAGCCGGGCAGCCTAGCTCCGCCCGGGATCAGACTGGCTGTTCAGAGGGGATAGGCGATGCAGATCGAAGACGTCCGCCGCGTGCTCGCAATCGCGAGCGGAACCATGGGCCTGCAGATAGGGCTGCAGGCCGCAACCCATGGCTATGAGTACGGCATGGGCTGGCGGGACCGCCTCGCGAAGCGCGGCACGCCCCCGCCCGGAGATCGGTCGTGTCGCTGAACGCAGGCCGCGCCAAACCACGCTGAAGGCGCGAATGGCTNNAGTGGTGTGTCGCTCAAATAGTGATCTGTCGTGGTGCGGGTGGGATGGTGGCTGCGGCTGGGCTTTGGAGATGACGGGTGGGCAGCGGGATGAGCTGGAGGGGCTTGCTCGTTCGCACACCGCGCCAGCTCGGGAGGTGCGCCAGGCCAAGGCGTTGTTGTGGGCCGCCGCGGAGGAAACCGCTGCGGTGGGGCGCGCAAGAGCCGCGAACCAGGGCTCCATGATGCGGCCGGCTCGGGCTAGCAAGCCCGATGGCTACCTTCTCGGCTCGTACCGCATCGCCACTGCCCCCGAGCCGAACTCCAGCCGGCTCACGAGCTTCAAGTCGACATGCTTCGATAGCCCCGCGAACAACGTCGGCCCGTGGCCCGCGAGCCTGGGATGCACCACGAACTCGTACTCATCGATCAATCCCAGCTCCGTCAACGCCTGTGGGAGATTCACACCTCCCACGAACAGTCCCTTGCCCGACTCCCGCTTGAGTTGCTGAACGGCCTTGCCCAGATCCCCGCGCACGAGCTCCGCGTTCCAATCGACCTGCTCCAGGGTGGTCGACACGACGTACTTCTTTGCCGCGTTGATCGTCTGGGCGAAGGGTTCCATCCAATCAGGTCTCGCTCCCGTCGGCACCGGCGGCCGCCACGCTGATTCCATCATTTCGTAAGTCACCCGGCCAAAGAGAAGGGCATCGGCCTGGTTGAGGGTCTCGACCGCGTGACGATGCACGTCTTCGTCCGCGGGGATTGCACGATGATCGCAGCACCCGTCCAATGTGACGTTGATGGAGTACCGAAGGGGTCGCATTTCGCAAGAGTACCGCCAATGGGATACACCGGCGACCACGTCGACCCCGACCTTCCCACGCCTTCTGTCCGCACTCGGCGTGTCCCAGCCGAGGCTGCGAGCGGCGCTCATCGGTTCGACCATGCTTGAAGTAGTACTCGCCCGCCTCATCGTTCACTTGGAGCCGATCGCGAGTGCCGATCTGGAGACACTGATCAGTTGGTATGGGCCGGTGGTCCAAGGCTACCTGACCAGGCCGCTGACGAGCGGCGCTGGGTCAGGGACAGGTGGAGACACTGGTGGAGCGTGAGCTTCGTGGCGTGCATCTCGGCCCACGCTGACGTGGAGCGCGGACATCGCAGCCGTCGTCGCCCTGGCGTTCACGGTGCAGGGCCACGACGGTGCTATACACCGCCTCACCGGCCCCGAGCCGATCCTTCCCGCCGCCCAGGCCCGGGTCCTCGCTGATTTCATCGGGCGGGAACCTCCGCCAAGAGCGGATGCAACCGATTGAGGGGAGTGAGCCCGGTCGCTATCCGCCGAACGGCCTCAGGAATCCGAGCCATTCGGCCGTGTCCTAACCGCGGGCAGGATGACAAGGTGGGGACGCGCCGGAGGGCTCCTCCCCCGACCCTGCACGGTGGATGAAGAGCGTGGTTTGCCCCCCGAACCGAGCGACGCCGGTCCAGCAACCGGTGCCCTCCGATCCGCCCCGGGGGCGTGGGCTGCTGGCCAACCAGCAGCTCAACAAGGACGCCGCCTTCACCGAGCAGGAGCGAGCCGACCACGGCCTGCGCGGGCTGCTCCCCTGGCGGGCGCTGACCATCCGCCAGCAGGTGGCCCTGGAGCTCGAGCACCTCCGACACAAGGGGGACGACCTGGAGCGCTACATCGGCCTGACCGCGCTCCACGATCGCAACGAGACCCTCTTCTACCGCATGCTCATCGACCATCTCGAGGAGCTAGCGCCGATCGTCTACACGCCCACCGTTGGCTACGCGTGCCGGGCCTTCAGCCACATGCTGCGGCGCCCCCAGGGGGTGTGGATCACACCCGACGACATCGACCGCATCCCGGAGCTACTGCGCAACGCAGGCCGGCCGGACGTCCGCCTGATCGTGGCCACCGACAACGAGCGCATCCTCGGGCTCGGCGACCAGGGCGCGGGGGGCATGGGCATCCCGGTCGGGAAGTTGGCGCTCTACACCGCCGGAGCCGGAATCCGTCCCACACTCACGCTGGCCGTCTCGCTGGACTGTGGGACCGACAACGCCCATCTCCTGGGCGATGAGCTGTACCTCGGCTACCCCAAGCCGCGGCTGCGAGGCGCCGCCTACGACCGCTTCATTGAGGCCTTTGTGCAGGCCGTGGAGGACGTCTTCCCTCACGCACTGCTGCAGTGGGAGGACTTCAAGCAGCACAACGCGATCCGACTCCTGGACCGGTACCGGAAGCGGATACCCAGCTTCAACGACGACATGCAAGGAACCGCCGCGGTGGTGCTGGGGGGCCTACTGGCGGCGCTGGGCGAGACCGGGGTGACGCTGTGCGACCAGCGGGCGGTGTTCGTCGGAGCCGGCGCCGCAGGCGTCGGCATCGCCCGGCTGCTCCAGGCGGCAATGCGGGACTCCGGTGCGTCCGAGGAGACGGTGCGGCGCGCGGTGATCATGATCGACTCGTGCGGCCTGATCTTCGAAGGCCGCGACCGGGTCGAGGACGACAAGCTCCCCTTCGCGCTGCCCCGCGAGGAACTGGCGCGGCTCGGGCTCGACCCCGGCCCCCCCTGCGACCTGGAGATGGTGATCCGCCAGGTGGCGCCCACTGTGCTGGTGGGCACCAGCGGCCGGGCTGGCCTCTTCACCGAGGCCGCGATCCGCGAGATGGCCGCGCGCGCCCATCGCCCCGTGGTCCTGGTGCTCTCCAACCCGACGTCGAGCTCGGAGGCGGTGCCTGCCGACGTGCTGGCCTGGAGCGGCGGGCGGGCCCTGGTGGCCACGGGAAGCCCGTTCCCGCCGGTCGAGGTGGAGGGCCGGCAGCACCTCATCGCGCAGGCGAACAACGTCTTCGTCTTCCCCGGGGTGGGGCTTGGTGCCATGGTGGCACACGCTCGGGAGCTCACTGACGGCATGTTCCTGGCGGCCGCATCCGCGCTCGCCGAGATGGTGACCCCCGAGCGGCTGGCCGAGGGCGCGCTCTACCCGGCGCTCACCGACCTGCGGGCGGTCTCGCGCCGGATCGGCATCGCCGTGGCGCGCGAGGCCCGCGACCACGGGCTGGGGCGTCTGGTGCCGGACGAGGAGATCGAGGCCGCGGTGGACGCGACCATGTGGGACCCGACGTACGAGCGCGCCGCGGCGGTCAGCCTGGCACCGGCGCCGGGGCGGCAATAGACAGTGCGCGACCGCACGGCTGGCGCCGAACCTGAAAGCCGCAAGGGCCGCCAAGCCCTCAGGGGTTCTACTCCCAGTCCCTCCGCCAGCGGTCATTGACAGCCCGGCTGAGAAGGGTCCCGCGTATCCGGTCGCCCGTGCAGGGCGGCACGCCACGGCACCCGGTAACACGTCAATCGGCGATCTTGAACCGCAGGGGCCGCCAAACCATCGAGGGTTCGAATACCTCACCCTCCGCCAGCTGTCCGGCAGGTTCAGGCCCCTGTGCGCTGACGAAAGCAAATGCTAGCCTTGGCGTCTACTCCGACGGGGCGGGTGACTGCTCGCCGGGTGGGGAGCTGGGAGGGACGGGGATGATCTCGAAAATGGGAGGGAGTACTGTGGGTCAGACGCGCCATCGCATTGCATCGTGGGTGTTCGGACTGGCGGCCCTTGCCGCGGCTGGGTGCGGGGGCACGACAACCTTCGTCACGGTGCCGGCCACCTCGGCTCCGGCTGCCACGACGGCGTCTGCCGCCACCTCGCCACCGGCGACCGCGAAGCCAACATCGCTGGCCGGGATCACCGGCGGAGCCGGTGACACCTCCGCCAATCCGGACTCGACGTACATCTGCGCGGCATCTGGTACCGACGACAGCGGCACCCTCATCGCCTACCTCACCGTCGCCGGCTCCGACACGGCGACTGGGAACTCGCTCTGCGGCAGCCTTGAGAGCGCCTCCGCCTGGACCTCCGCATCCTCCATTCCTGCCGGCGGGTATAGCGCTGTCCCGGGCTGCTACGTGACCTTGGACGGCGGCTCCGTCACCGCTCGTATCTACACCGCGCAGGGCGGCACCGATGCGGACACCGTGGTGCTCTGCAACACGCTTCTCGGCGGAGTCAGCCTACCGACGCTCGCTCCCTGATGCGGGGGTAGCCGTCCCGCGGGTGCCGCCGGTGACCTTCGGAGCCGGGCGGCATCCGCGAACGGTCGTCGCCGCCAGAGACGCGATGGCGGCGACGCCGCCACTCTCACGGAACTCCATTTTGCGCTCGCGACGCATTCGGTACGCCACGACACCATGAGACGCGTCAGGCGGCGCTCTCCACGACCGCAGGGGCCNNACTCCCCCCTCCCGCCGCCAGCCGTCCGGCGCGATCAGCTCCGTGTGCGTCGAGGAAGGCGAATGCTAGCCTTGGCGCCTGCCGCTTCGGGGCGGGTGCCTGACCGCCGCGGTGCGGAGACCGAAGGGGCGGGTGGCTGTTCGCCGCGTTGCGGAGACCGACGGGATCAGTGATCCTCAGACCGGGAGGGCTTTTCGTGGGTGGGACGCGTCGTCTCATCGCATCGTGGGTGTTCGGAGTAGCGGCCCTTGCCGCGGCCGGGTGCGGGAGTACCTCGACCTCCGTCACCACGCCGGCCACCGCGGCTCCGACCGCCTCCGCGTCTCCGACCGCCGCCACGGCACCCGCCGCCACCTCGCCCGCCGCGACCGCGACATCGACAACCGTGGCCGGTGTCAGCGGCGGGGCCGGTGACACCTCCTCCAACCCGGACCAGACATTCATCTGCGGGGCATCCGGCACCATCAACGGCACCCTCGCTGCCTACCTCACCGTCGCCGGCGCCGACACGACGTCGGGGAAGTCGCTCTGCAGCAGCCTGGAGGGGGGCTCGAGCTGGGTTGCGATAACCACCATTCCTGCCGGTGAGTACGAGTCCGTCCCGGGGTGCCACGTGACCCTGGGTGGGGGCGCCATCACCGCTCGCATCTACACCGCCAAGGGCGGCAGCGATGCGGAGACGAAAGTGCTCTGCGACACCCTTCTCGCGGGTTCCACTCTGCCGACGCTCACTCCCTGACGCGGCGGATGCCGGGTCAGCGCGGGTCCCTCAGCAGTCCGCCATACAGCTCAGACGTGCCACGATCGAAGGCGACGAGCACAACGCGGTCCCATACGGCCGGGTCCGCCGCGCTCACGGTCCGCACGGCGATCTCCGCGGCCCGGCTCGCGGGGAAGCCGAAGACGCCCGTCGAGATGGCCGGAAAGGCGATCGACCGGGCTCCGGCGCCGGCCGCCACCTCGAGGGAGCGCCGGTAACAGGAGGCGAGGGCCGCGTCCTCCCCAGCCTCGCCTCCCCGCCAGACCGGGCCGACCGTGTGAACGACCCACCGGGCGGCCAGCCGGTGCCCGCGGGTGAGCTTGGCATCGCCTGTGGCGCAGCCACCGAGCAGGCGGCACTCCTGGAGCAGGCCGGGGCCGGCGGCTCGGTGGATGGCGCCGTCGACCCCACCCCCTCCGAGGAGGGACGAATTGGCCGCATTGACCACCGCGTCCACCTCCAGGGTGGTGATATTGCCCAGCCAGGGCTCGATTCTCATGGTCCCGACACTACGCCCCGTTCCGCGGGTGCCGGGGGTATCCTCTCGCCCGTCATGCCCCGATGGGCCTCCGTGCTCCCGCTGTGGCTCGGCGCAGCCGCGGTCGTCGCCGGGTGCGGCAGCCCGGTCGACACCAGCGGCGTCACCCAGGTGCAGATGAGCTCGTACCAGGCTCTCCCGCCTCCATACGGATCGGCTCAGGCGGTGCTGACGTCGGCCGGCTCCCTGGCGACATTCCGGAAGGCGATGGCATCGGACGGCATCGGGCTGAGCACTACCTCGACCAGCAGCAACGGCTGCACCGGTGGGATCGAGTACACCATCGTCCTGATCCGAAGTGGCGGGAAGGCGCCGACGAAGCTCGACGCCTACGACTGCGGCGGGCAGATCACCGGCAACATCACCGGGAACGTCTCGGGATTCCTCGACTACGCCAACACTTTGCTGGTCGGCACGCTGACGGCGTCAGGGTAGAGGAGGCGGAGGCCGGCGCTCAGCGGGCCGCCAGCACGGCAGCGGCCTGCTCCGCGGTGAGCGGCTTCACCGCCTCCCGGAGAGTGACGCCCGATGCCCGGCCTGCGCGGGGGAGCAGCCACGCGTAGACCAGGTCAGGACGCTTGCGCGCCGTGTCGCGCAGCACCCAGCCGATCGCCTTGCGGATGAAGAACTCCTTCTCCTCCAGCATCGCCTCCGCGTACCGGGAGAATCGCGGAAAGTCACCGCCGCCCTGGCGGAGCGGGACGAGCAGGGCGAGTAGCGCGGACCGCCGGATCCAGAAGTCCGCGTCACCGGCCCAGCAGTCGAGCACGGCGCCCAGCTCGGAATGGCGCTCGACCAGTCCACCCACCACCACCGCGGCCAGCTCGTCGACGAGCGCCCAGGTCTGGGATTCGCGCAGCAGGCGCTCGAGCAGCCCCGTGTCCGCCGGCTGGAGGCGATCGCCGCAGAGCTCGAGGAGCCCGACCGCGACCCTGCGCCGCTCGTAGACGGTCCCCACCCAGAGCGCCTCGACCAGGGCGAGGAGCTCCTCCCTATCGAGGGGTGGGCGTCGCTTGGCCACTTTCCGGGCCACCGCCCGCACCGCGGGGACGCTGACCCCGTAGTGGTCGAGCCGGCTCTTGAGGTACGCCTTCTCCTGCACGGCACGCTCCGGGGATCCCTGAGCGCGGAGCTCCGCGTCGATCTCGGCAAGCAGTTGCGCGACGTCCATCAGGTCACCGGCTCAGCGGCGGCTCGCCAGGCAGCAGTGCTTGTACTTGCGGCCGCTGCCGCACGGGCAGGGATCATTGCGCGACGCGCGCCGCCATCGCCGCCGCTCCTCGCGCTCGTCGATCTCCAGGGCTCCCATGATCGCCGCCACCCCCTTTCCGGAGCGGCCGAGGCTGACCATCCGCTCGAGTTGGGGCAGCATGTGCTGGTACGACTGCCGGTAACCGGCACAGAGGTGGTTGAGCCCGGACTCCCCCTCGGGCGTCAGGTCGAAGCGGTCCTTGGGACAGCCGCCATTGCAGAGGAAGAGCACCGGGCAGGAGCGGCACTGGCCGGGCAGGCCCGCCTTCTTGGCCTCGCCAAAGGCGAGTTGCGCCGGCGACTCGACGAGCGTGCCCAGACCATCCGTGGTGACATTGCCCAGCCGGTGGGCCGGGTCGACGAAGTGGTCGCAGGCGTAGACGCTGCCGTCGTGCTCGAGGGCGAGGACCCGCCCGCAGGTCTCGGACATGATGCAGAGGTTGGCGGGCTGCCCGCTCACCACCTGGAGCGCCTCGGCGAAGTTCTGCACCGCGATCCGGCCCACGTCGTGGCGCACCCATTCGTCGAAGACAGTGCAGAGGAAGGCCGACATCGCCTCGGGAGTCACCGACCGCTCGGTGACCATGCCGCCGGCGTCCCGCTCGACCACGGGCAGGAACTGCACCCAGCGCACCCCCTCGGCGAGGAAGAAGCGGTAGACCTCGAGCGGCGCCGAGGCGGTCCGCGCGTTGAGGGTGCAGAGGACATCCGGCTCGACACCGTGGTCGCGGAGGCGGGCGAGCCCCCGCATCGTCCGGGCGTGGCTCGGAAGGCCGTGGCGATCGGGACGGCTGCGGTCATGAAAGCGGGCGGGACCGTCGATGCTGATGCCGACTGCGAAGCTGTTCTCAGCGAGGAACGTGCACCACGCGTCGTCCAGGCGGGTCCCGTTGGTCTGCAGGTTGTTGAGGCAGCTCCATCCCGGCGGGAGGTGCCGCTGCTGCAGCTCCACCACGCGCCGGAAGAAGTCCAGGCCGGCGAGGGTCGGCTCCCCACCATGCCAGGCGAAGTACACGAGCGGGCCCGGGCTCGCCTCGATGAAGGCGCGGATGTGGGCCTCCAGGACCGCGTCGCTCATCCGGTACCGCTCGCCCGCCGGGAAGAGGCTGGTCTTGCCCAGGTAGTAGCAATAGTCGCAGGCCAGGTTGCAGAGGGGGCCGATCGGCTTTGCCATGACCCCGAACGGCTCTGCCAGCCGCGGAGAGGGCGCCGCCACTACTGCCCGACCAGCGCGGCGGCGGCGCCGCCGGCCGTCATGTAGAAGTCGTGCCAGGGCTCCATGGGACCCTCACCAACTGGCGGGGGGTACGTCCTTGCGGGCGCCCTTATGCGAGATGCTAAACGAGGGCGCCGCGGTACCGGCCCGGATCAGGGCTTGCGGCCCACGCAGGCCCGGAGGCAGAGGGTCGGGCGCCCGTCCCGGCGCTCGACCCAGCCCCGCATCTCGGCTTCGGCGGCAATTCTCTCGGCCTCCGTGAGGGCACCGTCAGCGACCATCTGGTGGCCGCGAGTCGCCACGACGTCGCACCAGAGGACGGCGTGGGTGAGGTATGCGGGGTCCGACGGGTCGGTGCTCTCGCTCTCGTCCGAGTCGGTGACGTCGGCCAGCCCGCAGGCGCGAAACATCTCGGGCAGCCGATCGGCGATGCCATTGTCCATGCCTGCCTGCTCGCGCCAAGCGAGAAAGGCGGCGTAGAAGCGACCGAACGCGGGGGGCGCTGGCGGATCCCAGGTGGCCTCGAGGTGGTTGTAGTCGAGCACCAGCACCTGGCCCCCGGGGCGGGTGTACCCGACCATCGCCCGCAGCGCGGCGAGCGGGGCCGCCAGCCACTGCAGCACCCGCGCGGCCGTCACGAGGTCGAACTCGGCGGCGTACCCTGCCTCGAGGACGCTGCCCTCCTTGAAGTGGAGATTGGGGCAGTCCGTGGAGAGGGAGGCCGCTACCTCCAGCAGGTGGCGGCTCACGTCCAGGCCCACGACCTGACCGGGCGAGACGGCGGCCGCGATGCCGCGGGTGATGGCGCCCGACCCGCAGCCCACGTCGAGCACCCTCATCCCGGGGCGGAGCAGCGCGGCGAGACGCCGGTTTCCGACCAGGGAGCGGGTCTCCAGGAGCCGCTCGCTCCCAACGGGCATGTCCGCTCGGCGCAGGGCGACCGGATCCCCGGAGGTGGGTGGGGGGGTATCGGGCATGGGCTCTCAAGATCGTGCCAGATCCTTGCGTCCACGGCCGTTCCATGAGCTGATGGTGGCTATCTCTTGACAGTCACTTCCATGATAGTTACTATCGGATGGAAGTCAGAATCAAAAGGAGGACGCCGCCATGAACGCACCGGCACCCGCTCTCGGAGTCGGGGCCCGGAGGTGGTGGGCGCTGGGAGCCGTGATGCTCGCCGTCCTCGCCGTCGGGCTCGACGCGACCGTGCTCAGCGTCGCCCTCCCCACCCTGGCCACGCAGCTGCACGCGACGGAATCCGACCTCCAGTGGTTCTCCTCCGGGTACCTCTTGGTCCTGGCGGCCCTCATGCTCCCGGCCGGTCTGCTCGGCGATCGGTTCGGCCGCAAGCGGGTGATGGCGGGGGCCCTGCTTCTCTTCGGCGTCGCCTCCGTGGCCTGCGCGCTGTCCAAGACCCCGGCGGAGTTCCTGGCTGCCCGGGTGCTGCTGGGCTTCGCCGGCGCGCCCCTCATCGTGATGGCGATCTCGGCCCTGGCGGTGCTCTTCAGCGAGGAGGAGCGTCCCAAGGCGGTGGGCATCTGGGCAGCCGCCAATTTCATCTCCCTGCCGATCGGTCCGATCCTGGGCGGCTACATCCTCACCCACGCCTGGTGGGGGTGGGTGTTCCTGATGAACGCACCCGTCGCCCTCCTCGGCCTGCTCGCCGTGGTGCTGCTCGTGCCGGAGACCAAGGCGTCGCGTACCCCCGGTCTCGACCCGATCGGCGTGGGCTCGTCGGCCGCCGGCCTGGTCGGCGTCACCTACGGTCTGATCGAGGCGGGACAGAACGGTTGGGGAAGCGCGACCGCGCTCGTCCCCATCGCCGCCGGCCTGCTGCTGCTGATCGGCTTCTTCCGCTGGGAGGCGGTGCTCCGGCGCCGTCCCGGAGGCCAGCCGATGATCGATCTCGACCTCTTCCGATCCCGCGGCTTCACCTGGGGGATCGTGCTCCTGTCGGTTGCCACCGTCGCCATGGTCGGAGCCATCTTCACCCTCCCCCAGTACTTCCAGGGGATCACCGGGGTGAACCCGATGGGGAGCGGCGTGAGGCTCCTGCCGATGATCGGCGGGCTGCTGCTGGGTGCCCTACCCGCCGCCCTGCTCACGAAGAGGATCGGTCCCAAGCTGGTCATCGCCCTCGGCTTCGCCGTGATCGGCGTCGCCTGCCTCCTCGGCGCCAGCACGACGCTGCTCACCGGCACCGCCTTCACCGCGACCTGGATGGGGGTGCTCGGCCTGGGCATGGGACTGGCTTTCGCCCCCGCCGCATCGGCGGCCCTCAGCCAGATCGACGCCGAGCACAGCGGCGTCGCGAGCGGCATCCTCCAGGCACTCACCAAGACCGGGGGCCCGCTGGGCGCCGCCCTCTTTGGCAGCGCCCTCAGCTCGGTCTACCAGGCGCACCTCCCGCTGGCCGGCCTCCCCGCCGTCGCCGCCTCGACGATGAGGGGGGGACTCGCCCAAGGGCTCGCGGTGGCCCACGCGCTCGGCTCGGCGGCACTCACCCACGGGGTCCAGAGCGCGTTTGTCCGCGGGATGGACGCCGCCCTGCTGGTCTCGGTCGGAATCGCAGCGGTTGGCATGCTCCTGACCCTGGCGTTCATGCCACTCCGGACCGCGGCGCGCACGGTCACGCCAGATGAGGGCGGCACAGGGCCGTCGCCGGCTCCCGGCTCATGGGACGCAGAGAGTGCGGCGCCTGGGCTGACCCCGCTCGCAACGGGTAGGATCGTGGCGGCGACAGCCGAGCAGGTCGAATGAGGATCGGGTCGATATGACGTCATCAGAGGCGATCGAAGGCCGTAGTCCCGGGCTCCGCGAGCGGAAGAAGGCGAAGACCCGCGCCGCCATCCAGCAGGCGGCGATGCGCCTCTTCCGCGAGCGGGGCTACGACGGCGCCACCGTCGAGGACATCGCCGAGGCCGCCGAGGTCTCGCCGAGCACCTTCTTCCGCTACTTCCCGACCAAGGAGGACGTGGTCCTCCGCGACGACTACGACGAGCTGCTGCTGGAGGTGTTCCTGGCCCAGCCGCCCGACCTCACGCCCCTGCAGGCGGCCCGGGCAGCACTGCACAGCATCGGCGGCGTCGCGGACGCGCTGTCGCCCGAGGAGCGCGAGCTGGAACGGCTGCGCATGGCGATGACCTTCACCGTCCCGGAGGTGCGAGCCCGGTGGATCAACGAGCTGGTCCGCGCGTTTCGCACCCTCGCCGAGGGAGTGGCGGCTCGAGCCGGGCGGCCTGCCGACGACGTCCGGGTGCGCACCTTCGTCGGCGCCGTGATCGGGGTGATGCTGGTCGCCATGGAGCCGCTCGTCGAGGACCCGACCCGGGAGTGGACCGAGTTTCTCCCCGCCATCGACGAGGCGCTCGGCTACCTGGAGCAGGGCCTCCCCCTTTAGCGACATCGCCCAGGCGGGCCCCGCCGGCCAGGACCGCGCGCTGCGGTCGCGACCGGCGGGTGGCATCCCGCCGTGACGAGAGCGCGGGTCTCAGGTGCCGGCCAGCTTCCCGGTGAGGAAGTCGTCGTAGGCCTGGAGGTCGAGGAGTCCGTGACCCGAGTACCCGAAGAGGATCACCTTCTCCTTGCCCTCTTCGCGAGCCTGGAGGGCGGCGTCGATGGTCGCTTTGATGGCGTGCGCGGTCTCGGGAGCCGGGATGGTCCCCTGGGTCCGCGCCCACTGGATGGCGGCCTCGAAGACGGCGGTCTGGTTGTATGCGCTGGCGCGCATCCGCCCGGTGTGCACCAGGTTGCTGATGATCGGCGCGTCACCGTGGTAGCGGAGGCCGCCGGCGTGGATGGAGGGCGGCACGAAGTCGTGGCCCAGCGTGTACATGGAGAGGAGCGGGGTGAGTCCGGCGGTGTCGCCGAAGTCGTACTCGAACTTCCCGGTGGTGAGAGTGGCGCAGCTGGTCGGCTCCACCGCCAGCAGCTCGACACCCTCGTCGGGGACAAACGGCAGGGCGAGGCCGCCGAGATTGGAGCCGCCGCCGCAGCAACCGATGACCAGGTCGGGCTTCTCCTCGCCCGCCAGCTGGAGCTGCTCCTTGGCCTCCAGGCCGATCACGGTCTGGTGGAGGAGCACGTGGTTGAGCACTGACCCCAGCGAGTAGTGGGTGTCCTCACGGCTGCCCGCGTCGCGGACGGCGTCGCTGATGGCCATGCCGAGCGAGCCGGGGCTGTCCGGCTGATCGACCGGCGAGGCCACCACCTCGCCGCCCCAGGTCTCCATCATCAGCCGCCGGTAGGGCTTCTGCTGGTAGGAGGCCCGCACCATGTAGACCTTGCAAGTGAGGCCAAAGAGCGAGCAGGAGAAGGCGAGCGCGCTCCCCCACTGGCCGGCACCGGTCTCGGTGGCGATGCGCTTGATCCCCTCCTCGCGGTTGTAGAAGGCCTGAGGGACGGCGGTGTTGGGCTTGTGCGACCCGGCCGGGGAGACCGACTCGTCCTTGAAGTAGATCCGCGCCGGGGTGTCCAGGGCCTTCTCGAGGCGGCGGGCCCGGATGAGCGGGGTCGGGCGCCAGAGGCGGAGCACGTCGAGGACCTCCCCCGGGATGTCGATCCAGGGGTCGGTCGACACCTCCTGGAGGATCAGCGCCATCGGGAAGAGGGGCGCGAGGTCCTGGGGCCCCGCCGGCTGCCGGGTTCCCGGGTGGAGCGGTGGGTCGATCGGCTGCGACAGCCGCGGCACGATGTTGAACCAGGCTTCGGGAACTCGATCGGGCGGCATTGTCCAGCGCATAGCTCTTCCCCAACGATCGGCGGACGGTCGCGGGGACTCTAGCGCGCTCCCCCGGTGGGGGCGCAGTCCGCCACCCGCGCGGCGGGACCGAGGTGCGGTCGAGCGCGTTGCAGCCGTTGATACGTTGTTGGGCGGGTTGTTTGCGACGCTGCTCGCCTTGTGGCTCGGTGGGTTGTTCGAAGTGCCGTATCGCGCCGTTTGATTGCATTCGCTGTAGTCGGCGTCGGGAGGAAGTTGTGCTGCGCTTCCGCCTTCTGCAGGTTTCAGAGCGTTTGACAGGAGAGGACCGATCCTGTAACCTGATCCTGCCCAGAAGGGGCGTGCCCGTGGGGGCGGACGCTGGGCTGGGGGAAGGCGACGTGTCGTTGCTGAGGCGCCAGAAGGCGGTCGAGGCGGAGATAGTCGGCGTGCCTGCCGCCTCGCCCGGACATCCCAGCGAGCAGCCGTGCTCCGAGCCCGGCTGCCAGGCCACCGAACGGGTGTCGTGTGATTACCGTGACCGGCGCGGAGCCCCATGCCCGACGTCGTGGTGCCCTGACCACGTCGTGAAGGTCAACTCCTGGCACCTCTGCCGCCGTCACGCCCGGGTCGTCCAGGCCCTCGCCCCGGTGGAGTTCCGCGGGCAGCTGCCCCCGCCTGACCTCGGCAACCGCGCGCCCTCGCTGGCGTCCTACCTCGCTGAGGCGCTCGACTCCCGGATGCGCGCGGCCCTCACGGCGCTGTGCCGCACGACGAGCGGCGAGAGCGTCGCCGCCGAGGCTCTCACCCTGGTGACCAACCAGGACCGCAGCCGGCGCTGGGCCCAGGGCTGGAAGCTCTTCGACAACACCGGCCCGCTGCTGCGCATCGACGTTGAGGTCGACGAGGCTCGGGACCCGGAGTGCGCCTTCCGGCTCAACAGCCGGGTGATCCTCCGCTGCGTCCCACCCTGGATCCAGGACCGCAAGGCGGCGGTGCCACCGGTGGAGGGGGGCGAGGACGCGACGCTCCGTCAGGCCTTCTACGACGGCCTCATGGAGCAGCACGTCTGGCCGGCGCTGGTCGCCGAGGAGCACTGGATGCGGCGGTGGGAGCGGTCGCCGAGCGCCGCGAGCTAGGGCTGCCCATCCGTCCCCTCTGATCGGACGGAAGCCTCGCTGCGGCTCGACCGAGGCCGCCTCAGACCTGGTGACCCAGAGCCCGCAGCGCCCTCCGGTACTTGGAGGTGCTCTCGGGTGGCCCCGCACCGGCCTCGCGGAGCCGCGCCGCCACCCGGTCGGCGAGATCGTCGGCACCGTCCTGCATCTCGACCTCGAGCTCACGGAAACGATCGACGACCGCACCGTCCCCCGGGGCTCTGACCTCCACGGTGTCGTCCATCACCTCGACGGTGCCTGCCCCCGCCTCCCCCGACGTCAACGGGCCCAGGGTGAGCACCCGCCGGCTGGCCCGGAGCACCGCCACAGGGTGCAGGGCGGAGGGATCGACCGCCTCCGGGATCAGGGAGAGCAACTCTGCCGGCGGCGACGAACCCTCGGCGCGCAGCTCCTGCTCCCCCCTCACCATCCGGTCGCCGTCCATCAGCCCGGGGGTCTTCAGCGTCCAGATGCCGGGGTCGCCCGGCCGGTCGAGGCGACGACGATGGCGGAGGCCACACCCCTGCCGCACCAGGTCGAGCTGGTCGCTGTCCCAGTACGTCGACTCCTGGGGCTCCGGCCCCGAGTCCTCCACCACCCCGGCGGTCAGGTCGTTGAGATCCGGGAGGACATAGCCGCCATCCGCGCTCAGCTTGATCTCGCGCTCCACCCCGCCTGCCATGCCGCGATTATGCGCGGGCAGCCTCGGGGGCATCGCGGCCCGCCGGGATGTCAGCTCTGCGCCCGGCGCTGGTCGAGCATCGCGAAGAGCCGCTCCGCCACCCGTCCGGGGGTCACCCGGTACGCCTGGTGCTCGTGCTCGTTGGTGATCCACACCTCGCAGTTGCCGAGGAGTGCAGCGGTCTCCATGGCCAGCCCGCGTTCGACGTAGGGGTCGTTCCAGTAGACGGTGCCGACCACCGGAACATGATTGGCTCGCAGGCGGTCGAGGTCGTAGAGCGACGTCCACGAGACCTGGGTTGCGATCGCCTCGGCCGCATCCCGGAACGGGCGTAGCGACGCCCACTCCTCGAACATCCAGGGGAACATCATCTCGCCCGTGAGGCAGGGTGCCGGCAGGGCGTCGAGCCGGTAGCGGGGATCGGCGTCGATCACACGCGCCGCCGCCCACCGGGTCGGCCCGCCCTGTCCATAGCACGCCTCCTGGAGCAGGGAGTAGATGGGATTGGTCGCCGGCGACATCAACCCGGCGACCTGCTGGTGCACGCCACCACCGAGCACCCCCAGCGTCTCCAGGTCGTGGGCGGCCCGCTCGACGGCGTCATGCACCTCGGCCGCCCCGTGGAGGTGGCCGAGGCACGTGCCCAGGGTGAGGAACGCGCGCGCGGTGAGACGCTCCCCGTGCGCGTCGACATCCTCCGCGGAAGAGAGGTGGTCGACGATCCGGCGCACCCGCTCCGCGTCCTCCGGGAAGCGGGCCAGGAAGTCCGCGTTGCGCTCGGCCATCCGGTCGGCCAGCGCCGTGTAGACGCCGTCGGCGTCGTGGAGCACGGGGGCGAAGCCGCCGGTGATGATGACTCCGGTCACGTGCTCCGGGAAGAGGGAGAGGTGGGTCAGGCTGCAGAAGCCTCCGAAGCTCTGCCCGAAGAGCTGCCAGTCCGCCTCCTCGCCGAGCAGCACGGAGCGGAATCGCTCGGCGTCGCGAACGATCGAGTCGGCGCGGAAGTGACGGAGGTACTCCGCCAGCTCGCCCGGATCGCTGCGCGGAAGCGACCGCGCCTCGAGCGGCGTGCTCATGCCGGTGCCGCGCTGGTCGAGGAGGAGCACCCGGTAGCGGGTGAGCAGCTGCTCCAGCCACGCCCCCCGTGACGCCGGGAAGGCAAACTCCATCCCCGGCCCGCCCTGGTACCAGCAGATCATGGGAAGGTTCCGATCGTCCGCCTTCTCCGCGGCCACCACCTCGCGGGCAAAGACGCTGATCGTCTCCTTGCCGCCGGGCCGGCTCCAGTCCAGCGGCACCTCGATGCGGTGGCCGGTGACGATCATCCGATCCACCGCGACGCGGGAGACGACGTGGTGCACGTTCACACCCCGGGCGGCACCAGACGGTCGACGCCGCCCATGTAATACCGGAGGGGCTCGGGGATGTCGACGCTCCCGTCCTCACGCTGGTAGGTCTCGAGGACCGCGTCGAGGACACGAGGGACGGCCAGCCCGCTCCCATTGAGCGTGTGGACGAATCGGGGCCGCTCGCCCGCCGCCGGCCGGTACCTGATGTTGGCCCGGCGCGCCTGGAAGTCCCCGAAGGCGCTGCAGGAGGAGACCTCCAGCCAGCGCTGCATCCCCGGTGCCCAGGCCTCGACATCGTATTTCTTCCACTGGGCGAAACCCATGTCGCCGGTGCACATGGAGAGCACCCGGTAATGGATGCCGAGACGCTGGAGGAGTGATTCTGCCTGATGTGTCAGCAACTCGAGCTCGTCGAGAGAGGTCTCGGGGCGGGTGAAGCGGACCATCTCGACCTTGTCGAACTGGTGGAGCCGGATGTAGCCGCGGGTGTCCTTGCCGGCCGCCCCCGCCTCGCGNNACCAGGAAGAGGTCGTCGTCGGTGCGGTAGGCGTCGTCTTCGAACTTGGGGAGCTGGGCGGTGCCGACCATGCACTCGCGCCGCACCAGGTAGGGCGGCAGGATCTCGGTGTAGCCGTGCTCGCGGGTCGCGATGTCGAGCATCCAGGCGATCAGGGCGCGCTGGAGCCGGGCCCCCTCGCCGCGCAGGATGGCGAAGCGGGCCCCGCTGATCTTGGCGGCGCGCTCGAAGTCGAAGATGCCGAGCCGATCGCCCAGCTCGTAGTGGGGGCGCGGCTCGAAGTCGAAATGCTTCGGGTCGCCCCAGGTGCGGATCGGCACGTTGCCGCTGTCGTCGGGGCCGATCGGCGCGGACTCGTGCGGCGGGTTGGGGACATAGAGGAGCAGCGACTGGATGCGGCCCTCCAGCTCACCCAGCTCCGCCTCGCCCGACTGCATCCGGGCCTTGAGCTCGGCGAGCTGTGCCCGCTGCACGTCGGTCGGAGCGCCGCGGATGGAGGAGGAGGAGCGGCGACGCTCGGCCTGGGCCGATTCGACCTCGTTGCGGAGCCGCCGGGCTCGCACGTCGAGCTCGAGGATCTCGTCGACGGGGGCCGCCTCGTGTTTGAGCTCCGCCCCCCGGCGGAAGTGGTCGGGGTCATCGCGCAGGGCCTGGAGAGGGATCACGCGTCAGCCTCCGCGTCGCCGGTCGGACGCATGGCGGGCAGGGGGGAGCCCCCCCTTCCGTGGCGCCACCAGACGACCGCCCCGCACCATCAGGTGTCCTCCAGTGGGCGCATGGTGGGGAAGAGCAGCACGTCGCGGATGCCGGGACTGTCGGTGAGCAGCATCACCAGGCGGTCGACACCGATGCCGAGGCCCCCGGCGGGCGGCATGCCGGCCTCGATGGCCTCCAGGAAGTCCTCATCCAGGGGCTGGGTCTCGGTCGCGCCCAGATCGCGCTGGCGTGCCTGCTCCTCGAAGCGGGCGCGCTGGTCGATGGGGTCGTTGAGCTCGCTGAAGGCGTTGGCCAGCTCGCGGCCGGCGACCACCAGCTCGAAGCGCTCCACGAATCGCGAGTCGTCCTTGCACCGCCGTGCCAGTGGGCTGACCTCGGCCGGGTAGTCGAGGACGAAGGTCGGGTCGAAGAGGGTGCGTTCGACCTTCTGCTCGTAGACCTCATTGAAGACGGTGCCAGGGCCCTGGCCGGGCTGGAGCTCCACTCCCCCCTGCAGCGCCCGCGCCTCGAGGCTGCCGTCGTCCCAGGCCCGGACCGGGTCGAAGCCGCAGATCTCCTCGATCAGGTGGGCCATCGTCTCGGCCCGGAAGGGCGGGGTGAGATCCAGATCGCGACCGCCATAGCGGCGGTGCAGGGGGTCGGTGTCGGGGACGGAGGCGGGGGCGTCTCCCGCCGATTGGGCCTCGGGAGTGGCGGGAGAGCTCGGAGGGTCGGCCCCGGCCGTCTCTGCGCCGCCGGCGCCGCCGCTCGCCCCCGGGGGCGGCGGGACTGCCCTGGCGGCATCCACGACGATCGCCTCGGTCAGCTCGCGCATGTCGGCGTAGTCGGCGTACGCCTGGTAGGCCTCGAGCATCGTGAACTCAGGATTGTGCCGCGGCGAGAGNNAGGCGCTTGAGGTGCAGCTCGATGGCGATCCGCAGGTAGACGTCGGTGTGCAGCGCGTTCCAATGCGTCCGGAACGGCACGGCATGTCCGCCCCCCGGGATGAGCTGGAGGATGGGGGTCTCGACCTCCAGGAAGTCCCGNNCGGCGCTCGACATCAGGTCGTAGTAGCGCTTGCGGTAGCGGGTCTCCTGGTCCTGGAGCCCGTGGAACTTCTCGGGCGGCTGGCGCAGCGCCTTGACGAGCGGGGTCAGGGCGTGGACGAGCACGGTCGGCTCCCCGCGGCGGGTGCGCATGAGCGTCCCCGAGACACCCACGATGTCGCCGAGGTCGAGCAGCCTCACCGCCTCGAAGGCGGCCTCGCCGAGCTGGTCGAGCTTGAACCAGACCTGCATCCGGCCGCCCTCGTCCTCCAGATGGGAAAAGACGCTCTTGCCCTGGATGCGGTGGAGCATCAGCCGGCCGGCGACGGCGACCGGGGGGCCGGGGGTGTCCGCGGGCGGGCCGGTCGCCTCCCAGGCGGCCAGCGCACCGCGCGCCTCCTCCAGGGTGTGGTCGGGCCGGAAATCGACGTTGTAGACGGGAAGGCCAAGGGCGGCGAGGGCCTCGGCCTTTCGCCTCCGTTCGGCCATGAGGGGGTCGTCGGGCATGCGCCCGTACATGGTGCCGGAGCGACGACCCGTTCCGCGCGGGACGGGCAGGTTCGACGCGATCTGGCCGTCTACCGCCTCAGCGGAGGGCGGTGACCTTGAGCTCGCGCACCCCGCCGGGGCTCTGGACCTCGACCTTGTCCCCGATCCGGCGGCCCAGGAGGGCCTTGCCGACCGGTGATTCCATCGAGATGCGGCCGGAGGTCACGTCGACCTCGGCCGGCCCCACGATGGTGAAGGCCTGGGTCCCGAACTCGTCCTTGACCTCGACGGTCGAGCCGACCTGGACCACCCCGCCGACCTCCGCCTGCTCGATGATCACGGCGTTGCGGACCATCATCTCCAGGGTGAGGATCCGCCCCTCGAGCATGCCCTGCTCATTCTTGGCGGCCTCGTATTCGGCGTTCTCGCTGATGTCGCCGAAGTCCTTTGCGTACTTAATCCGTTCGGCGACCTCGGCGCGCCGGATCGTCCGCAGTTCCTCAAGCTCGGTGGCGAGCTTGTCGAGGCCCTCTTTGGTGAGCAAGACCGGCTTGTCCATGGTGATGGCTGACCTTCGTGAACGGGGTGAGACCTGACGAGCGCCGCCGGCGCATCGGTGGGGAAGCACGGGAGTATAGGTGCTCGGCGTGAAACGATGGTGGCGACGTTCAAGTAACAAATCGACCCCACCTGGTTGACCCCGATCTGATAACCTACCTATCATCCACACAGCGGTCGGGGACCGCACCCCATAAGCCCCCCCTCTCGGGGCGTCTCTGGTCTTCCAGGGGCGCCCTCTTTTTTTGAGTAGCGCGGGCTCAGATCTTCGGATACCCGGGGGCTCAGCTTCTGGGCGGCGGGCGGGCTCGGCTCCGGGGTGACCCCGGAGACCTCAGCCCTCGCCGCTCGTGAAGATCGGCTGGAACCAGCCGCCCGGCCCCAGACCGGCGGCGCGCGCCTGGCCCAGGATGGCGTCGAGGTCGGAGCGCGTGACCAGGTTCTGCACCATCGCCCGGAGCTTGGCCGCGCCGTTGCACCCCTTGATGGTCCAGGCCACGTACTTGCGCCCGACCACCAGGGCCCGTGCCTCCCCGTAGTGCTCGATGAGCAGCTCCAGGTGCCTCCGGGTCAGTTCGATGCGCTCGGCGAAGCCGAGGTCGGGGAGGAGCTCACCGGTCGCGACGTGGTGGACCGCCTGCCGGATGAACCAGAGGTTGCCCAGGGCACCCCGGGCGACGACCACGCCGTCCACCTCGCCCGCCAGCAGCCGGCGCCGGATCTCGCGGACGTCGGTCACGTCGCCGCTTCCGATGACCGGGATGCGCACCGCCTGCTTGACCCGGGCGATCTCCCCCCAATCGGCCTGCCCGGTGTAGCGCTGCGCCCGCGTGCGCCCGTGGACCGTGACCATCGCGCAACCGGAGTCCTCCAGGGCCCGCGCCAGCTCCGGGGCGTTGATCGAGGAGTGGTCCCAGCCCAGCCGCATCTTGGCGGTGACGGGGACGTCGACCGCCTCCACCATGGCCCGGATCACCCGCGCGGTGGCGGCCACATCCCGCGCCAGGGCGGCGCCCGAGCCCCGGGTGGTGACCCGCGGCACCGGGCAGCCGAGGTTGACGTCGACCACCGACGCCCCCTGCTCGACGCAGATCGCGGCGGCCTCGGCCATCAGCGCGGGGTCACAGCCGACCAGCTGGGCGGCGGCCGGGCGCACCGCGGGATCGAAGGTGAGCAGCTCCAGGGTCCGGGGGATGCAGCGCACCACCGGCTCGGCGGCAGTCATCTCTGCGGAGACCAGGCCGGCCCCGAACTCCCGGGCGAGCCGCCGGAAGGGGCCGTCGGTGATGCCGACCATGGGGGCGATCAGCACCGGGGAGTCCACCTGGAGGCGCCCGATCCGGAGCGGGGCGGGTGCGGAGAGCGGCGAGGGCGGTGCGCTCGGCGCGGGGCCGGCGATGGTCATGCGGGCCATGGTAGGCAGGCCAGGCCCCGGCGGCGGAGACCCCGGGTGGCGCGTGGACCCGTCAGGCGGCGTTGAGCTCGTGGATGAGCCGGAGTCCGACCAGCGTCAGCCGCTCGTCGACAGCGTGGACCCCGGGGATGAGGCCGGCCATCAGCGGGGCGAGGCCCCCGGTGAGGATCAGCTTAGGGTCGCCCCCCATCTCGCGGCGCATCCGGGCGACCAACCCCTCCACCAGGCTGGCATAGCCGAGCACCAGGCCCGCCTGCATCGAGGCTCTGGGGTTGCGCCCGAGGACGGTCTCGGGTGCGGCCAGGTCGACGGGGGAGAGCCGGGCGGCCCGCGCCACCAGGGCATCGTGGCTGACCATGAGGCCCGGAGCCACGGCCCCACCCAGGTAGTCGCCGGCGGCGTCGATGGCGTCGACGGTGGTGGCGGTCCCGAAGTCGCAGATGATGGCCGGCCCGCCGTAGAGGTGCTGGGCGGCGACGGCGTTTGCGATCCGATCGGCACCGACCAGCGACGGGTCGTCGTAGTGGATGCGAATGCCCGTCCGGACGCCCGGGCCGACCACCAGGGGCGGGTGGCCGAAGCGCTGGCGAGCCAACTCGTCGATGCTCCGCGAGAGGTCGGGGACCACGTTGCTGACCACGACGGCGGAGATCGCCTCGGGCTCCAGTCCGGCGGAGCGCAGCAGGGAGACGACCACCAGGCCGAGCTCGGCGCCGGTCGCCCGCGGCTCGGTGTGCAACCGGAAATCGGTCACCAGCCGGCCGCCGTCGAAGACACCGACGACGGTGTCGGTGTTGCCGACGTCGATGGCGAGCAGCATCGACGCCGATTGTGACGCGCAGCGCCGGGGGCGCGCGATAACGGCAACCACGGGGCGGACGGGTAGGATCGGTGCCGCAGTGAAACGCGTGCACCTGATGTGCGACAGCACCGCCGACCTCGGCACCGCCTACTACCCGGCCAACGACGTGGAGCTGGTCCCGCTCAGCATCATCTTC
>PMYJ01000055.1 GCA_003170875.1 Candidatus Dormiibacterota bacterium | reverse complement strand
CCAGATGACTCTGCCGAACCTAGGACCGGGCTCTCCACCATCCCCGCGAGTTGCAGGAGCCGGGTGAGCTCCGGCCTCTCGACCACCCGCACTTCACACTCCGAGGCCAGCTTGCGAGCCCGGGGCATGAGCTCACTGTTGGTAACCACTTGTGCGCCGTCACACTGGTAGTGGACGCGGCCTGCCAGCACCTGTTGAACCGCCCTCTCCCCCACGGGCCCTCCTGCCGCTTTGCCTGGACGGCGGTGCGAAGACCCTGCTTGGTCAGCAGCAGATCGGCGCCGAAGTCGTAGGTCTCGGTCCGCTCCGCCTGATAGCCGAGGCGGACGAACATGGCCTCGAGGCAGCGCTCGAACTCCGTGCCCAGAAGATCATCGATGCTGTAACCACCGCGGGCGAAAAGCCAGGCCTCGGGACGACTCAGCGGTGCCGGGAACGGGGTGGCCATGCCGAGTAGCCTGCCGCGCCGCCGAATGGCAGTTCTGGCCGCCGGGTCACGACTTTGTCACGGACGGCGAGAGGTTCTCAAACGAGACATCGCACGGTCGGACTGGACGCGAGTGGTCATGGGTTCGACCGTCCGGCCTCGCCCGGAAAGGCTAACCAAGCTCACGGTCCGATGCCGATCCACTATAGGCAACGAAGTGGTTGCTCCAGCTTGGTCGCGGGTCGCATGGACGAGGAAACCCGGGTCTACGATTCTGCCCATGGCCCAGGCGGACAAACTGCGTCGCCACCGACCGCGCCCAGCCCTCCTTCTTGGGGGATTCCTGATCGCCCTCGTTCTTGCCGGGGTGATTTCCAGCCTCCCCGCCGAGGCGGGCAGAATCGTGCTCCTGGTGCTTGTCATGGGCTGTGCCGTGGGTGGTGGCGTTTTGGGGTCAGTCGCGTCGCGACGAAAGATGCGGGCCTTGGCTCCGGAGCTCTATCGCCCCGCCAATCCCGCATTGGCTCGGCGGATAGGGTGGATCAAGTGGGGCGCGTTGGCCTGGACGCTCATCCTCGCATCGACCGTGGTCTCCCTCTTTGCTACTGGCCACGCCTTGATCGCCGTCGTGGTGCTCATTTCGTATGTTCTGCTGACTTACTTCGTGTCCCTAGCGGCTGCCCTCGAGCGCTCCCGTCGGGGGCAGCGAAAGAGGTCCTAGCGGACTTGGGCGGCCACCCTCCATCTGGCAACCTCGCCCACGACGACGCCTATGAACTACACACATGACACTTGGTTTACTGGTTTCCGATGCGGGGCTCACCCAGGTTAGAAGCCGAGATTGGGTGGCAACGCAATCCCGATGCAGGCGACGGCCATGATCGCCAGGACCGAGAGCGTCGAAAACCACCACGGGTGGCGCGGCCACCAAGGTAGAGCACCCTACTGGGTGCCCCAGCCACAGCGCTGATCGCGCTAATTGGAGCGGGAGACGAGACTCGAACTCGCGACATCCAGCTTGGAAGGAAAGGGGGCACGGCAGACACGTCCCGCGTATTCAGAAAGGCCCTTGACGCCGACATGGCGCACTTTCTGTAGCCTTTACTCCGCTCTCTCAGCCCTCCCGTAGCCTGGCTAGACGGCGCACAGGATACCGCTGCTTCAAGGGGCCGTGCGGCGCGCCCGCTCGTCCAGGCACTCCTAGGCCTCAGGCCTCCGGCTCTGCACCTGGGGGGAGCGATCGACTTCGTCGACGAGCTGCCTCGCGCACCGCCGGGGAGGCCGTAGAATCGGCACCCCACCGAGCGCTATTGGCCGAGTAAGGCCCGGTTCAGCGGCAAACGGAACGGAGACGGCGATCGACCTTGACGACATGAAGCGGATTGCCCAGACGATGGCGGAGAACGGGGGCCTCGTCCCCGGGCTCGTCACCGACGACTTCGAATTCACCGTTGAGGCGCACCCCTCGAGCCACCCGGTGGCCGGACAGGCCCATCCGGCCAGCGTGCTCACCGAGAACGGCCACGTCGGCCATGGTTACATCCTCAACGGGCCGGAGACACTCACCGCTCGTGCGCAGATCGAGATCCTCTCTGACGTCCTCGGACGCACCATCGACTTCGTCGAGGTCACACCCGAGCAGGTCGCCCAGGACAGCATCGAGCACGGTACCCCGGTCCACCTTGCCGAAGCCATGCAGAACCTCAACGAGCTGTTCCGTGCGGGCGGGCCGGCGTGATTGCCGACGACATCGAGAACCTCGCCGGCGCAGCGCCGCGGGCTTTCAGCGACTGGTGCGAGCGCCCCGTTGACGAGTTCCGCTGAGGCTCGGCGCACAACGAGCGCGACCGACGGCGATTCGGCGTGAGCCGCTCCGCTTACGCGCGAATGCGAGCATCAACTCCCCAGCTGACGAACGGAGGCGTTGGAGCGAGAGACGGGGCTCGAACCCGCGACATCCAGATTGGAAGGCAGTAGCTGCATCGCAGGTCGCGCCGACGGCCTCCGTTGAATTCGGGCCCAGCGCTTGCCTGGCGGATAGCGCCCTGAGCAGCGCTCGCCTCACGCACGACAGATTGACGCG
>PMYJ01000125.1 GCA_003170875.1 Candidatus Dormiibacterota bacterium | reverse complement strand
TGGGGCGGTGGTGCGAGGCACCGACACCTACCGGGTGCAGCTCTGGTGTGAGGATGGCAAGCCACGCTTCTCGTGCACCTGCCCGGTCGGCGCCGAGGGGAGCTTTTGCAAGCACGCCGTGGCGCTCGCCCTGGTCGCCACCGACCCTGCGGGCGGGGGGCAGCCAGACGACGAGCCCCCGGTCGACCTCCGCGCCTACCTCGACGGGCTCGCCCGCGAACGGCTCGTGGACCTGGTGCTGGAGCTGGCCGATGCGAATGAGCTCGCCTCGGCGCGATTGCGCCTGGAGGCGGCGAGGACCGTCCCGGGTCCCCTCCCGCTGAGGGCATTCACCGACGCCATCGACGAGGCGTTCGCCACCGAGGGGTTCGTCTCCTATCGCGAGGCCTACGCCTACGCAGAGGGCATCGACGCGGTGATCGCCTCGCTCCGGGACCTGCTCCGTGATGGTCACGCCGTGGCGGTCATCTCCCTCACCGAACACGCGCTCCAAGAGGCCGAGGAGGCGGTCGGGTCGGTCGACGACTCCGATGGCCACCTTGGCGAGATCGCGGCCGAGCTCCAGTCCCTCCACCTCGAGGCCTGCGCCCAGGCCCATCCTGACCCCGTCGTGCTTGCCGGCCGCCTGTTCGACGGGGAGCTGCACGGCGGCGACCTCGAGGTGTTCTCCGGCGCGGCCGCCACCTACGCCGAGGTGCTGGGGGAAAAGGGCATCGCCGCCTACCGCCGCCTCGCGGAGTCCGCCTGGGACCGTCTCCCTCGGCTGGCTCCCGGCGCCGGCCGTTCCTTCGACGGGGAGCGCCACCGCATCGCCGATATGATGGAGGCTCTGGCCGAGGCGGGCGGCGACGTTGACCAAGTGGTGGAGGTGCTGGCCAAGGACCAGTCCTCCCCCTACGCCTTCGTGCGCATTGCCGAGCGGCTGCGTGCCGCCGGACGCTTCGCCGATGCGCTCCAGTGGGCGGAGCGGGGTCTCCAGAGCTTCGAGGCGCCGGCGGATCCCCGCCTGGTCGCGGTCGCCGCCGAGGAGTACCACCGGGCCGGAATGGGCCCGAGAGCCGTTCAGCTGAGCTGGCAGGTCTTCGAGGCTCGCCCCGGCCCCGCCACCTACGAGCGCCTGGCCGCCCAGGCGATCAAGGCCGGCATCTGGGNNNTTCCCACTGTGGCCGTCACCGGCAGACGCTTCGGACCTGGTGGCGGTGTTCCTCTTCGAGCGCGATCTCGAGCAGGCCTGGACCGAGGCGAAGGCAGGGGGTTGCTCTCCCGACCTCTGGCTCGAGCTCGCCCGCCGACGCCAGGGCGAGCACCCCACCGACGCCATCCCCATCTTCGAGGAGAGGGTCGAGCGGCTCATCGGTGCCAAGCGCAACGGCGCCTATCACGAGGCGGTCGACCTCATGGCCCACGTGGGCAAGTTGATGCGCACGGCGGCGCAACCGGAGGCCTTCGAGCCCTACGCGGCCGGAGTGCGCGCCCGCCACAAAGCCAAGCGCAACCTGGTCAAGCTGCTCGACGCCCGGCACTGGTGAGCTCTCGGGAGCAGGCACCACCATGCAGAGCCTGGGGTGACGCCAAGCCGCCCCCCCGAGAGGTAACCCGACGGCGTCAGCGTTCCAGGGCTGGGACTTCTCGGCGGCACCGCCCTTGCGAGGCTGTCCGCCGCGATGCCGGGCTCAGTGGGCCGGGAGCACGAGGGTTGTCTGTACGGTTAACAGTACGGTTATCTGCTAGGATCGCCCTATGGAGCGCACTGTAGGTGTGGAGCAGGCTCGGGTCCACCTCGGCCGCCTGGCCGAGGAGGTGAGTGAGCGGTCGGAGGTGATCGTCCTCACCCGGCGTGGCCGCCCCCTCGCCGTCCTCATGGGGCCCGCGGAGTACGAGCGCGTCATCGAGGCCCAGCGCCGGATGGCCCGGGAGGAGCTTCAGCGCCGGGTCGCCGCACTGCGTCAGGCCGTGGTTGAAGCCGGGCTCGACGCCTCCTTGGTGGACGACGCGATCGCCGCAGCCCGCAGCGCTGGATGAGCCATCGGGCGATCATCGACACCAATGTCCTGGTCTCGGGGTTGGGATGGGCCGGACCGCCGGCCGCCCTGCTCGACGCCATCTTCGACGGTCGGATTCAGCTCGTGACCAGCCCGGCGCTGCTGGACGAGCTGGGCCGGGTGTTGGAATATCGCCGGCTGGCGCAGGTCCTGACCAAGACCGGCATGACGGCTCACGCGCTGGTCGACCTCGTGGCGGCAGTGAGCACGGTCGTGACTCCCTCGCAGAGTGTCGCCGCCGCGCGCGATGCCACCGACAATCGCGTGCTGGAGGCGGCGCTGGCCGGAGATGCAGAGATGGTCGTCAGCGGTGACGACGACCTCCTCGCACTGCGAACATTCGAGGGAGTCCCGATCGTCACCCCGACCGAGGCACTGAAGCGAATCTCGCGCTTGCGCTGAGAACTGTCAAGCTGCTCATGCAGTTGTGATTACTGACAACTTGGCGCGTAACTTGACTGAGAACTCCGCGCCGGCTCACAGCCCGCTGAAACGTTCCATGCGCGTGAGGATGCCTGTAGGCATCGCGTCGGCTGCGTCGATATACCTGGTCGCCGGAGCTTGCAGCTCTGTCGCCACGGCGTCGGGTTCGCGGTGGACGTCACTCCGGCGTCCGGAGCGTCCATGCCGGCGGGCCAGACCCGGTACGCGCCACCAATCTGCCGCTCAGCGACGATCGAGCCTGACGCCCAGTACGTGCAATGCCTCTTGGAATTCGGGGCCATTGACGCGAATCGGCTCGGAGACCTGATCCTGGAGTTCCCAACGGTCGAGGCCCTCGAAGAGCGCGAAGTTGTCAAGGTTGTCCCCGAGCCGGCTGCGGTAGTAGACGCCGGCGAAGAGCCCCGCGCCCGCACGATTCGCCCGAAAGACATAGCGGCTGATCCTCTGGGTGAGGGCGCGGGGCGCTTTGGCCCGGATGGCCGCTGCATCCAGCTCGTCCAGACCGAAGAAGATCACATCGAAGGGGAGTGCTTGGTTGAGTAAGCCTAGCGACTCGGCGCTGGCAACGTCCGCGAAGACGCCGACGGTGATTTGGGCCCGACCCATCTGCCGAGTGCGGGCCCAGCTGGCAGGGAGCACACCGGCGGCTGCGGTAGCCGGCAGGTTGGGCTGGTCATCCTGAATCGCGGCGAGACCTGCGACTACACGAGGATCCGGCCGGAAGCGGGCCAGGCACTCAAGGTAGCAGGCCAGGTGGGTGTTGCTTGAGTAGAGAACCCGGTAGGTACCTTCCGGATCGTCCCAGCGGTTGCCGAAGGTACCGTCGCCGCCGATGTACCGCCAGTCCGGCCACGCCCAGGGATCCGGCGCCCGGCCGACTCGGTAGATGTGCTCCGGTGGCTGGCGTTCGGATAGGAAATCTGGCAATCAGCCGCCGACCACGAATGCCCGGGCCGCCTGGCGAACCTCGGGGCCCACCTCCTCCAGCTTGCCGTCTCGAAGCATGCGTGCAGGGGAACGATCGTCTAGCTGAGGGTTGAGGCCCTGAAACCAGGCCTGGACTGTCCGCGGCTCTTCCCGGCTAGCGATGGTAAGGGCCACCGTGAGAGCTTCACTAAGGCGAGCGTGGGCGTCTGCTCGCATCTCGCGCTTACCCTCGAGCCACTCGCGGACGGCGCGGGTCTCGCTAACCCCGCCCAAGTAGGCGACCAAGCGCGCGCCGAGGAGATCCACGAGCTGGCGCACCACCTGACGGCCATCCATCCGCACCACCCGCTGGTGGGCGGCGAGATCGGGCCTGGCGCTAGCAAGGGCCACCAAGCCCGATTCGAGCTGAGCCATGCGGATAGTGTACGTCAAGGCAATACCATGGTCAAGACCCATTCAATCACACCCAGATCACAGGCTAACTCCGCCGCTCCCGCGGGCATGTGGGTTGGCGACTCGTGCCGCGGAGAACACAGGAAGGCATAGTCGCGGCGCGGTGCCCCCTTCCGTCCTTCTACAGCCCCAGTACCGAGGCGGCGTTCTCCTCGAAGAGGGTTCCCCGGCGGATGTAGCGGCGCAGGCTGGCGAGGGAGCGGTGGCGGGTCTGCTGGGCGATGGCCCGCTCCGAGGCGCCGGCCTGGGCGGCGGCGGTGGCGAAACCGGCCCGCAGCGAATGACCGGAGAGGTCGGGGATCTCGAGCCGGGCGAGGCGGGCTAAAGCGCCGCAGGATGCGGGTCACGGCCAGGGCGCTCATCCGCTGGGCCAGCACCTGGTCGCGGCGGTCGATGGTGCGAAAGAGCGGGCCCGACCGGTGGCCGCCCAGGGCACGCCAGCGCTCGACGGCGACGACGGGGTCGGTCTCCTGGTGGGTGCCGCGGGGGATGCCGACCTCCTGGCCGGCCGCCTGGGGTCGGTCTTGCTGCGCCGCAGGCGCAGGATCAGGCCGCCCTCGGTGAAGGAGATGTCCTCCCAATTGAGGGCGGCGATCTCGGAGCGTCGCAGGGCGCCGGCGAAGCCGAGGAGCAGGACGCAGTGGTCACGGAGGTCACGCAGGGTGACCTCGGGGGAGGCGGCGATCATGGCGCGGAGTTGGGCCACCGAGAGGGGGGCCGCCTCGGTGCGGGGGGCGACGCCGAGGCTGCGCCGGATGCCGCGCATCACCAGGCGGACCTCTAGCTCCTGGGTGGGGGCTGGCCGGATCCCCGATGCCTCGTGGGCCAGGGTGATGGCGGCCAGCTGGAGCTGTATCCAGGCGGGGCTGAGGGACAGCTCGCGGCCGCGGACGCGGTGGCGGGTCTCGGCGAGGTGGCTGAGGTAGCGGGTGATGGTGCGGGGCGAGGCGGGCAGCGCGATCAGCTGCTGGAGGGCGCACCAGCCCTGGAACTGCTCCCAGGCGCGCAGGTACTTGGCCCAGTGCTCGGGTGTCGGG
>PMYJ01000113.1 GCA_003170875.1 Candidatus Dormiibacterota bacterium | reverse complement strand
GCCCGCGACCGGCACCCCGGCGACATCATCGCCGTCGAGTTCCGCCACCGCTCCTGGTTCGAGGGGGAGCGGCTCGCCGAGACCGAGGACCTGCTGCGGGAGCTGGACTGCACCCTGGTGGGGGTCGACGCCCCCCAGCTGGGGAGCGGGACCGCGCCGCCCCATCTGGCCGTCACCTCCGACCGGCTGGTCCTGGTGCGCTTCCACGGCCGCAACTACCAGACCTGGTACCGGAAGGTTGCAACGACCGGTGAGCGCTTCGACTATCTCTACCCGCCGTCGGAGCTGGAGCAGTGGGTGCCGGCGATCCAGGCCGCCGCGGACCGCGGCGTTCCGGTGCACGTGCTGATGAACAACAACCGGAGCAACTACGCGGTGGTCAACGGCTTCGACATGGCCCATCTCCTCGGCCTCCGGACGCCGCGCCCGCCCGCGCCGATCCTGCGGCGGATGGAGGAGCGGGATGGGGACCTCCCGGGATGGGTGAGGGAGGCCGCGGAGCCGCCGGCCCCGCCGGCTCTCGAACCGCCGGGGCAGCGGGCGCCGGCCCCGGTTGTGGCACAATCAGAACAGCTTCATCTCGACGTCTGATTCCGCGGTCACCTCCGGGGCCGGCTTCCAATACCGTTGTTGCCCGGGCTTCTCTCCACCGCGAGAATGCGCGAGAATAACCTGTGCGGGATCTCCGGTACCCAGCAGGCTGCGCTGCTCGGTGTCGCTCCCCGGTTTTCAAGAGCACCGAGGTCTCGCTGCCCGGGTTGCGGGTCTCCCGATCGACCGTGGAGGTAATTGTGATGGCCATGGCGTCCCCCCACCACAACGAAAGAACTCAGCGCCGGCCGGCCCCCACCGGGCTGGTGGTGCGGAATGACGCCGCGACCTATGAGGTCGAGGTCGCCAAGGCGCTCAACCAGTGGGCGGTGACGGTGACCAGCGTGGCCGACAGTCGGATGATCTGCCAGGACTTCTTCAGCCGCCGCTGGGAGGCGGTCGCCCGGGCCGAGGACTTCATCAGGCTGCTCAACCGCTCCGAGCCCCCTCCCGGCTGGTAGCGTCGGCGCTCATTTCCCTCCAGCTCGGCGTCGGGTCCGCTGCTTGATACAACGGTACTAAGGGGCGGCCTGAGCGGAGGCAAGGGCGCCCCCTCCACCTCCCGTGGGCACGCGCGTCACAATCCGGCGGCCCGCGGTGCTTCAGAGTCGGTGACCGAGACCTATGCCGCTCCACGTGCCATCCGCCCTCCGGTGAGGACCGCGTCCCAGACCCAGCTGGAAACCGCCGGGCAGAGGACCCCCTTCGAGGCGCTGTTCGAGAGCGAGTACCCGCGGGTCGTCGCGATCGCGGCGCGCATCCTCGGCGACCGCGGGGAGGCGGAGGACGTCGCTCAGGACGTCTTCCTGCAACTCCACCGGCGCCGAGACGCCCCCGTCCCGAACGCCTCGGCGTGGCTGCATGCCGCCGCCGCCCACTCCGCTCTGAATGCGATCCGGTCCCGACGCCGCCGCGCCAGCCGCGAGTTGCGCTGGGCCGCCGACCCGCCTCCCGGTAACGACCCCGCGGAGGCTGCCGCCGCGGCCGAGACCAGGCGGCTGGTCAGGTCGGCCCTCGCGCGAGTCCGGCCCCGCCATGCCGAGGTCCTCGCCCTCCGTCACGGCGGTCTCAGCTACGCCGAGGTGGCGGATGCGCTCGGAGTTCGCGTCTCTCATGTCGGCACAATGCTTCGGCGCGCCGAGACCGCGCTGCGCAAGGAGATCGGCGATGCACCTCTCTGACGGCACGCTGCGCCGCTCGGTTGACGAGCCCTTCGCCCTCGACGCCGTTCGGCGGCGTCACCTCGAGGCCTGTTCGCAGTGCCGGCAGCGGGTGGACGCCATCCGTACGGACAGCGAGCGGGTGACCGCGCTGATCGCCACCGCGGCGAGCCCGGTCATCGACACCGACGCCGCCCTGCGGCGGCTGCATTCCCGGCTGCGAGTGCCTGGGCGGCAGCCGGCGGGAGGCGCCGGCTGGCTGCGCGATCGTCGCCGCCGCGGGCGCGTCACCCGCTGGTCCGCGGCAGTCGTGGGCGCGGCTTCCGTCGGTGTCGTCCTGGTCGGCGCCGGCGCCGCCCAGGGGTTCATCACGATCTTCCAGCCCCGCCAGGTCGCCCCGGTCGCGGTGACCGAGGCCGACATCTCCTCGCTCCAGGGGCTGGCGAGCTACGGCGACGTGAGTGGCGTGCCCAGCTTGACCCTGACGCAGGTGACCCGTGGCCAGGCTCAGGCGTTGACCGGCGTAACGCCGCCGAGCCCTTCGACCCTCCCCTCTGGAATACCCTCCACTCCCACGTATGACGTGATCAACGGAGGGACGGTGACCTTCACCTTCGACCGGTCCAAGGCCCAGGCGGCCGCCGAGCGAGACGGTGCGACGCTGCCGCCGATGCCGGCAAACATCGAGGCCAGCACGCTGCAGCTGATCATCCCCTCGGCGCTCGTGGAATCCTACGGAATCGACATCGGCCAGCTCGTGAGCGGTGGCACCAGCAGCCTCGACGGGCAGGGGCTGGTGATCGTCGCGGCCCTTCTGCCGAGGGCGACCTCGACGGGGGCCAGCGCCGCGCAGGTCGAGGACTACCTGCTGGCTCAGCCGGGGGTCCCTGCCGACCTCGCTGCTGAGCTCCACGCCATCGGCAACCCGTCCTCGACGCTTCCGATCCCGATCCCGGTCAGCCTCGCCTCCGCCCAGGCGGTCTCCGTCGACGGGGCGGCGGGGCTCCTCATCGGCGACCAGACGGGAGTCGGAAGCCTGGTGCTCTGGCAGCACGGTCGGGTCGTCTACGCGGTGCTCGGTTCGGTGAGCTCCGGTGAGGTGCTGGACGTGGCGGAATCGATCGGGTGATGGCTGCGGACGAGGCGGCCATCCGGACCCTGGACCTCGGCAAGCGCTACGGCACCAGCACCGCCTTGGCGAGCCTGACCATGATCGTGCCGCGCGGTCAGGTCTTCGGCTTCCTCGGGCCCAACGGCAGCGGCAAGACCACCACCGTCAAGCTGCTGCTCGGCCTGGCCGCCCCGACCGGCGGCGAGGCCTGGGTGCTGGGCATGCCGGCGGGCCACCGTCAGACCCGGCGCCGGGTCGGATACCTCCCGGAGCTCTTTCGCTACCAGGCCTGGCTGTGCGCGCGAGAGGTCCTGGCGCTGCACTGCCGGCTGGCCGAGCTTCCCCGCCCCTCCTGGCCCGAGGAGATCGACGCGGCGCTCGCGACCGTCGGCCTGGCCGACCGCGGCACGGACAGGGTGGCCACCTTCTCCAAGGGGATGCAGCAGCGGCTGGGGCTTGCGGTCGCGCTGCTCGGTGACCCTGAGCTGGTCGTCCTCGACGAGCCCACATCGGCCCTGGACCCGGTCGGCCGGCACGACACCCGGACCATCATCCGCGAGCTGCGCGACCGCGGCTGCGCAGTGTTCCTCAACTCCCACCTGCTCAGCGAGGTCGAGCAGGTCTGCGATCGCGTCGCCGTCATCTCCCGGGGGCGGATGATCGCCAGCGGCACCATCGAGGAATTGCTGGGCGGCGACACAGTGCGCCTGCGCCTCGGCGGGGTAGACGCCCGGGTGAGGGCGGCTCTCGAGCGTCACGGGATACGCGGCGAGGAGGACGGATGGATCTCGGTCGGCGGGGTCGACCGGGAGAGCGTCCCCGATCTGGTCGCCGAGGTGGTGTCCGCCGGCGCCCGCGTGTACGCCGTCGAGCCGGCTCATCAGTCGCTGGAGGATCGCTTCCTCGCGCTGCTCCAGAGCGAGAACGGGTGATGGCGACGCTCACGATCGCGCGGCTCACCATTCGGGAGGCCGTCCGCCGGCGGCTGGTCATGGCGCTGGTCGTCCTCACCCTGGTGGTGATCGGGCTGACGGGGTGGGGCTTCCAGCACCTCACCAACCTCACCGGGCCGGGCAGCCAGCCCCTCCCCCGGGGCGAGGTGCGCCTGGGCACGTCTCAGGTGCTGATCCTGGTCGAGTTCATGTTCAGCGGCATTCTCGCCCTCAGCGCGGTGGTCGCAGCCGCGCCGGCGATCTCCGGAGACGTGGAGTCCGGTCTCTCCCTGGCGATGCTGGCGCGCCCCCTCGGCCGTCACCACGTCGTGCTGGGAAAGTGGCTCGGGCTCGCCGTCCTGATCGCCACCTACACCGTCGCGGCCAGCGCCCTGGAGCTGCTGGTGGTCGCGCTGGTCAGCGGGTACTCGCCCCCCGCCCCGGTCCCGGCGGTGGCCTACCTGGTCGCCGAGGGTGTCGCAATCATGTCGCTCACCCTTCTGCTGAGCACTCGTCTCTCCGCCATGACCGCGGGGGTGGTCTGCCTGGTGCTCTTCTTCGTCGCCTGGATCGGCGGCATCGCCGGCACCATCGGTGAGGTCTTCAACAACGCCGGAATCCGCAACGCCGGCACCGTCAGCCAGCTGCTCCTCCCCACCGACGCGCTGTGGCGAGGTTCGGTCTTCAACCTGGAGCCGGCCTTCTACCGCGCCCTCTTCGGGGGCACCGACGAGCGGGGGGGCAACCCCTTCTTCGTCGCGCAGCCGCCATCGGTCGCGTTCCTGCTGTGGACGGCGGCGTGGACAGTGGCGGTGCTGGCCATCGCCATCTGGAGCTTCCGGCGCCGAGAGATCTGACCACCCCAGCTCGACGGAGCGTGGTCAGGCGGGCCGGACCGTCTCCGACGGGGCCGACGGCTCG
>PMYJ01000239.1:1244-4682 GCA_003170875.1 Candidatus Dormiibacterota bacterium | reverse complement strand
ATCTAGTGCCAGGGATGAGGCAGTCCGGGTCGAGGGACCGCGGCGAGGCGCCGTGCCGAGATCAGGACGGTCGCGGGGGAAGAGGGTCCGACTGCGGCGGCGTCAGAGGGTCAGGTGAGGAGGGCGCGGAGGACGGCGCTCGCCTCGGCCGTGCTCCGGGCCTTCTGCCGGAGCGACGCCGCGAGCACCCGCATCCAGGCTTCGAAGCTGATCTCGTCGGTCAACCCGTTGAGGACCTGGACCTCGCGACAGACGAGCCCCTCCCGGGTCATCTCGGCCTCCAGGATGTCGTCACCGACCCGCACGGTGATCCTCCGGATCGGCCGCCTCCGCGCAAAGAGGGACCCGTCGCGCTCGATCTCGACCGCGTCGGGAAGGGCGGAGGCCAGCTTGCCGGCGAAGACCTGGAAGAAGACCCGGATGTCCCGCGACTCCGCGCGCAGGCTGCCTATGAGGGTGTCGATCTCGTCATTCAGGGGGGGCAGGTCGCTCACGGCGATTCGAGTATAGGGGGGCGATCGGCGGCATTCGGCCGCCCCCGCCGGCTGGGGGGACGGCAGGCGTCAGGCGGCCGCGCCGGCCTCCGCGCGGGGCGGCTCCAGGGCGACCGCAAGCACGTCGTCCACCCGGCTCGCCAGGTGGAACTTCATCGCGGTGCGGACGCTCTCGGGCACGTCGTCGAGGTCCTTCTCGTTGCGCCGGGGCAGGATCACCTCGGTGAGGCCCATGCGGTGGGCGGCGAGCACCTTCTGCTTGACCCCGCCGATGGGCAGCACCAGCCCCTGCAGGGTGACCTCGCCGGTCATGCCCACCACGCTCCGCACCGGGCGTCCGGTGAGCAGGCTGACTATCGCCGTGGTCATGGTCACCCCCGCCGAGGGCCCGTCCTTGGGCACAGCCCCCTCGGGGACGTGAATGTGGAAGCCCTTGGCGGCCGCCTCGGCGCTGATCCCCAGCCGCTCGGCGTGAGAGCGGACGTAGGAGAGCGCGATCTGCGCTGACTCCTTCATCACGTCACCGAGCTGCCCGGTCAGGAGGAGGTTGCCGTCGGAGCCGCTGGTGGCCGCCTCCACGAAGAGGACGTCGCCGCCCGCGCCGGTCACGGCCAGCCCGGTGGCCACCCCCGGGACCGCGGTCCGCTCCTCCACCTCGTTGTCGAACTTGGGCTTGCCGAGGTAGTCCCTGATCTGGTCAGACCCGACGATAACTGGCGTGTCCACGGCGCCGGTGGCGATCCGGGTGGCCAGCTTGCGAGTGATCCGGCCCAGCTCGCGCTCCAGGTTGCGGACCCCGGCCTCACGGGTGTGATCGGTGATCACCTTGAGGATGGCGTCGTCGCCGACCTCGATCTCCTCCGGCTTCAGCCCCGCCTGAGCGACCTGACGAGGGAGCAGATGGTCGCGGGCGATCGCCAGCTTCTCCTGCTCGGTGTAGCCGTCGAGCCGGATCAGCTCCATCCGGTCGAGGAGGGGCGCGGGGATGGTCTCCGAGACGTTGCCGGTGGGGATGAAGAGCACCTCGGAGAGGTCGAGGTCGACCTCCAGGTAGTGGTCCCGGAAGGTGTTGTTCTGAGCGGGATCGAGCACCTCGAGGAGCGCCGCCGAGGGGTCGCCGCGCCAGTCGGCGCCGACCTTGTCGATCTCGTCGAGCATGATCACCGGGTTCTTGGTGCCCGCCTCCTTGAGGGCACGGACGATGCGCCCCGGCTGGGCGCCGACGTAGGTGCGGCGGAAGCCGCGGACGTCGGCCTCGTCGCGGATGCCTCCCAGGGACACCCGGGCGAACTTGCGCCCCAGGGCGCGCGCCACCGACTCGCCNNCCGCCGATCACCTCCAGCCCGCGCTCCTTGCGCAGCTTGCGGACCGCGAGGAACTCGATGATCCGGTCCTTCACGTCCTCGAGCCCGGTGTGGTCCGCGTCCAGCACCTTGCGAGCCTCCCCGAGGTCGAAGTTGTCGTCGGAACGCACGTTCCAGGGGAGGTCCAGCATCCAATCCAGGTAGGTGCGGATCCAGCCGTGCTCGGGGCTCTGCTCGCTGGTGCGCTCCAGCCGGTCGAGCTCGTGCTCCACCTCGGCCGCCACCTTCTCCGGCATGCCGGCGTCGGCGAGCCGCTTGCGATAGGTGGAGACAACGTCGTCCCCCCCTTCGCCCAGCTCCTTCTTGATGGCCTCGAGCTGCTGGCGCAGGATGAACTCGCGCTGAGTCTTCTGCATCCCCTCGGCCACCTCGGTGCGGATGCGGTCCTTGAGATCGGCCTCGCCCAGCGCCTCCTTCGTCCACGCGATGACGAGCGTGAGCCGCTTCTCCACGTCGAGGGTCTCCAGGATCTCCAGCTTCTGGGCCAGGCTGAAGTCGGGGGAGTATCCGGANNAGCAGGCTCTCGACCAGCGCGCGATACTCGCGCGCCAATTCGAGCACTGCCTCGGAGGGGTTCTCGTCGTCCGGAGCGGGGTCGACCTGCACCCAGAGCGCGCCCCCCACGTCGGCCTGCCCCGCGCCGAGACGGGCGCGATGCTGCCCGGTGAGGATCGAGACCTCGGCACCGGTGGGCAGCTTGCCCGACTCCTGCACGCGCGCGACGGTGCCGATGCTTCCGAACTTGCCCTCGATGCGCGGGACCAGAAGGACGAGGCGGTTGCCTTGGTTGGCCGCTTCGATCGCGGCACGCTGGGCTTCCCCCTGGACCGCGACGGTCACGGTCATATGAGGCAGGACGACGACCTCGTCAAGAGGAAGGATCGGAAGAAGCTCGGCGCTGTGCTCGGTCATGGGGACATTTGTACCCGCTGGTCCGGATCTCACACCTCCCACCTGCGCGCCGCGTTCGCCGGACGGCCTGCGTCACGGCTGCTCGCGGGCACCGATCGGCCTCAGTCCGGAACCAGGACGGCGGTCCCCCGGACCTGGCCGGCCCGGACCATCTCCAGGGCCCGATCCGCCTGGGCCATGGGGAGCACCTCGGTCTCGACCTGGATCCGCGCCTCCCCCGCCAGCGTCATGAACTCTGCGCCGTCCTCCCGCGTCAGATTGGCCACGGAGCGGATCGAGCGCTCTCCCCAGAGCAGCGAGTAGGGGAACCGGGGGATGTCGCTCATGTGGATGCCGGCGCAGACCACGGTGCCCCCGGGCCGCACCGCCGCGAGTGCGAGGGGCACCAACTCGCCGGCCGGAGCGAAGATGATGGCGGCGTCGAGTGGCTCGGGAGCGGGGCCGGTGCTCTCCCCCGCCCACGTCGCCCCCAGGCTGCGCGCAAACGCCTGGCCGGCGAGATCTCCGGCCCGCGTGAAGGCGTATACCGCCGCCCCACGGTGGCGGGCCACCTGCGCGATCAGGTGTGCGGCGCTGCCGAAGCCGTACAGGCCCAGCCGCGGCGCCTGGCCCGCCATCCGGAGCGCTCGGAAGCCGATGAGACCGCCGCAGAGGAGCGGCGCCGCCTC
>PMYJ01000239.1:0-1142 GCA_003170875.1 Candidatus Dormiibacterota bacterium | reverse complement strand
CCGAGCACGATGGGGAGGACACCGCGGTCCAGCTCGCCGTCCACAACGTGGAGATCGGTGCGGCAGACGGCGCAGGCCGCGACCCGCAGCACCACCTCGTACCCGTGGGGCTCGGGCACAAGGCGTTCCTCCACGGCGAGGGGGGCGCCTCGCTCGCGGAGAACCATCGCCCGATAGGTGGGAGCCCGAGCAGCCGGCATCAGCGCCGATGATGCACCCGCGCACCCGGCATGTAACCTTCTGCCGTGACTGCAGTGCCCGAGCGCCCCGCCGGGCGCCGGCCCGAGGTGGTCATCCGCCGCCTCGACGCCCTCTCCGCCCGCCGTCACCTCGACGACCTCGCCGACCTGCTGGTCGACTCCGTGGAGGGAGGCGCGTCGGTGAGCTTCGTCGCACCGCTCGCCCACTACGAGGCCCGGGACTGGTTCGCGGGAGTGCTCAACGAGATGGACCTCGGTCGCCGGGTCGTGCTCGCCGCCTTCCTCGACGACCGGCTGGTCGGCTGCGTGCAGCTGCTGCTCTCCTGGCAGTCCAACGCCACCCACCGCGCCGAAGTGCAGAAGATGCTGGTCCACCGGTCCGCGCGGCGACTGGGAGTGGGCGCCCGCCTCATGAAGCAGCTGGAGGTCGAGGCCCGGACCCTGGGGCGCACCCTGCTGATCCTCGACACCGAGACGGGCAGCGACGCCGAGCACCTCTACGCCCACATGAGATGGATCAAGGTGGGGGTGATCCCCGACTACGCGATGCGGCCTGACCGCTCCGGGCTTCGCCCAACCTCACTCTGGTACCGGCGGCTCGATTGACGGGAGAGGACGGCTGACGCTTGGCGCAACGGTCGCGTTCCATGTGGGTGGGACGCGGCACGGAGGCGAGCGTTGAGATCATCCACACCGGCAATCGGCGGTCTGCACGCCCGGTATGTGCGGCGACAGCGCCCGCGCACCGGCCTGTGCCGCACGCATGCGAGCCACGTCGAGCACGCCGGTCATCGCGTCGCAGACGTCGCGGGACACACCGCACTGCACCCGTCGCACGGCACTCGCGAGCACCTTTGCGGTGGTAACGATCGCCCCGACACATTGACATTCATGTATGTAGGCTGCATGCTATGTGACAATCCTGACGGGGGCGATTATCCG
>PMYJ01000227.1:2083-4195 GCA_003170875.1 Candidatus Dormiibacterota bacterium | reverse complement strand
GGCGTCGGTGAACTGGTCGGTGAACGCGTGCCCGCCGAGGTCGGCGGTCCGGGTGCCGTGCCGCACCGTCTCGAAGACGGCCTCGTAGATCGCGCGGGAGGCGGTCCGGAACTCGTCACCGGACATGAGGCCGAGCACCGACGCGCACGCCAGGATCATCGCCATCGGGTTGGCGAGGTTCTTGCCCCGGAGCGCCGGGGCGGTGCCGTGAGGAGCCTCCGCCATCACGACGCTCGGGGTGAGCGAGTCACCCGTGAAGCCGATCAGCACCGACTCAGCGCCGGCGATCGACCCGAAGAGGCCGAGCACCAGGTCGCTCATGCAGTCGCCATCGCGGTTCAGGGTGGGGATGACCAGGGCGTCCCCACCCTGGTTGAGCAGCAGGGCGTAGGTGGCGTCGATGAGCTGGGGCTCGTAATCCACCTCCGGATGGCGCTGGGCTGCGGCGTCCATCTCCTCCTTGAGCATCCCCTCGTACACCGGCGAGACCGTGTACTTGGGCCCGCCGAAGACCCGGGCGCGGGTCCGCGCCGCATGGACAAAGGAGAACTCCGCCACCTCCCGGCAGATCGCCCGGGAGATCCGTTCGGTGCGGAAGGCGACCTCGTCGCCGCCCGACCACTCCCGCCACTCCTTGGCCCCGTAGGCGTCGCCGACCGCCATCCGGACCACGCTGATGGGGGCGCTGACACCGGCTATGGGGATGACCCCGGGGATGCGACGCCCGGTGCGGAGGATGACCGTGCCCCCCACCTCGGCGCGCAGGATGGCGTTGGGGCTACCCACATCTCCCTGCCCCTCGGGGGTGATGGTCGCCGCCTTGAGCCCGTAGCCGGTCTCGCGCATGGCGTGACTCGCCTCGATCACCACCCGGTTCTGGGTGGCGCGGCGGTTCTCCAGGCTCAGGTCGTGGTGGCGCAGCTCGAGCTCGGTGCCGAGCACGTCCGGATCGAGCACCCGGAGGGCTTCGGTGAGCAGCTCCTCGCCGGTCTCGTCGCCGTGAAGGACCTGGAGAGTGATGGGCATTGAGGGGTCAATCTATCAGCCCGGGAGGCGGGAACCGGGAAGCTACTCCGCCGGCACCCATTAATCCATTGAACCGGTAATCTGGGTTGATGGCTAAGACCACGTTGGAGTTGCCCGACGACCTGATGCGCGCCGCGCGGATCCGCGCCGTGAACGAGGGACGGCGGCTCAAGGACGTGCTCGCCGACCTGCTCCGGCGGGGGTTGGCCAGCGAGCGCGACCCCCTCGAGGAGGCTCGTCGACATGTGCAGCTTCCCCTCGTCGTCTGCGCTCACCCGGCCCTCCCTGGATACGAGCTGACGCCCGATCGGGTGTCCGAGCTCCTGGTGGCAGAGGAGGCGGAGCGCCCGACATCGTGAACCTCTGCGATGGCAACCTCTGGCTGGCGCTGACGCTATCCGAGCACCCACACGGGGCGGCAGCGCGGCACTGGTTCGACCAGATGACAGTGCCCGGAAGTGTCCTCTTTTGTCGGGTGACTCAGCAGGGGTACCTCCGGCTGCTCACCAACGCCGCGGTGCTCGCCGCCTACGGGAATCCGCCACTCACCAATCGAGAAGCGTGGGCCGCGTACGAGGCCCTCCTCGCCGACGAGCGCGTGGTGTTCCAGGCCGACGAGCCCCCTGGGATCGAGGCCCGGTGGAGGGAGCTGGCGGTCCGCGACACAGCCTCGCCAAAGCTGTGGATGGACGCCTACCTCGCCGCGTTCTCGATCGCGGCCGGCTACCGAATGGTGACGACGGATGCCGCCTTCAGTCAGTTCCCTCGGCTGGACCTGGTGCTCCTGGGCTGAGGGCCCGCCCTCAGACCTGTTTGCCAGCCCGGGCTCAGGAGGCGGGTCCGTAGACCCAGGTGTCGGCGACGTCGGCGTTGTCATTGACGGCGCCCCCGAAGAGGACCACCTGGCCGGCGCCGCCATCGAAGGCCATCTGCGCGTAGAAGCGGGCGGGGGGCGAGGTCGCCGGGTGCAGCTGCTGCCACGCGCTGCCGGTCCAGGCCCAGAGGTCGTTGAGCGGGGCGCCCAGGGTGAAGGTCTCGCCCTGGCCCGCCGACGCCGTGGTGTAGGCGGTCGCGGTGTCGCCCCCG
>PMYJ01000227.1:340-2068 GCA_003170875.1 Candidatus Dormiibacterota bacterium | reverse complement strand
AGCTCCGACCAGGCGCTGCCGTTCCACGCCCACATCGCCTGCGAGTGATCTCCGTAGAGGAGGATCTGGCTGGTCGCCGAGTCGTAGACCATCTGCAGGTCCCGGGCATCGCCGAGCGACGGCGGAGGCGAGATCGAGGGCGAGAGGGGGCTCCACGAGGATCCATCCCAACTCCAGGTGGACGACTGGTACGAGGGCGTCGACGTCGAATTCGGGACTGAGCCGGCCGTCGGGGACCAGAGAATCAGCGTTTGGCTGGAAGGGTCGTAGGCCATGACGCCGTCGGTATCGGGTTCTGGCTGAGTGTCCGAGGTCTGCGCNNAACCAGAGGGCATCGAACGTGCCGGTGGCGCCGTCGTAGGCGTTCGGCACACCGACGGTGGGGGGCGCTTGAGTGGAGACCTGGGTCCACGCCGATCCGTTCCAGGTCCAGGTGTCCTGGTAGATCTCGCGGTCGAATCCGCCACATCCCGATTCACCGGCGCTGATCACCACCGTGTGAGTGGTGGAGTCGTACGCCACCGCTGCGGAGTCCCGCGGGAGCGGCGCCGTCGCGGGATGCTTCTGGGACCAGTTGTCCGTGGCCGCGGATGCGGCCGGGGTCGCCGACGGCGACGACCCGGCGGCGCTGGTGAGTCGAGCCGTCGCGGGTCCTCCCGCGGCGATGACGACGGCGACCGCCGCGAGGATCATTCGGGTCCGTCGCGCGGTGAGCCTTGTCGCGTGGGCCCAAGCGGTGCCGGGGGTTACGCGCCTGGGTCCGGGGTGATCGCGCACGCTCGTGAAAGAGGGACCCGGGGGCGCGGTAACCGGCCGGCAGGTCAAGCGCATGTCGCGTGCACGATGCTCGTCCCTCCCACCGCCCAGAGGCCTCCTGATCCGGCGGCGGCGACCCCGGAGAGGTAGTCGAAGGGCTCGCCGTTCACCGTGTACATCGGCTGCCAGGAGACGCCATCCCAATGGAGGATGACGGCTCCGACCGCCCACGCATCCGTGGCGCCGAGCGTCACCACGCCCGCGAGAGGGCTCGTCCCGGGGGCAAAGCTGGTCGCGCCGGAGCCGCTCGACTGGTACCCGGCTCGGTAGGAGACCGCGGTCACCGCGAGGCTCGGCACCAGATGCCATCCGGTGAAGCTGGAGGTCCCGAAGGCGAGCCCCAGCTGGAGGGTGAGAGCGGAGCCCGGCATCGCTCCGCCAATCGCCCAGAGGTCCCCGCCCGGGGCCTCGGCGGCCGCGGTGAGCAGGTCATCCGGTTGGTGGCTCCCATCGGTCAGCTGCTCGGGAAGTGTGGCATCTGGTGCCTGCACGATGGACCAGGAGGTGCCGTTCCAGTGCTCCGTCAACGTCTGCCAGGCGGAGGGCGCGGAGTCCGTCACCCCCGTGTCGGTCACATAGCCACCGACCACCCAGACGTCCTGCGCCGACTCCGCGGTGACACCGAGGAGCGCCGAGCTGCCCACGAGAGGGGCGTTGGCGGGTTGGGTGGCTCCCTGAGTCAGTGTCCAGTCCGGCGGGCCGGCCTCTGGGTCGGGGAGGGTGAGGATGGCCCAGTAACTGCCGTTCCAATGCTCCACCAGTGGCTGAGCGGCCACGACGTTGCCGAAGTCGTAGGTGATAGGCCATTCGGTCACGCCCACGGCCCAGACGTCGCCCGTGCTGACGGCGGCGATGGAGGTGAGGACGTCCCACGGCTCCACCCCGTCGCGGGCCGCAACGTCGGGGGCGTTG
>PMYJ01000227.1:0-299 GCA_003170875.1 Candidatus Dormiibacterota bacterium | reverse complement strand
TCGGGGCTCTTGACGATGGACCACCCGCTGCCGTTCCAGTGTTCGGTGAGCGTCGTCGCCGCCCCCCCTGCGGGCGCCGAGGAGCCCACGGCCCAGACGTCGGTCGGGGAGACGGCTGCCACCCCGGCGAGCTGGGTGCTGGCGGCGGCGGCACCATTGGGCACCAGGGCGGCGCTGAGCTGCCAGGTCGGGGCGCAGGGGGTTGCCGATCCACTGCCCGAGGGGGACGCCGATCGCACCGCCGACGGCGAGGGCGTGTGCACACCACTGGTCGAACTGCATCCCGCCGCGAGGGTCAG
>PMYJ01000246.1:6469-24503 GCA_003170875.1 Candidatus Dormiibacterota bacterium | reverse complement strand
GCACCGTAGGGCTGCGCGCCTATGTCTGCTGGAACGGCACCGATGCGTTCGTCTGGGGCGACCCCAACCTCCCGCTGCCCGCCAGCCTCAACCGCAACTTCAAGCCGTTCACTGCCCATGACTTCGATGCCGCCATGACGCTCGAGACCGGGTGCGGGCTGGACAACGTCAGCGACTTCGCCGCCGTGGGCCAGACCACGTGCGCCGAGCGCATCGACGCCAGCGGCACCATGCACTACACGGTGAGCGCGCGGGTGTCTCCGATCCCCTTCGGCATCGCGTCGCGCGAGGTGACCCTCGACCTGGTGGTCACCCGCACCGGGAAGGTCCTCGAGCGACCCTGAGCGGCCGGCCCAGCTCGCATCTCCCCAGCAGTCACGGGGCCGGCGCGTCCCACCCGGGCGTCACGCGACGTGCGGCGCTTCCCCTGACGTCGAATGGCGGAGCCAGGTGGCGAGGCCCACAAATCCCACCGCGCCGGCGGCACCGATCAGCAGTGCCGGCACCGATCCGGGCACCGACCCGGCCAGCGCCAGCGCCCCGCCACCGGCAACCGCCCCCGCCGCCCCGGCAGCCGCCAGGCGGGCCCAGCGGCGCAGCTCGACGGCGGTGTCCACGGCGTGCGGCCCCCGCCATTCGCACGCGGTATGCGAGAGCTCGGCGACGAGCAGGAGGCCGACACCGACGAGGGGCGCCTCGATATCGAGCGCCGCGCGACCGGCGATGACGCTGATCGTGTACTCGGCGGCGAGCAGTGCCACCGCCCAGCCCACCAGCTCGGCGCGTGGCCACGCCACGGCGATGATGGTGGCCAGGAGTCCGGTGATGCCGACCGCCGCGACCGCGGCCACCAGCACGTGGTTCTCGGCGTTCGCATCCGCATGCAGGACGCCGGCCGCGACCAGCACTCCGGCCAGCACCACGGCGCAGAGGGCCGGGATCAGCGGATGCGGAGCCGGGCGCGACGTCGCCACCCTTCGACCTCCATCACCACCGGTTCCAGGGGTTCGCCCTCCGTCCACGAGGCGATGCCGATGCCCGCCTGGTGAAAGCGCGCCCGGAGCGTCTCCCGCTCCAGCCTCCAGATGCGTTGTGCGAGTACCGCCGCCTCCGACGCCGGCGGGGCGCTGTGAGCCTCCGGGTTCAGCTCGACGACGGCGACGTCGCAGCCGCGCCCATGCAGGTCGAGGAGTGTGGCCACGAGTCGCTTGTCGACGAGCGGAGTGACGCCGACGATCAGGGCGTGGGGGGGCAGGAGCCGTATGGGGATCACGTCGACCCCCTTCCACGCGTAGCTGAAGACGACCTGGGTGTCCAGAAAGGCATCGATGAGCCGGTAGGCGTGGCGCGAGCCGTCGCCCACCTCGAGCCAGCGCAGCGTGCCCCCGAAGGCGATGACGCCGACCCGGTCGCGGTCGCGGAGCCAGGCAGAGGCGAGCGACGAGGCGCCCCGCACCATCTGCTCGAGGGTGCCCGCGCCGGCCGGGCCGGCATGGGTGAAGGTGTCGAGCAGGAGCACGACGTCGACGTTGCGCTCGGGATGGCGCTGGTTGACCCAGAGCTCACCGCGACGCGCGGATACCCGCCAGTTGACACTGCGCACGCGGTCGCCCGAGGCGTAGGGACGGAGGTCGGCGAACTCGATCCCGTCCCCCTTCTGGGCCGCGACCCGGTTGCCGGCGTAGACGTGGGTGTGGAGTGGGCGGATGAGGGCCCGCAGCCTCTCCGTCCCAGGGTAGGCGCGGACCACCACGTCGGCACGCACCCGCGCCTCGAACCGGCGCAGCCGGAAGTCGTCGAAGGCGCGCAGGTGCACCGTGCCGAGGGAGTACGCACCCCAGCGCACCGGCCGGAGCGGGATGGTCAGGGACTGCCGGGCGCCGCCCTTGCGAGCCAGGATGGCCGGGTTGGGGGCGTCGACCATCTCGATTCCGGGCGGGAGGAGCACCCCCACCTCGAGGGCCTCGATCTCTGCGGGGAAGTCGATATTCAGGCCCAGGTCGATGATGTCCCCCTCGACGACGCGGGCCGCGGACGCGGAGACGCGCACCGCTGGAAGCGCGGGGCGGCGCGAGCGCAGCAGCCCGACCAGGAGCACGGCGGCGATGGGCGCGGCTGCTGCGGCCAGCTCGGGGCGCCCGGCCGCGAGGGCGGCGAGCAGGAGGGCCGCCACCAACCAGGGGTAAGCCAGGAGGCGCGAGGTGGGCGCCCAGCTCACCCGGCCGCGGCCTGAGTGGGCGGCGCCGGCACGGTGTCCAGGCAGGCCCGGATCACGTCGTCGCCGCGCACCCCACGCACCCAGAGCTCCGGGCGCAGGCTGAGGCGGTGCCCGAGGGCCGCGACCGCGACCGCCTTGATGTCCTCGGGGACGACGAAGTCCCGGCCGAGCAGGCAGGCACGGGCACGGGACGCCGCCAGCACCGCCAGGCTGCCGCGCGGGCTGGAACCGACCTGGACGTCGGGCCGGGCCCGGGTGGCGGCCACCAGATCGACGATGTAGGCGGTCAGGCTGGGCTCGACGTGGACGTCCTCCACCGCGCGCTGGAGCTCGAGCAGCGTGGTCCGGTCGACGATCTTCTCCAGGGTGACGGTGTCGCTGCGACGCTCCACCCGGCGCCGGAGGATCTCCCCCTCCTGTTCCACGCTCGGGTACCCGACGCCGATCCGCAGCAGGAAGCGATCGAGCTGAGCCTCGGGCAGTGGGTAGGTCCCCTCGTACTCGATGGGGTTCTGGGTCGCGATGACGATGAACGGCGGGGTCAGCGCCCGGGTGACGCCGTCCACGGTGACCTGGCGCTCCTGCATCGCCTCGAGCAGGGCGGCCTGGGTCTTGGGGGGCGTGCGGTTGATCTCGTCACCAAGGAGGAGGTTGGTGAACACGGGGCCCGGCTGGAACGAGAACTCGGAGCTTCGCTGGTCGTAGAGCGAGGAGCCGGTGATGTCGGAGGGGAGCAGGTCGGGGGTGAACTGGATGCGCCGGAACTCCAGTCCCATGACCTGGGCCAGGGAGCGCGCGATCAAGGTCTTGGCCAGCCCGGGAAAGTCCTCGATGAGGACGTGGCCGTTGGCGAGGACGCCGACCAGCAGGAGGTTCAGGGTGTCGCGCTTACCCACGATCACCTTCTCGACCTCGGTGAGGATGGCCTCACTGGCGGCGGCGACGTCCTTGACCTGGATCACCGGGCAGATGATCTCAACTCAGATGCTCTCCAGGTGAGCGAGCACCCGCGCGACGTCGGCGGCGGAGGGTCCGGGCGTGGTGACGCTCGGGCGCTGCTCGCTGCGCGGCCCGAGGAGCGGCTCGCCGGGCAGCCCGGCCAGGGCGGCCACATCCTCGTCCGCACCCACCTCGACGCCGTGGTGGGTGGCCAGAAGCTCGCGGGCCAGATCCCGCAGAGCGGGCCGCAACCGCGCGTCGGCGTCCAGGGCGGAGCCCATCCCGTTGGCCAGCAGCCGCTCCAGCTCGGCCACCCGTGGCAAGCGAGCCGGCGCGGCGGTCGCGCGGGAGGGGGTCAGCGCCGCCATCACGTCGGGGCGAGGCTCGCCTGCCGGCGCGGTGCCGGTCAGCATCCACCAGACGATGCAGGCGGAGAGACAGACGACGTAGGCGAGGAGTATCAGCGGGGCGCTGGTGGCCTCCTGGGTGCCGAGAACCGCGGCGGCGATGGTCGCCAGCATGGCGACGCCTACAGGACCGGCGGGCACGCGTCTCACCGTCGCACCCTCAGACCGGCTCGAGGTCGCGACGGACAGCGGACAGCGCCTCGACGGCTGACCGGCGCACCTGCTCGTCGATGGCCTGGACGGAGAAGCGGGCTCGCTCGAAGAGCTCGGTGAGGCGGCGGGCCGACGACCGGCCGGATCCGAGCAGGACCAGGCTCCGCTCCAGGTGCTCGGTGGGGGCATCGGCGGCTCGGCGCGGTGAGCCTGCGGCGCCAAGCAGGCGCTCCATGGTGGCATAGGCGGCGATCACCGCACGGCGCGGGTCGGCGTCGGAGTCGAGGGCTTCGAGCGCGGCGTCGACGGCGCCAAGTAACGGGGACGGCTCGTCCGGCAGGGGCGCCAGCGCCGCGTGACGGGAGCGCGTCCGGATCAGGAGGACGAGGGCTGCCAGAGCCGCCAGGGCGATGCCGACCACCACCCCGATGGCGAGCGCCGTGGGGCTGGAGGGCGGCGGCGGAGCGGGGACCGCTCCCGAGGGCTTGAGCCCACCCGAGACGATGCGGGGCGCCTGCCCGCTGTTGACGCGCGGAGCAGCGATGAGCACCCAGAGCACCGCCAGAGCGAAGCCGGCGATGAAGAGGAAGACGTAGATGGGGGGCGCCGGTCGCTGCCGCTCCGAATCGTCCGGCTCCCGGCGTCGACGCCCGAAGAGCCCGGAGATGGTCGCCGCCACGAGGAGCGCGACCACCCCCCCGGCGGCGACGCCGAGCACCACGTCGAGGGCGTCCTGCCAGGCTCCCGACGCGCTCGGGGCCACGGCGGTACGGGCGAAGGCCGCATGCGCACCGATGGCGACGGCGATGAGCAGGATGGCGCCGATCAGCAGCACGACCAACATGCGGCGCCCGCCCGCCGGGACCCGGCCGCCGTCAGAAGTCATGTGAGTGCTCCCCGCCGCGCCAGGAGGTGTATCCCTGAGACGGCGGCGGTCCGAGTAGGGTAAACCCCCCGAAAAACCCGTGGGCCGCCCGGCTGGCCAGACGGGATCCGCCCCCATAACCTTTGGACCATGGTCAACAGATCGGTCATACACCCCGCTGGGGCACCCGGCGAAGGACTCCGCGCCAGGGATGTGTGGCAGCTGCCCGCGGCGCTGGTCTCGCCGCGGACGTGGCTCGCCACCATCCACCTGCTCGCGGGGCTGCTCGTCGGCATCCTCACCTTCACCGCCGCAGTGACGGGGCTGTCGCTGGGAGTCGGACTGCTGCCGCTCTTCCTGGTCGGCATACCGGTGCTGACCGCCACCGCCTGGGTGGCGATCGGCATCGCGCATTTCGAACGCGCCCGCTTCTCTCTGCTGCTCGGCAAGACGATCCCACCGCCCCCCGGGCCCACCCCGGGTAGCACGTGGTGGCAGCCCCTCCTCCAGCCGCTGCGGATGGCCTCGACGTGGCGGCAGCTGGCGTACTGCCTGCTCTGGCTCCCGGTCGGCATCATCGACTTCACGATCACGGTGGTCATCTGGGCCATCCCGCTCGCCCTGATAACCCTCCCGACCTACAACTTCGCGCTTCCCCGCGGCGGCGCTTCCGTCGGAGGCCTCGTCGTCCATGGACCTCTGGAGCTGGCCGGCGCCGTCCTCGCCGGGCTGGTCATCCTGCTCGCGGCTCCGCTCGTGGTCCGCGGCCTCGCCACCATGGAGACCGCCCTGGCGCGCGTCCTCCTCGGTCCCGGGACCCGTGCGCTGGCCGCCCGCGTGGCGCAGCTCGAAGACAGCCGCGCCCGCGTGGTGGGGGCGGCGGAGGCCGAACGCCTCCGGATGGAGCGTGACCTCCACGACGGTGCCCAGCAACGCCTGGTCTCCGTCGCCATGGAGCTCGGTCGCGCCAAGGCCAAGTTCAGCACCGATCCCGAGGGTGCGCGCGATCTCATCGACCGCGCCCATGCCGAGGCCAAGGAGGCGCTGGTTGAGCTGCGCCAGCTGGTCCGCGGGGTGCATCCCCCGGTGCTCACCGACCGCGGCCTCGACGCCGCCGTCTCCGGCCTCGCCGCCCTCTCCCCCATCCCCGTCGCGGTCAACGTCGACATCCCGGTACGACCCTCGCTCACCATCGAGTCCATCGCCTACTTCGTGGTGGCCGAATCGCTTGCCAACGTCGCCAAGCACGCGCGAGCTCGGCACGCCTCCGTCGACATCCGCGCCGTGGCCGGAGTGCTGAGCATCAGCGTGCGCGACGACGGCGTCGGCGGCGCGGACCCCACCGGCGGCGGCCTCTCCGGGCTCGCCGACCGCGTCGCCGGGGTCGACGGCAGTCTCCGCATCGACAGCCCTGCCGGTGGGCCCACCGTCATCCAGGTGGAGCTGCCATGCGTGTCGTGATCGCCGAGGACTCGGTCCTCCTCCGTGAGGGGCTCTCGCGGCTGCTCGTCGACGCGGGTCACGACGTGGTCGCCGCCACCGGCGACGCGGAGACCTTCCTCCGCGCTGTGGATGCTCAGCGCCCCGACGTCGTGGTGGTCGACGTGCGCATGCCTCCGACCTTCACCGACGAGGGCCTCCGGGCCGCGCTGGTGGTGCGGCATCAATGGCCCACGGTGGGCGTGCTGGTGCTCTCCCAGTACGTCGAGGAGCGATACGCCACCGAGCTGCTGACCGATCGTGCGGGCGGGGTGGGCTATCTGCTCAAGGACCGGGTGGCGGACGTCGGCGACTTCATCGACGCGCTGCGCCGCATTGGCGAGGGCGGGAGCGTGCTCGACCCGGAGGTGGTCGCCCAGCTGCTCGCGCGCAGCCGCAACCCGCTCGCGACGCTGACACCCCGCGAACGCAAGGTGCTGGGGCTGATGGCCGAGGGGCGCTCCAACGCCGCCATCGCCGCGGCACTCACCATCGGGACGGCCGCGGTCGAGAAGTACATCAACAGCATCTTCAGCAAGCTCAGCCTCCCACCCACCGACGGCGACCACCGGCGGGTGCTCGCCGTGCTCCGCTATCTCGACAGATGAGGAATCCGACCGTGACCCGTCCACCGCGTCTCACCACGGGCCGGCTCGCCGCCCTGGTCATCGGTATCCCGATCTCCCTGGCGGTCATCGCCTGGAGCGCGCTGACTTTGGTCGCGCTCCTGAGCCTGGACAGCTTCCAGGTTCACCGCAGCTTCACCCCCTCCGCCAGCCAGTTGAGCGTCACCGTCGACAGCGGCGATCTCACGCTCATCGCGAGCGGTGACAGCCAGGTCCATCTGACCGGCATCGCCCACTACGGCCTGGTGCGCCCGACCGTTGACGTCACCACCACGGGGGCCAGCGTTTCGGTCACCGTGCACTGCCCGTGGTTCGTGGCCGGCGAGTGCTCGGTCGACCTCACCGTCGCGATCCCTCCGCGCATCGAGGTCACCGCGTCGACCGACACCGGGAACCTCACCTCCAACGGCCTCGACGATCTCTCGCTCCAGACGGACACGGGCGACCTGCAGGTCGACGGGGGGTCGGGCTTCCTCCACCTCAGCAGCCAGACCGGCGACATCACCGGGGTCGCCATCGACGCGCCCCGCGTCACCACCAACGCCCAGACGGGCAACATCTCCCTGGACTTTGCCCAGGCGCCCACCAACGTGTCAGCGCAGGACCAGACCGGAGACGTCACCGTGACGCTCCCCGCGGGCGGAACGCCATATGCCGTCTCCGCTCACACCCAGACCGGGGACACCAACGTGGAGGTGCCGACGAACCCCGCCTCCACCAATGAGATCTCGGCCTCGACGGCGACCGGGGACGTGACGGTGGAGTCGGCGGGCTGACGGCTCCCGCCTGGTGAGGCGCTCCGGGCCGCGAGGGGAGCCCGGGAGGCGACGGGTCCCGGCCCATCGGCCTCCGAGGAGACTCTGAGCAAGTTCCCAGGTTCGGGTGCCACCATCGGGAGCACGGAGCCCAACTGTTGACCCGGGGTTGTTGGGCTCGTGACCTGGCGCTGAACGTCGGCGGCATGCCCAGCCGATGATGGCGCAGACGTCCTAGCAAGGACGCGTGTGCGCCGGGAATCACCCGGCGGGGGCGCGCCGGCCGCTACGGCTCTCGACAATCACGGCGGCCAGGCCCAGCAGCACCAGCGCGCTCCCGACGAGCGGCGTGAAGCGCAGCCCGAGGGTGGAGAGGACGAGCCCTCCCACCAGCGGGCCCGTTGCGATGCCGACGTTGAAGGAGGCCGAGTACCAGGCCGAGGCGATGTCGGTGCGCCGCGGTGCCACCACCAGGACGTGGCTCTGGAGGGCGATGGCCACGCCGGAGAGACCGATGCCGGCGCAGGCCTCGAGGACGATGGTCGCCGCACCCGAGGTGCCGAAGGCGAAGAGCGCGAGCAGCCCGGTGGCGAGCACTGCCACCGGGCCGACCCGGGCCAGCGTGGGCCGCCGATCGATCAGAAACCCGGTGACCACGATCCCCGCCGCGTCGGCGATCCCGGTGAGCAGCAGGATCGGCGCCACCGCCCGGAGCGGAAGTCCGCTGACCCGGGTGAGAAAGGCGGTGACGTAGGTGTACGCGGTGAAGGAACCGCTCACGCAGAGGGTGGTGGTGAGCACCGTCAGCAGGTAGCGGCGCGCGTCCGGGTGAGCGCCGGCGGCGGCGTGCCCCTCGCCCGATCGCATCGACGGCAGGAGCACGGCCAGCGCGGCGAGGTCGATGAGGCCGAGGCCACTGAGGCCCACGAAGGCGAGCCGCCAACCCGCCAGCTGACCGATCCAGGTTCCGGCGGGAACCCCCAGGATCAATGCGATCGAGCTGCCGGCGAAGACCCCGGCGACCGCCCGTCCCCTTGCCCGCGGCGGGAAGAGACCGACCGCGACCACCGCGACGATCGACCAGAAGACAGCCTGGGCGAGGGCGATCACCACCCGCGCCGCGATCAGCCAGCCGTAGCTCGGAGCCGCCGAAGCCGCCAGTGTCCCCAGCACGAAGGTGGCCAGCAGGCCGCTCAGGAGGGGGCGGCGGGAGATGCCACGGGTCAGGTGGGTGAGCGGCGCCGAGACGGCCACGACCACCAGCGCATAGATCGTGACCAGCAGGCCGATGGCGGAGAGGGAGACGCGCAGGCCAGCGGACAGCTGGGGCAGCAGCCCCACCGGCAGGGTCTCACCGGTGACGAAGCAGAAGGCGGCACCACCCAGCGCTGCGAGCGCGGCCAGGGCGGCGACCGGGTGCCGGGAGGCCAGAGAGCTGTCGTCAGCGCCGGCGACGGTCAGCCCGGCCGGGCCAGGACCGGTCGAATCCACGCTCTCTCCTCGCTCTCTCCTCGCCGGTCTCGAACGCGCTACGCCGACCCGCCGGCGGCCGGTCCGATCCGCCCTCAGCCGGGCCCGTAAGTGTGCGTCGCCACGTCGATGGTGGTGAGATAGCTCGATCGCCCGTAGGCGGAAGCGTCACCGCTCCCAGGCGACAGCCGTCCCCGCACCTGGTCCAGGCTCACGAAGCCCTTGCGCGCCATCCACGCCTGGAGCCCGTCGAGCAGCGCCGCCGCGTGCTCGGGCCCGTGGCGGAGCAGCGATGAGGTGCTCATGACCACGTCGGCGCCGGCCAGGAGGTAGGCGGCCACGTCGTGGGCGCTCTCCACGCCGGTGCTGGCGGCGAGCGACAGCGGGACGGTCCCGCGCAGCCGGGCGATCCAGGAGCGCGGCAGCACTCCCTCGGCCGGGTTGGAGAGGGTGAGCCCGGCCGTGACGGTGAGGGTGTCGGGATCGATGTCGGACTGCATGAAGCGGTTGAAGAGGACCAGCCCGTCCGCGCCCGCCCCGTGGAGCCGGGTCGCCATCTCCCCCATGGAGCTGAGATACGGGGCCAGCTTGACCGCGATCGGGATGGTGACCGCGGCCCTGACGGCGGAGAGGATCTCGATGTACCGCTCCTCGACGTCACGCGCGGGCGTCAGCGGGTCGCCGTGCAGGTAGTAGATGTTGAGCTCGAGGGCAGCGGCTCCCGCGCTCTGCATGGCCGATGCGTACGCGGTCCAGCCCCCGGTGGTGGCGCCGTTGAGGCTCGCGATCACCGGGATCTTCACCGCCGCGCTGGCCCTCTCGATCAGGCTCAGATACTGGCGCGGCTCCCCGTCCCCGATCACAGCGGGGAGGTAGGAGAGCGCCTCGCCGAAGCTCTCGCTGCCCGCCTCGGCCAGGGCGGCGTCCCGCTCCGCCTCGCGCCGGATCTGCTCCTCGAAAAGGGAGGGCAGCACGACCGCTCCCACCCCGGCGGCGGCGAGCCGGCGGATCCCGGTCACATGGCGCGTGAGCGGGCCGGCCGACGCCACCAGCGGGCTCGGCAGCACCAGACCGAGGTAGGTGGTCTCCAGGTTCAATTCGGCCGCTCCTCGGCTCCGGTCGCCGCGGGGTCACCGCTACCGGGGCTCGGGAACCGATCCGCTCCTTGGGACGCCATCTCCTCGTAGGTCGCCCAGCGCCGATCGACCTCCTCCTGGGCGAGCTCGGCCAGCCGCTCCGCCTCCGCGGGGTGGGTGCGGGCCAGGCTCCGGTAACGAAGTTCCCGTCCGGTGTACTCGCTCAACGCCATGCGGGGCCGCGACGAGTCGAGGAGGAAGGGGTTGCCGCCACCGCCACGCACCAGCGGGTCGTAGCGAACCAGCGGCCAGTGCCCGCTGGCCACGGCCCGGTACTGCTGGTCCATGCCGTTGCGAAGCAGCACGCCGTCCTTCTCGATCCCGTGTGCGATGCAGTGACTGTAGGCGATGACCAGCGAGGGGCCCTCGTAGGCCTCCGCCTCGCGCAGCGCCCGGAGGGTCTGCTCGGGGTCGGCACCCATCGCCACCCGGGCGACGTAGACGTTGCCGTAGGCGATGGCCTGCAGGGCCAGGTCCTTCTTGCCGACCCGCTTGCCTGCCGAGGCGAACTTGGCCACGGCACTGAGCGGTGTCGATTTGGATGCCTGGCCTCCGGTGTTGGAGTAGACCTCGGTGTCGAGCACCAGCACGTTGACGTCGCGCGCGCTGCCGAGCACGTGGTCCAGGCCGCCGGAGCCGATGTCGTAGGCCCAGCCGTCGCCGCCGACGATCCACACGCTGCGCCGCACCAGCTGGTCGATGACGCTGCGCAGGTCGGTGACCGCGGGGCCGGCGCCGTCCCCCAGCGCGTCCAGACGGCGGCGCAACTCATCGACCCTCTCGCGCTGGGCCGTGTACTCGGACTCCCGCCGCTGCGGCGCGCTGAGGATCTCATCGACCAGCACGGCGCCCACGACCTCGCGCAGCTCGCCGAGGCGCTCACGGGCCACCTGCAGCTGCTGGTCGGCGGCGAGCCGGAAGCCGAGGCCGAATTCGGCGTTGTCCTCAAAGAGCGAGTTGGACCAGGCGGGACCGCGCCCGGCGGCATCCCGCGTCCACGGTGTGGTCGGCAGGTTGCCACCGTAGATCGAGGAGCAGCCGGTGGCGTTGGCGACCATCAGGCGGTCGCCGAAGAGCTGCGAGAGGAGCTTGAGGTAGGGGGTCTCGCCGCAGCCTGCGCAGGCTCCGGAGAACTCGAAGAGCGGCTGGAGGTACTGGGTGCCCCGCACCGTGCCGAAGTCCACGCGCGACCGGTCCGCGACGGGAAGGGTCTCGAAGAACGCGATGTTGCGCCGCTCGGCGGCGACTCGTGGCTCGCGCGCGTCGAGGTTGATCGCCTTGTGCTTCGGGTCCGCCGGGGCGGACACCGGGCAGGCCTCCACGCAGAGCCCGCAGCCGGTGCAGTCCTCGAGGTAGACCATCAGGGTGAAGCGCGCATCGGGCAGGCCGCGTGAGTTGAGGGGCATCGACGGGTACTCGTCCGGCGCCCCGGCCAGCCGCGTCTGGTCGTAGAGCTTGGAGCGGATGACGCTGTGCGGGCAGACGAAACTGCAGTTGCCGCACTGGACGCAGAGGTCCGGGTCCCAGACCGCCACCTCCTCGGAGATGTTCCGCTTCTCGTAGGCCGCGGTCCCGCTGGGGTAGGTGCCGTCGACGGGAAGGGCGCTCACGGGGAGGTCCTCGCCGTGGCCGGCCATCATCGCGCCGATCACGTTGCGGACGAACTCGGGCGCGTCCGCGGGCACGGCGGGCCGCACACCCCGGGTGGCGGTCACCCGCTCGGGGAGCTCGACACGGTGCAGGGCGGCCACGGCAGCGTCCACGGCGGCCTCGTTCTGGGCGATGACCTGGGGCCCGCGGCGGGCATAGCTCTTGGTGATGGCGTGCTTGATCTCCGCGATCGCCTCCTCCTGCGGAAGCACTCCCGAGATGGCGAAGAAGCAGGTCTGGAGCACGGTGTTGACCCGACCCGCCAGCCCGGCCTCACGGGCCACCCGCCCGGCGTCGATGGTGTAGAGCGTGATCCGCTTGGCGAGGAGCTGCTCCTGTGCCTCGCGCGGCAGCGAGTCCCAGACCTCCGCCGGCGGGACCGAGGTGTTGAGCAGGAAGGTCGCTCCCGGAGCCGCCCGCTCCAGCACCTCCGGACGCTCGATCAGCCGGGGGTGATGGCAGCCGACGAAGCCGGCCTGGTCGATGAGATACGGCGCCCGGATCGGGTCGGGGCCGAAGCGGAGGTGCGAGACCGTCTCCGACCCGGACTTCTTGGAGTCGTAGACGAAGTACCCCTGAGCGTGACGCCCCGGGTCCTCGCCAAGGATCTTGATGGTGTTCTTGTTTGCCCCCACGGTCCCGTCCGAGCCCATCCCGAAGAAGAGGGCCCGCAGCGTCCGCGGCGACTCGATGTCGAGCGTCCGGTCGTAGGGGAGGCTGGTGCCGCTCACGTCATCGTTGATGCCGATGGTGAAGCGCGACCGGGGGTGGTCGCGGCCCAGCTCGGCGAAGATGCCGGCGACCATCCCGGGGGTCAGCTCCTTGGAGGAGAGGCCATAGCGACCGCCCGTGACGAGCGGCATGGCGTCGCGCCTTCCCGCGGCCTGCGCCTCCGCGAGCGCACCCAGCACGTCGAGGAAGAGCGGCTCGCCGAATGCGCCCGGTTCCTTGGTGCGATCCAGGACGGCCACGCGTCGTGCGGTCGGCGGGATGACCGCGAGCAGCGCCTCGGTGGGGAACGGGCGGTACAGCCGCAGCTGGACCACGCCGACCTTCTCCCCCTGCAACGCGAGGTGGGCCGCGGTCTCGGCCGCGGTCTGCGCTCCCGATCCCATGGCGATGATCACGCGCTCGGCGTCGGGGACCCCGTGGTACTCGGCGAGGCTGTAGTGGCGCCCGGTCCGCTCGGCCAGCGCGTCCATGGCCTCCTGGACGGCGGACGGGACTCGCGCGTAGAACGGGGTGACCGTCTCGCGCGCCTGGAAGTAGACGTCCGGGTTCTGTGCTGTGCCGCGGATGAACGGCCGCTCCGGCGAGAGCGCCCGGCCACGGTGCTCCCGGACGAGGTCGGTGGGGACCAGCGCGAGCAGGTCCTCGTCGGAGAGCAGCTCGACCGTGTTCAGCTCGTGAGAGGTGCGGAAGCCGTCGAAGAAATGGACGAAGGGGATCCGGGTGCGGAGCGTCGCCACCTGGGCCACCACCGCCAGGTCGTGCGCCTCCTGCACGGATGCCGACGCGAGCAGCGCGAACCCGGTCTGGCGGACCGCCATCACGTCGGAGTGGTCGCCGAAGATCGAGAGCGCCTGCGCGGCCAGGGAGCGCGCGGCCACGTGGAAGACGCACGGGGTCAGCTCGCCGGCGATCTTGTACATGTTGGGGATCATCAGGAGCAGGCCCTGCGAGGCCGTGAAGGTGGTGGTCAGCGCCCCGCCCTGCAGCGAGCCGTGGAGCGCCCCGGCGGCGCCACCCTCGCTCTGCATCTCGACAACCGAGGGGACGCTGCCCCAGACGTTCTGGCGGCCCTGACTGGCCCACTCGTCGGCGAGCTCGGCCATCGGGGACGACGGGGTGATCGGGTAGATGCAGCAGACCTCGTTGAGCCGGTATGCGGCCGAGGCCGCCGCCTCGTTGCCGTCGATGGTGGTGCGCATCAGCCCGGCTCCCCGATCATCTCGATGGCGTGCACCGGGCACTGCTCGAAGCAGGTTCCACACCCGGTGCAGCGGTCATAGTCGAAGCGGTATCGGTGTCCCACGCCGAGCTTGACCACCGCATCCTCCGGGCAGGCGGCCAGGCAGCCGTCACACTCGAAGCAGTTGCCGCAGGAGAGGCAGCGCCGCGCCTCGAAGACGGCCTCCACCTGGCTGAGACCCCCGACGATCTCGGCGAAGTCGGCCACCCGCTCCACCGGCTCGCGCTCGGGCTGCTTGCGCGAGAGCGCGTCGGCGAAGTACCAGGGATGCAGGCGGTCGAAGCTCGCCATGGAGTGCTTGGCGGCGGACGGCGCCTGGGCCTCGCGCAGGTACGCGTCGATGAACCGGGCCGCCTTCTTGCCGTGGCCGACACCGACGGTGACGGTCCGAAGCGAGGGCACCATGTCACCGCCGGCGAAGACCCCGGGGCACCCGGTCATCATCGAGGTGGAGACCATCACCGTCCCGTCGGGTTTGAACTCCACTCCCGGGACGCGGCGGAGAAACCCGGTGTCGGCGTCCTGACCGACGGCGAGGATGAGGGTGTCGGCGGCGAGCCGCTCCATCCGGCCGGTGGGCTGGGGGAACCCCTTCTCGTCGAGCTCCATCACCTCCACGGTCAGCTCGGGACCGTCGAAGGCGGTGATGGTGTGCAGCCAATTGATCCGCACTCCCTCGCGCTCCGCCGCCTCGGCCTCCTCCTCGTGGGCCGGCATCCGCTCCCGGTCACGGCGGTAGACGATGAGCGCCTCGCTGGCTCCGAGCCGTTTGGCCACCCGGGCCGCATCCATGGCGGTGTTGCCGCCGCCGTAGATCGCGACCCGCCGCCCGAGGACCGGACGCCCGCCAGCCGCCACCTCGCGCAGGAAGGGCACCGCGTCGATGATCCGGCCGGCGTCCTGCGCGGGGATGTCCACGTGCTTGGAGAGGTGGGCGCCGACGGCCACGAAGACGGCGTCGAAACCTCCCTCGGCCCGCTCGGCGTCGAGGTCGGTGACCCGGTGGCCGAGGACGAAGCGGACCCCCAGCGCCTCGATCCGGGCCAGCTCGCCCGCCACCACGTCGCGCGGCAGCCGGTATTCGGGGATGCCGTAGCGCATCATCCCGCCCGGCTCCGGGCTCAGATCCCGGATCTCGACCTGATGGCCCTGGCGCGCCAGCTGATAGGCGGCGGAGAGCCCGCTCGGGCCCGCCCCGATGACCAGCACCCGTTTGCCGCTCGAGGCGGCGGCGGCGGGAAATGGCCAGCCCGAGCTGAGGGCCAGGTCACCGAGAAAGCGTTCGACCGAGTGGATCGAGACGGAGCTGTCCAGCTCGGCACGGTTGCAGACGTCCTCGCAGGGGTGGTAGCAGACCCGCCCGTGGATGGCCGGGAGCGGGTTGTCGGCGACCAGCTGCCGCCAGGCCTCCTCGTGGTGGCCGTCCATGACGAGGCCGAGCCACGCCTGGATGTTCTCGCCGGCCGGACAGCCGGCGTTGCAGGGGGGCAGCAGGTCGACGTAGGTGGGCCGGCGGCTGCGGACGGGGCCGGCCCGGGCGGTGCCGTGAGCCAGATCGGGAAGCTGCGTCAGCTCAAGACGGCGCAGGCTCATCTCTCAACTCCGGCCCATCGGAGGGATAGCCGCCGCTCGATTCCGGCTCATCGGTGCGCTCACTCCATCAGCCCTGCGAGGACGTCCGGGGGCGGGCCCACCCATGGCGCGGGAGGGGTTCGATGAGCACACGTCGGGGCACATGCTAGTCGCCCCGGCTGCTACGAAGCCGCGGCGCCGTTACGGCGAGGAGCGCGCCCTTCGCTCCTCAGCTGCGGTGGCCGGTCTCAGCCAGGGTCGGGATCCGCAGCGACGGGGCGCGCCGAGCCGGCTCCGCCCCGCCGAGACCGACGAGCTGGCGAGCCCGGTCGTCACCCGCGAGGCGGGTGCCGGCGCGCAGAAGCCAATCGCCGACAACCCGGCCCGGAGCCGCGTGCCCGCGCGGGCGCCACGCCCGGCCCTCGAGCTCTCGCGCCAGCCGGTCCGCGCTGGCGATGCGTCGCAGGTCGTCGATCCGCGCGGTCGAAGCCTGCTCGGTTATCCATACGTTCATAGCCATATCGGTATCTTTGCATGAACTCTGGGACTTGTCAAGCTACATGGTGATATAGTCTCATGGCTATGCCGTTCTACCACGAAGACGAGAGTGCCGCCGAGCGCCGGCCTGACGTGGCGGTGGCAGGGTCCATCGCCGTCGAGCTCGACTGGGTCCTGCACGCGGCCTGGCGACCTTCCTTCCGCCGGGACCACGCCACCCTGGGCAGGATCTATGAGGAAACTCCCCGGCTGGCGGAGCAGGTGCGCGCCCTCTGGGGTCCCCTGGAGACGACGGACTGCGGCGGCTCGATGGAGCTTGCGATCCTCGCCCACCACGGGGGCCTCCTCTTCACGCTCGAGGCCGAGGAACTGCTGGGACGGTTGGAAGACCTCTGCGCCACCGCACCGGTTGACCTGCGGCTCGCCTCCGAGACCGAGGACGACCGAGCGGCCGTGCGCAACCGCCTGGCCCGGCTCCGCTCATCTGCGGAAACCCGCCGCGCCTACGTGGAGGCAGTCCGCGACGTCTGGTCCGCCATCAGGCCGGACTGGGTGCACAACGGTCTGCGGTCGGTCGAGGCCGCGGTCGCCGCGCGGCGTGAGATCCAGCACCGCGGCGCCCCCTGGCAGGAGATCGCCCACAGCACCCACACGCCGGGTGGCCACCTCCTCGAGGACCTGGTCGGGTCCCTCCCTCCCGAGGGCATCGTCGCGGTGGTCCCCGCCTATTTCGCCCACCTGGGGTCCCTGGCGGATCTGCCCGGGATGGTGCTGATCGGGGTGCGGGCGGAGGGCAGCGGTGCGGAGGCGCGGGCCCGCACCGAAATCCTGGCGCGACGCTTGAAGACCATCTCGGACCCGACGCGGCTGGCCATGGTGGAGGTGCTGCGCTCCGCTCCGAGCACCGTCACCGAGCTCGCCACCCTCTTCGGGCTGGCGCAGCCGACGGTCAGCAACCACGTGAAGGTCCTGCGCGACGCGGGCCTCGTCGCCAATTCGACGGAGGGCGGGCGGCGCGTGCTGGTCCTCCAGAGGGACGCACTCGACGCGCTCCTCGACGGTCTCCAGGGGATGGTCGCTCCGTCGCGGCAAACCGACCCGACCCGCCGCGCCGACGGCGCCTGACCCAGCGGTGCCTCCGCGGAGCGGCGTCCACGCGCGGCATCCGCTGAGCCGCCTCACGGAGGGCGGAGGGCGCGCCGGCGCCCTGGGTGGGAACGTGCCATGATCGGCCCATGGACAGTTCTCCGAACAGTTCGCCGGCCGGGGTCCGGCCGCACCACGCCCTCACCGTCATCGTGGTGGCCGTCATCGCCGTGATCCTCGCCTACGTTGTGCTGGGCTGGGTCGTCGGGGTGGTCCTCTTCCTCGTGAAGACGGTCGTGGTCCTCGCGGTGATCGGGCTGGCGGTCTACCTCGTGCTCCGCTGGGCGGGACACAGCCGGGGCTGAGTTCGGCCCTGCCTCGCGCAGGCAGCCCAAGGAGCGGCTCGCGATCGCCGGGTAGGGGCCCGCCCATCGGGGCGCACGGCTTCCATCCGTGACCGTTCCAAGGATGGTAGCGCCGGCGCCACCCACCCGATCGTAACCGCACCGTCACGCGACCACCACTGCGGCGCATTACCGTCGGCGGGGATGTCCGGCATCCCCAGAGCCACCCGGCGCAGCCTGCTCCTGGTCCTCGCCTTCTGCTCGATCCTCGTGCTCCCCGCCTTGCCGGGAGCCCAGGCCCGCGCCGCCGGCGCGCCCACCCTCCCCACCGACCGCCTCCAGTTCGGCCTGGCCAGCGGCCCCTCGGACCTCTCCTGGATGACCGGGAGCGGGGTGCCCTGGGCCTATCGCTACCAGTACATCTCGGGTGGGGTCAACACCTCGGGCAACTGGGAGACGTGGCAGGACCCGTCCCTGCCCGCGGGCCAGTTCGCCCTCGACTACGTCACCGCCAGCCACAGCGCCGGCTACATCCCGGTCTTCAGCTGGTACGAAATGCTGCAGTCGTCCCCGAGCACCGGCTCGGACGAGTCCGACCGCGACTTCAGCAACCTCAACGACCGCACCACCATGGCGAGCTATTACGCCAGCTTCGCCCTGCTCATGGAGCGGTCGGCCCAGGCGGGGGGGACCGTCATCGTGCAGGTGGAGCCGGACCTGTGGGGCTACCTGCAGCAGCGCGCCGGGGGTGGTGACGCCTCCACGCTCTCCGCCAGCGTCTCCTCCTCCGGCTACACGGGGGTCGCCGGGTACCCGAACACCGCCGCCGGCTTCGGGGCGGCGCTCATCCACCTCCGCGACGTC
>PMYJ01000246.1:0-6419 GCA_003170875.1 Candidatus Dormiibacterota bacterium | reverse complement strand
CGTCTTCCCCAACTTCCAGCGCTACCTGGACTGGGTGTCCGAGCTGCACGCCAAGACCGGGCTGCCGCAGGTGGCGTGGCAGGTGCCGGAGGGCAACCAGTACTACCTGACCATGAACAACACCTGCGGCCACTACCAGGACAACGTCGCCCAGTACTTCATCGGCCACGCCTCCGACCTCTCCGCCGCCGGCCTGATCGCCGTACTCTTCGGTGCCGGAAATGCGTGCCAGACCACCAACACGGATGCCGACGGCGACGGCGTGAGCAACAACGGCGGGGTGCCCACCACCGACGTCCTCGGCGGCTGCAACGCCTGCAACACCCACGTCTCGACGGTCAGCGACGACGACGGCGGCTACCTGCGGATGGCCGTGGGCGCCTACTACGCTCTCCCCGAGTCGCCGACCGGTGTCACGGCCACCAGCACGGCGTCGGGGCAGGCGGCGGTGTCATGGACGCCACCCTCCGACTACCTGAGCGACGTGGTCACCGGCTACGCGGTGACCACGTACAACGACCAGGGCACGCAGGTGGGCACGCCGCAGTCCGTCGCGAGAGGATCGACGTCGTCGACCACGGTCACCGGCCTGACCAATGGCACGCCCTGGTACTTCAGCGTGGCCTCCGTCAACCTCGAAGGGTCCAGTGCGGGGGCGGAGTCCAACTCGGTGACGCCGCTGTCAGGAGCCACTCCGGCGGCGGCGGAGACCGCAGTCACCACCCTCCAGTACCTGCTCCCCAACAGCGACGGCACCACCTGGCAGGTGATGGACGAGAGCAACCTTGCCTTCACCATAACGCCGGGCAGCACGGAGAACGTGCTGCTGAGCGCCAACGCCGACCTCTGGACCTTCAACGCCGGGTACAACCAGGACATCGGCATCCAGGTGACGCCGGGGTCGGGGACCCCGGTGCTGGCAGCCTGGAAGGAGGCGGGAGGGTTCGCGGGGACCTTCTCGCCCAATGCGGCGTTCGTGGAGACGGTGTACCCGATGAGCGCCGGCACCACCTACACCGTCCAGATCGTCTGGAAGACCAACAAGGCGGCCATCGGGGCGACCATCGCGGCGGGGGCGGGGCCGATCTCATCGGCCTTCTCGCCGACCCGGCTGACCGCGGATGTGCTGCCGGCCGGGTACCAGAGCCTTGTGAGCACCCAGCAGTACCGCTCGGTGAACAGCAACGGGAGCACCTGGGCGGAGATCGACCCCACCCACCTGGTCACGACGGCGTTCGCGCCGAGCAGCGCGGTGTCGGAGGTGGTGAGCGGCAACGCGGACCTCTGGACGGCCAACGCCGGGTACAACCAGGACCTGGGGANNTTCTCGCCGAACGCAGCCTTCGTGCAGACGGTGTACGCGATGACCGCGGGGAACACCTATGTCTTCTCGCTGTGGTGGAAGACCAACAAGCCAGCGAACGGCACGATCTTCGTCGGGGCGGGGCCGATCGGGAGCGCCTACTCGCCGACCCGACTGACGGCATACCTGCTGCCGGCCGACAGCGCTCCGGACCAGTGGGCGACCGCGGCCAGCACGGAGCAGTACTCCTCGATCAACAGCGACGGGAGCACCTGGGTGGAGATGGACGCGACCAACCTGGCGACGAGCAGCATCGCGATCGGGAGCGGTGGCACCGCGGAGACGGTGCTGGTGAGCGGCAACGCCGACCTGTGGACGGCCAACAACGGCTACAACCAGGATCTGGGGATCGAGGTGAGCGTGAACGGGGGGACNNCCGACCCTGGTGGCCTGGAAGGAGTCGGGAGGCTTCGCCGGGAACTTCTCGCCCAACGCCGCGTTCGTGCAGGCGGTCTACACCATGCAGCCGGGCAACAGCTATGTCTTCTCGCTGTGGTGGAAGGCCAACAAGCCCGCCCAGGGGATCATCTTCGCCGGGGCGGGCCCGCTCGGCTCCGCCTACTCCCCCGCCCGCCTCACCGTCGTCCCGCGGATGTGACCTCGCGGTCACCCCGCGGGGCGAAGCCGGCCGGTGGCGGAAGCACCCACCCCACCCACCCGTCCCGCCGCCTGCTGCTTGAGGGTCCGGAGTTGTGCGAGACGCTCCGGACGCAGGTTGCGCTGGCGCCGACGCTCCGTGTGCTCCGGAGCGCGGCCATGTGTACCCCGCTGCTCAGTTATCCGGAGGTTCGCCTCCGCTATACAACTACCGGAGGGATGCCTCCGTTTCCGCTATGATGAGGGCGTGACGGAAACGCAGCGTCCGGCCCCGGAGGCCTGTGAGCCTGCACCGAGGCGACGTCTCCGCTCAGATGCCGAGCGCAACCGCCTCACGGTCCTGGAAGCCGCCCGAGCCGCATTCGCCGAGCAGGGCGTGGAGGCCTCTCTCGAGGAGATCGCCCGCCGCGCCGGTGTGGGCATCGGCACCCTGTACCGCCACTTCCCGCGAGGTCGGGAGCAGCTGGTCGCCGAGGCCCTGGTGGACCAGGTGTCCCAGTACGTCACCGCCGCTGAGCAGGCGCTCCAGGTCCCCGACCCGTGGACTGGATTCGCACGCTTCGTGGAGCAGATCTGCGCGATGCAGGCCGCCGATCGCGGGCTCGGCGACCTGCTGGCGATGGCTCTTCCCGCCGACGAGCGGATCGAAGAGCTGCGTGCACAGGCCAACGAGCTGGTGCTCGAGCTGGTCCTGCGGGCCCAGACCGCCGGTCGGCTGCGCGAGGACTTCGTCGGAGAGGACCTGATCCTGCTGCTCATCGCCAACACCGCGATCCTCCACGTGACTCGCGACGACGCCCCCGGCGCCTCGCGCCGGTGGGTGGGTCTGTTCCTCGACGCCGTGCACACGGGACAACCTGCAGGCAGGCTTCCTGAGGCACCGACCTCGGAGGAATTGCGCCAGGCGATGGTCCGAATGGCTCGAAGCCGTGGGTGCGCACTCCCCGGCGAGGAAGGGGTGAACCGCAGTGCCTGACAGGCGCCGGGAACCAACCGATCAGAGATAAGGAGGCAACCAACCATGCCCGGCCACATCACCGTCCGCTCCATCCCGGGCCGCCTCGCGACCGGCGCCTTCATCCTCCACGCGGGCACCGGAAAGTGGAATCTGCCGGCGGAACGCGCAAAGGCCCTCCAAGGGATGGCCGCCGGGGCCTTCCCCTTCCTCAGCCCGATCCCCGCGCCGATATTCGGCAAGCTGCTGTCCGCCTCCGAGATCGCCACCGGAGCCGTCCTGCTGGCGCCGTTCGTGCGCGACCGCCTGGCCGGAGCTGCGCTGACCGCGTTCTCGGGCGCGCTGCTCACGATGTACTGGCGCACCCCGGCGCTGCGCAAGGCGGGCAGCATCTGGCCCACCCCCGCCGGTCTCCCCATCAGCAAGGACGTCTGGATGCTCGGCATCGGCCTCGGGTTGATCGCGGGCGACTGCTGCTGCGGGGGGCGCTGATGGCACCCACCCAAGACGATCTGTGGGAGCTGATCGCCTCCCACCAGCGAGCGGTGCTGGCGACCATCAGCGCCGACGGCCGGCCGCAGCTCTCCAACGTGCTCTCGGAGGGTTGATTCGCCGCGGCCTCAGCCGCTGCAGTGCGTCTCGACCAGCGCGGCGGCGGCCTCCTTGGCCGCCCGGGCGGCGGACGGGTCTCCATCGAGCACACCCTCGGCGAGGGCGCCGTCGAGCAGCAGTGTGAGCGCTCGGGCGAGTGCGTCGGGGTCGGGCGCATGCCCCTGCTCGGCGATGTCGCGGACCCAGGCGCGCACCGCCGCCTTGTGCTCCACGCTGCGCGCATGGACAGAGCTGCCCGGCGCCGACTCGGCCGCTGTGTTGATGAAGGCGCAGCCGTGGAAGTCGTTCTGCTGGCAGATCGCGAGCAGAGCGTCGAACATGCCGACAAGCCGAGCCCGTGGCTCAGGACCGGCCGCCGCGGCGGCGGCCTGCAGCTGCCCGCGCCACAGCCCGTCGACCCGGTCGAGGTAGGCGACGGCGAGGTCGTCCTTGCTCGGAAAGTGCCTGTAGAAGGTCGCCTTGGCGACCCCGGAGGAGGCGATGATCGTGTCGACGCCGACGCCGCGCACACCGTGGGCATAGAAGAGGCGGAAGGCCGTGTCGAGAATGCGCTCCCTCGCCTCACCCCGAGGCGTGGCTGCCACGCGCTGCCCACCGGTCGAGGCCACCATGCCGCCCCCTTCCCCCTCAGGCCCTGGCGATGGCGAAGTTGAACTCTCCGCCGCCCAGCTTCCGCATGATCGATAGCCACAGCGGCAGGAGCATCTCGGCGCCGCGAGCCGTGGAGAGGCCGCCGAGATCCCAGATTGCGCTGGGCGGCCAGCCGAGCTCACGCAGCAGCTCCGCCACCGTCGCCTTGGCGGCGGGGTCGTCACCGGAGACGAACACGACGTGCTCGCCGGGCACGCTGGCGGGATCGACCATCACCTGGCAGTTCATGGTGTTGAGGGACTTGACCACCCTGGCCGCGGGGTAGGCCCGCTGGATCTGTTCCGCAAGGCTGTCGGTGTTGACCACGGACAGCGAAGGCGGGAAGCCGTTCGAGAAGTCCAGCGTGTTGGCCACATCGAGGAGGACCTTGCCGTCCAGGTTCGCCGCGCCGGCGACCGCCAGCGCTTCGAGCGACACTCCCCCGCCGGTCGCGTTGATGATCAGCTCGGCCTGCACGGTGGCGGCGTCGAAGGTGGCGAGCTCCACCTGGGGGTTCTCCGCCTGCCATGCAGAGAAGGTCGGCGGGCCCGAGCCCTCCTGCAGCCCGGTGCGGGCCATCGTCGCCTCCGGGTGGCGCGTACCGACAGTCACCTGGTGGCCGAGCGCCGTCAGCCGGCCGGCCAGTGTCTGACCCACCACGCCCGTTCCCAAAACAGCGATCTTCACGTCGGGCTCTCCTTGAGGCGATTCGACAGGGTTCTCTGCGGCGGGCGCTATGGCCAGCGCCGTGCTCGGGGGACGCTAACAGACAGGTCTGTCTAGGTCAAGGCGGCCGGCCGGCCGGCCTGTGCTCTGAGCGCCGCCCGCGGCAGGTACCTGGCCCGATACTGGTGAGATGGACGGCGGCGCCCGGACACCCGCCACCTTTGTCCTCGTACCCGGCTTCTGGCTCGGCGGCTGGGCCTGGGAAGGGGTCGAAAGGGCGCTGCGCGATGCCGGCCACGGGGTGGAAGCCCTGACCCTTCCCGGTCTCGAGGCCGCCGACGCGCCGCGCGGCGGCATCCGCCTCACCGATCACGTGGCAGCGGTCGCTGGCGCCGTTGCCGGGGCCGAGCAGCCGGTCGTACTGGTCGTCCACAGTGGCGCTGGCGCGGTGGCCAGCGGGGTCGCCGACCGGCTGCCCGAGGGGCTGCGGCGGATCGTCTACGTCGACAGCGGGCCGCTGGCTGACGGGATGGCGATCAACCCCGATCTGGATCCTGATCTGGACGAGATGCCCCTCCCCTCTTGGGCCGACCTGGAAGCAGGCGGAAGCAGCCTGGAGGGCCTCGATGAAGACTTGCTCGCAGAATTCCGGCGGCGGGCGGTTCCCCACCCCGCCGGACCGGCGCGCGACCGCATCCGGCTCACCAACCCGGCGCGCCGCCAGGTACCCGTCACCATGATCACCACCAGCTTTCGGGCCGCCGACGTGGCCCGGATGGCCAAGGAGGGGCACCCCTTCTTCGCCGAACTGACCCACCTGCAGGTCGACTACGTGGACCTCCCCACCGGCCACTGGCCGATGTGGTCGCGCCCCACCGACCTGGCCACGGCCCTTGGCGGGCAGGTCTGACCCCGCCACCAGATTCCGGGGTCGGCTATCGTCGTCCCGTGGGTGAGGTCCGGTGCTTCGGCTGCGGCGCGGCCGTACCAGACGTCGCCGGACCGGTCCACGCGTACATGCTCTCCGCCCCGGGCTGCTGGGCGCTCTACGGCTCCCTCCTGGCCTGGCGATCGTCCCTCGCCGGTGCCCCGGGGATCGGGACGAGCCAGTACCTGATCGACACCTACGCGGTGCAGCACCCGACCAACCGAGACCGGCGAAACCGCCAGTCGGTGGCGGTGCATCTCATGAGCCTCTGCGCAGCCCTCGAGCACGACATCCCCGGGACCCGCCTCCGCCACCTGATCGGGGAGTGGACCCACCGCGAGCACCCACTCCTGCTCCCGAGCCCGCCGAGCTTCGCGCTCACCGTCGCCGGCGTCGCGGCCGATCCTCCGGAGGCCCGGCCGGAGGCCGTCCTCACCTGGGCGGGGTCGGCATGGGCCGATTGGTCCGCGCATCACGAACGGGTGCGCGGCTGGCTCTCTGACGCCCTCTCCGGAGCATTGGGGAGCGCCTGAGGACTGCGTGGCGCACCGGGGTCGAGAGCCGAGCCCGTCACCACGGTGAGGCTGCGGCGCTGTCAGCTCGCCGGGACGGAGGTGAGACGGAAGACCGGATGGCGTGGCGCCTCGGCCACGAACGCCTCGATCGGC
>PMYJ01000038.1 GCA_003170875.1 Candidatus Dormiibacterota bacterium | reverse complement strand
CTGAGGGTTGAGCTTTGCCCGGACCCGGTCGATGGTCTTCTGGAGCTGCTGCATCCCCTTCATTCCGAAGTACTCGCACTGGAGGGGGATGATCACCTCGGTGGCGACCACCAAGGCGTTGACGCAGAGGAGGCCGAGCGAGGGGGGGCAGTCGATGATGGCGTAGTCGAACTCGGGCAGCAGAGGGGAGAGCTTCTCCTGGAGCACCGACTCGCGGCCAAACTCGGTCACCAGCTGCAGCTCCGCGCCCGAGAGCTCGATATTGGCGGGCAGGAAGTCCAGACCGATCGGCTCCGAGCGCAGCCGGGCTTCGGCTGCGGTGGTGGTCGGCTCGGTGAGGATGTTGTAGACGGTCACCTCCAGCTCATCCGGCCGGCGCACGCCCATGTTGATGGTCAGGTGGCCCTGCGGATCGAGGTCGACCGCGAGGACGCGGGCACCCGCCTCGGCGAGGGCGGCGGCCAGGTTGACGGCGGTGGTGGTCTTGCCCACGCCGCCCTTCTGGTTGGCGATGGCGATGACCCGCGTCACAGAACGACCTGAGCCGGAGCGGGGGTGGAGAATCCTGTCGAACAGATGCGCCGCACTGAGCCGGTATCATAGCGGACCCCGCCCATCGCCAAAGCCAATCCGGCAGCGGGCTGAACGATCGAGTCGACGCTGAGGGAGTTCGTCAGTGGCTGAAGCCGAACGTGTCAAACCGCGCACCCTGTACGTGGAAGAGGCCATCCAGGCGGCCCTGGAGAGCAGATGGCAGGACGCCGTCGCCATCAACCGCGCCCTGGTCGAGCGGCACGGAGGCGTCGAGGAGACCTTCAACCGGATCGGCAAGGCGCTGACCGAGCTCGGCGAACATCAGGCCGCCCTCGATGCGTATTCGCAGGCGCTGCAGATCAACCCGGAGAACGTGATCGCCGAGAAGAACGTTCGCAAGCTGCGGCTTCTGCTCGAAAGTCGCCAGAGGATCGCCGGAGCCAAGGGGGCGATCGACGTCGACCTCTTCGCCGAGGAGCCCGGCAAGAGCGCGCTCACCGTGCTCAACCCGCCCAAATCCGGAGTGGTGATCGTGGTCGCGCCCGGCGAGGTCGTCGAGCTGCACCTCCAGGACGGCGGCCTCCAGGCCCAGACGACGGCGGCTGTCGTGCTCGGCGACGTCGACAGCAAGATCGCGCGACGGCTGGTGCCCCTCATCTCCACCGGCAACCGCTACACGGCGGTGGTGGCTCGGGTGGAGGAGAGCCAGATCGAGATCATCATCCGCGAGGCTTTCCAGTCCACCGAGAACGCGCGCAAGTCGTCCTTCCCGGTCAGCCGCCAGAGACGTGAGGAGTTCAGGCCCTACGCCAAGGAGTCCCTGCTCGCCCAGCGCGGGGTGGGCGAAGGGGCCTCGGCCGATCGCGAGGACGACGAGGAGGCGGCCGACGCCGGAGAGCCCGGCGAGGAGGCGGAGCCGCTCGCGCCTGACGAGGAGTTCGAAGAGCCCGCACCGCTCGAGGCTGTGGAGAGCGAGGACGACGACGTGGATGAGGACGTGCGGCCGGAGGACCAGTACTAGCCCGCGTGCGGGCCCGCGCCGACGCTGGCACAATGCACCTCACTGCACATGCCCTCCACCGCCAGCCGGTCGCCGTGGCCACTCGTCGGCCGGCACGAGGAGCTGGCGCTGATTGCTCGCGAGCTCGAGCGTCCGGCCTCGTGCGGCGTCATCATCGCGGGCGCCCCCGGGGTCGGCAAGACCCGGCTCCGCGGCGAGGCGCTCGCCCGGCTGCGCCGGGATGGCTGGCTCATCCGTGAGGTGACCGCCACGGAGGCGGCGGCGACCATCCCCTTCGGTCCCCTGGCGCCGCTCCTCCCTGAGGCGCTCTCCATGAGCCCGCTCGACGTCCTCCGGCACAGCGTTCGCGAACTCCGCCAGGAGCGCGGGAACGGGCGGCTGGTGGTCTCCGTCGACGACGCCCATCTCCTCGACGCCGCCTCGTCCGCCCTCCTGCATCAGCTGGCCAGTACCCAGACCGCATCGCTGCTGCTCACGGCACGCTCCGGCGAGGCCCTTCCCGACCCGATTGTGGGGCTGCGCAAGGAGGGGGCCATCGGCTGGATCGAGCTCCAGCCCCTCTCCCGGACCGAGGTGGAGGCGCTCCTCGGCCAGGCCCTCGACGGTCACCTCGACGCCGGCACCCGTCACGAGCTGAGCCGGCTGAGCCAGGGCAACGCCCTTTTCCTCCACGAGCTGGTCGAGATCGGGCTCGGTTCCGGCGCCCTGGCGGAGCGGGACGGCGTGTGGCGCTGGGACGGAGACCCGGTGGCGGCGGGAGGCCCTCTCGAGGCCGTCCAGCAGCGGCTTCGCCCCCTCTCCGCACCCCAGCGCGAGGCGGCCGAAGCACTCGCCCTCGCCGAACCACTTCCCCTCGACGTTCTGGAGAGGCTGGTGGCGCCCGCCGTCATCCGGGACCTCGAGGCGGCGGCGATCATCACCACCACGACTGTGACGGAGAGGTACCGGCGGCGGTGGCAGGTGCGGCTCGCCCATCCCCTCTACGCCGAGGCGCTGCGCGGCGGCCTGACCCCGCTCCGGAGGCGGGAGCTGCTCGGGCGGCTGGGCGACGCCCTGGAGGCGACCCCGCTCGGCCGCGGTGACGACCCGAGCCGGCTGGCCATGATCCGCCTGGAGGCGGGGCAGCCGGTCCACGCGGAGTCCGCGCTGGCGGCAGCCCGCTGGATGCTCGGCTCTGGGCGCTTCGACACCGCCGAGGCGCTGGCGCGGGCTTCGGCCGACTCGGGCGCGGGGTTCCCCGCGGAGATCGCGCTCTCCCGGGCCATGACCGGGCTGCGCCGGCCGGAGGAGGCACAGGCCGTCCTCGAGGCCGCGCGCCCTGTCGGGGCCGCGCAGGCGGCCGAGCTGGCCCTGACCAGCGCCCAGAACCTCCATTACGGGCTGGGGCGCGCCGATCGGGCCCTGGAGGTCATCAGCGAGGCGTTGGGCTGCCTCCCCGAGGACGCCGCCTTCGAACTGATCGTGACGCGAGCCCTCTTCGAGTTCTCGGCAGGCCGCCTCGGAACGGCCGAGTCCCTCAGCATCGCCGTCATCGAGAGCGCCGGCGTCCCCCTTGCCGCGCAGATCGGAGCCATCGGCGTACGCGGTCTGGCACTCGCCTTCTCCGGGCGGCCCCTCCAGGCCGTCTCCGTCCTCGACACCGGTGTGGAGCTCCTCCACGACTCCCCGGAGCTGCTCGCCACCCGCTCCACCCTGCTCACCGGGCGATGGATGGCGCTCTGGTTCGCCGGCCGGATCCCCGAGGCCGGCCGGCTCGCCGAAGAAGTCCACGACCGGCTCGTCGAGGCCAGCCTCGAACCGCTGCGCGGCTACTGGACCGGACTGGTGGGCTGGGCGGCCCTGCTGTCGGGGAAGAGCCGGACGGCCCGGTCATGGCTGGAGGAGGGAGCCTCGATCTGCCACCGCTACATGGCCGGCGGAGGTCACGTGGTGGCACTGGAGGGGGTTCTCGCGCAGGCCGCCAGCCTCCGCGGCGACCTCCTGCGGGCCGAGACGGCCCTCGCCGCGGCTCATGCCGCGGTCGCCGCGCTGCCGACCGAGCTGCCCTGGGTCGACCTCTGCGAGGCGTGGGTCCTCTGGGCTCAGGACGAGACCACCCGTGCTGCTCCGGCAGCCCTGCGCGCGGCCGCCGGCTGGCGCGAGGCCGGCTTCTCGTCCATGGAGGCATGGGCGCTCCACGACGCCGCGCGCCTCGGCGATCTCTGCGGGGTCGAGCGGTTGGCGCTCCTCGCCGGGCGTTGCGAAGGGGATCTCATCCCCGCCCTGGCGGCCCACGTGCGCGCGCTCGCCGACGCCGACGGCCCCGGCCTCGAGCGCATCTCCCTCGACTTCGAACGGATGGGGCTCACCCTGCTCGCCGCTGAAGCGGCGACGGAAGCGGCCGAGGCCTATAGGAAGGCGGGGATGCCAAACCGCGCCCGGGTGCCCATGCTCCGGAGCGCCGCCCTGACGGCGGACTGCGAGCAGAGCCGGTCACCCATCATCGCCCGCGTCTCCACCCGGCGTGCCCTCACCGACCGCGAGCTCCAGGTGGCCCAGATGGCGTCCGGTGGCGCGAGCAGCGCGGACATCGCCGCCCGGCTCGGGCTCTCCGTCCGCACCGTGGAGAACCACCTTCAGCAGGCGTACTCGAAGCTCGGGGTGAGCTCGCGGGCGCAGCTGGCAGTGGTGCTCACCACGGTCCCGGCCCGCGCCGAGTGAGTACTGACACCTTCTTCTGAGTACCTTGGGGCGTCTGCGCGCTCCGGCTGGGTACCGCGGTACTCATGACGCGGCTCCCGGATCTGCCTAGCGTGACCCGTCGATGAACCGGGAGCTGGCCCTTCAGGAGTTGACCCCGGCCTATGCGGAGGCGCTGCGCCTCCGCGACCAGGGCGCCGACCACGCGGCGATCGCCGCCCGGCTGGATCTGCCGGTCGAGGCGGTGCCCAACCTGCTGGAGCTTGCTCAGGCCAAGCTCGACACCCTGCTCGTCATGCCCACCGTGGAGGCGGACTGAGGTGCGCAATTGGAGCGGTGGAGCAGTCGCGGAAGGGAGTGCCGCCGGGTCCGCGAGGGGGCGGACCGCTCCGCGAGGGGGATGGCCTGTCGGTCGCTGCGCCGTCCGGGGGGGCGGCGCACCGACCGCTCAGGGGTTGCGACATCCGCGTATGTGAACCCCGATTCCTAGTTGTGACAGGCCACCGCCAGGCGGTAGCCTTCGTCAGTCGCCCAACCCAAATACGCGCAAAGGAGTTCAGTACCTGAAATGCCAGCACAGATAGGTGGACGCACCTACTCCAACGGCGAGCTCGTTCTCGGCGGCGCCCTCGTCGTCGCCCTGATCAACTGGTTCATCCCGTGGTGGTGGGCCTACAGCTTCAACTACTCCAGCATCAGTGGCCTTGGCGGCCTCAACTCGAGCGGCGGCATCGGCGGCCTCGGCTCCTGGTCGGGCTGGCTCGGCTTCCTCGCCCTGCTCGTCCTTATCGCCCTGTTCGTGATCCGGACCTTTGCCCCTCAGGTGCTGCCGGCCCTCCCGGCTGCCGACTACCTGATCTACGCCGTGGGCGGCGTGTTCATCTTCCTGATGGTCGTCCTCTTCCTGACCTACGCCGGCGGCGTGGGCGGCTCCGGCCCCGGATACTCGGCGGGCATCTCCATCGGCTTCTTCATCGGGTTGATCACGGCCGCGGCGATCGCCGTGGGCGGCTGGCTCAAGAAGAGCGACGTTCAGCCGGCGACCGCGCCGATGAACTTCTCGGGGTACAACCAGGCGCCGCCTCCGCCGCCTCCGGCGGGGCTCTGACCCTCACGGCATAGACGAGGAGCATCGAGGGCCGCCGTCCTCCGCGGGCGGTGGCCCTCGACCCTCGTCGCAGCGCGTCATCCCACTCAAAGCAGCCGTCCGCACCGTTTCGCCTCGACCCGGGGCGGAGCCTGTCTAGACTTCGCACATATGAGCGCCCTGCAGAGTCCGGCGCGGGGTCGTGCGGGCGGCTTCGCCGATTGGATCGGTGCGGCGGCACAGCGCCGGCGGATCGTGACCGAAGCCTTCGTCGACACCTTCGCCGCCTGGGGCTATGAGTACCTCTCCACCCCGCTGGTGGAGCCACTCGAGACCGTGGCCGCCGGGGTGGGCGGTGGGCTCCAGGCCCAGCTCTTCCGCTTCATGGACGCCGACGGCAGCCTGCTCGCCCTGGTCGGGGAGCGCACCGTGAGCGTCGCCCGGGTGGTCTCCACCCAGCTTCAGGGGGCGCAGCCGCCGCTCCGCCTCTGCTATGCGGGGCCGGTGCTCTTCAACCGTCCCCCGCTCGGCGGCCGGCGCCGGGAGGCGATGCAGGCGGGCTGCGAGCTGATCGGCCACCCGGGCCTCTCCGCAGACGCGGAGTGCATCGCCGTGGCCGCCGCCGCGCTCGAGCGGGCCGGCGTCACCGGCGTCCAGATCGACGTCGGGCACGCCGACTTCGTCCCCTCCCTCCTCGACTCCGCCAATCTGGACGCCGCGTCGCGCGAGCGGGTCGCCGACGCGCTCCGCGGCCGCGACCTGGTGGCGGTCGAGGAGGCCCTCCGCGGCACGGAGGCGGGCGACGCCGAGCGGGAGCTGCTGCTCGCCTTCCCCACCCTGCGCGGCGGTCGGGAGATCCTCGACACCGCAGGCGCACGGATCAGCGCCCCCCGACCGCGGCGGGTCCTCGCCGACCTGGCGGAGCTCTGGGATGTCCTCGACCGCCACGGGATCATCGCCAGCGTCCATCTCGACCTCGGCGCCGTGCGCGACTGGGACTACTATACCGGTCCGACCTTCGAGCTGTTCAGTGCGGATCTCGGCTTTCCCCTGGGTGCGGGCGGGCGCTACGACCGGCTGCTGGCGGCCTTCGGCACGGATGCCCCGGCCACCGGGTTCGTCCTCCACGTCGACCGCTGTTGTGACGCCCTGCTGCGCGGCTCGGGCCAGAACGGCAAGGTTGACGCGCTCCGCCTCGGCTACTCCGCCCAGCGGGCCGGCGAGGCGCCGGCCCTGGCCGCCCGCCTCCGCCAGGCAGGGGTCGCCGTCGCCCTCGAGCTCGAGCCCACCGCTCGCCACCGCGAGGAGCCGGTGGTCGACGGTATGGCACGCTTGGACGACGACGGCGCCGTCCTCTGGCGGTACCGGGGAGAGGAGGGGCGCGGGGTCGAGGCCCTGCTCGCCGCTCACGCCGAGGGCACCCCGTGAGCGGCGGCCTGCGGCTCGCATTGCCGGGTGGCGCCCTCTTCGAGGACGCCTGCCGGCTGCTCTCGGACGCCGGCGTGGCGGACATCGACGCCGGCCGATTCGACCGTCAGCTGAAGATCGCCACCCCGACCGCCACCGTGGTCAAGGTGCGGCCCACCGACGTCCCCGTCTACGTCGAGATGGGTGCGTGCGACGCCGGCATCGTGGGCAAGGACATCCTCTGGGAATCGCCGCGCGACTGCTATGAGCTGGTCGACCTCCGCTTCGGCGCCTGCCGGCTCGTGCTGGCCGCGCCGCAGGGCTCGCCGCTCGCCGAGGGGCGCTTCCCTCAGTCACTGCGGGCCGCCACCAAGTACCCGATCGCCGCCCGCCGTTTCTTCGACTCGCTGGGGCTCGCGGTCGAGCTGATCAAGCTCCACGGGTCGGTCGAGCTGGCTCCGGCGATGGGTCTCGCCGACTGCGTCGTCGACATCACCGCGACCGGACGGACGCTCATCGCCAACCACCTCGTCGAGGTCGCCGAGGCGGGGCGCTCGACGGCCCGGTTGATCTCCAACCAGGCCTCGCTCAAAACCAGGAGCGAGGCGGTCAACCAGCTCGCCGCCGCACTCCGCCGCACCGTGGCGGGACGGGCCGCGTCCGGATCCGGGGCGTCCGGGTCTGCCCCCCGGGAGCTTGCCTCGCCACAGCCCGCGCTGCCCGCGCCCGCGCTCCCCGACGGCGGCCCCGGGACCTCCCGGTGATCGCCCGGCTCGGATCCCCCACCCCCGAGGAGTGGCGGGCGCAGGTCCGCGCTGAGAGGCGGGGCACGGCCGCCCTTCTGGACGGCGAGTCCGCCGGACCGCTGGCAGCGTGGTTCGAACTTCCGGTGACCGCAGAGCACGTCGTCCACACCATCCTCGACGACGTGGCCCGCGAGGGCGACCCCGCCGTCCGGCGCTGGACCGAGCGGCTGGACCGCGTGGACGTCGCGGAGACCAAGGTGCCGGCGGGGGCGATGGCCCGCGCCTGGGAGTCGACGCCACCCGAGGTCCGCGACGCGATCAGCGCCGCCGCGGCCCGCATCCGGGCGATCCACGAGCCCCAGCGGGATACCGCCTCCCGGGGCACGGCGACCGCGCACCTCCGGCCCTTGCCGCTGCGCCGGGTCGGCTGTTACGTCCCCGGAGGCCGGGCCGCGTACCCGAGCACGGTGCTGATGAACGTGATACCGGCCCAGATCGCCGGCGTCGCGGAGATCGCCCTGGTCTCGCCCCCGGGCTCCGACGGGTCCGTCCACCCCCTGGTCCTCGCCAGTGCCCACCACCTGGGAGTGACCGAGGTCCACGCGATCGGGGGTGCGCAGGCCATCGGAGCACTCGGCTACGGCACCCAGACCATCGTCCGGGTGGACAAGATCACGGGACCTGGCAACCTCTTCGTGACCCTGGCCAAACGCGCCATCTTCGGCGAGGTCGGGATTGACGGCGTGGCCGGCCCCAGCGAGATCCTGGTGATCGCCTCGGCCGGCGCCGACCCGCGCCTGGTCGCGGCCGACCTGGTCTCCCAGCTCGAGCACGACCCCCTGGCCTGGGCGGTGTGCATCACCGACTCCCCGGGGCTCGCCGGCGAGGTGGCAAAGGCGTTCTCCGAGGAGGCGTCGGCCGCGGCGCGGAGCGGGATCATCGCGCAGGCCGCCGGGCGCCACGGGGCGGTGGTCGTCACCGAGTCGCTCGACGCGGCCCGCCGCCTCGCCGACGAGTTTGCCGCCGAGCACCTCTCGCTCCAGGGCGAGGCCGCCGAGGCGCTCCGCGATCAACCGCACACCGCCTCCGCGGTCTTTGTCGGCCGGCGCTCGCCGGTCTCGATGGGCGACTACGTGGCCGGGCCAAACCACACCCTGCCGACCGGTGGGGCAGCCCGTCACCGCGGGCCGCTGTCGGTCATGGACTTCCAGCGCTGGCAGTCGGTGGTCGATCTCTCGGCCGAGGAGTTCGACAAGCTGTCGCCCGTCGCCTGCGCCCTCGCCGCCGCTGAGGGGCTGCGCGGTCACGAGCGGGCGATCCGGCTCAGGATGGAGGATGGTGTCCGATGAGTGAGAGCAGTCGGGGTCCGGCGCCGCGGCGGACCGCCAGCGAGGAGCGGGTCACCAAGGAGACCCGCATCCAGGTCGACGTCCAGATCGACGGCGGTGGAGCGGCCGACATCGACGTNNCACGGCTCCGGCGACATCGACGTGGATGCCCACCACCTGGTCGAGGACTGCGGGCTGGCCCTGGGCACGACGATCAGCCGGGCCCTCGGTGACCGCGCCGGCATCCGGCGCTTCGGCAACGCCTACGCACCCCTCGACGAGTCCCTGGTGCGCTGCGCCCTGGACTTCTCCAACCGTCCCCACCTGGAGTGGGAGATGGGCGCCCTCAAGGGACGGATCAACGACTTCGACGTCACCCTCCTCCACGAGTTCGTGCAGGGTCTGGTCCAATCTGCGGGGATCAGCCTCCACGTCGACCTGATCCGCGGCGTCAACCTGCATCACGTCGCGGAGGCCGCCTTCAAGGCCCTGGGACTCGCCACCCGCGACGCCCTGACCGTCGTAGGGCGCGGGGTGCCCTCCACCAAGGGAGTGCTCTGATGCTCCGGGCCCTGCGCGGTGCGGCCTCCGCGAGGCGGGTGCCCTGATGTCGCGCAGCCGGCGCGGCATGCCCTGCGCCGAGGATGCGTCCTGATGCCGCGGGTGGCGATCGTCGACTACGGGGTCGGCAACCTGCGCAGCGTCGAGCGGGCGCTGGCGCGCGCCGGGGCCGAGGCGGTGATCACTCCTGACCCGCGGGTGGTGGCCGGCAGCGACGCGGTGGTGCTCCCCGGCGTCGGCGCCTTCGCTCCGGCCGCAGCGCTGCTGCTCGGCTCCGGGCTGGGCGACGCCGTGAGGGAGGCGGCCCGTCGCGGCCGCCCCGTGCTCGGGGTCTGCCTCGGTTTCCAGCTGCTCTTCGAGTCCAGCGAGGAGGGGGAGGGCGGCACCGGGCTCGGCCTCCTTCCGGGGCGGGTGCGCCGCATCGCGGCAGCGCCTCCGCTCAAGGTGCCGCACATGGGCTGGAACTCTCTCCGGTTGCGCCGGCCCGCCGTGCTCACCCAGGGCGTCGAGGACGGCACGCGGTGCTACTTCGTCCACTCGTACGCGGCCGATGCCGACCCCGAGGACGTGGTCGCCACCGTGGACTACGGTGGCGAGATCGTCGCCATCTGCGAGCGGGGAGTGGTGACCGGCACCCAGTTCCACCCCGAGAAGAGCGGCCCGGCCGGGCTGCGCATCTACGCCAACCTGGTGGCCGCCTCGGTGGGCGAGCGGAGGCCGGCTGAGCCGTCCCTGCTGTGATCGTCATCCCCGCCATCGACATCCGAGGGGGCCGCTGCGTCCGTCTCATCCAGGGCGACTACAACCGCGAGCATGTCTACGAGAGCGATCCAGTCGAGGTCGCCCGGCGACTCGTCGAGAGCGGTGCCCACCGCATCCACCTGGTCGACCTCGACGCCGCCCGGGGGACGGCGGACGTCGACTCCGCCGCGGCGGCTCGCGGTGTGCTCGAGGCAGCCCGCAAGCGCGGTGTCGAGATCGAGGTCGGAGGGGGCGTCCGCACCCTGGCGGCGGCGGAGCGGTGGCTGGCCGCAGGGGCGACCTTCGTCGTGCTGGGGAGCGTGGCGGTGCGCGAGCCCGAGGCCGCCGAGGCGATCTGCGCCGCCCTGCCGGGGCGCTGCCTGGTCTCCCTGGATGTGCGCGGCGACGTCGCCCAGGCCGAGGGCTGGACCGAGGGCGCCGGCAGCGCCGCCGCCCACCTGGAGCGGTGGGCGACCTGGCCGCTCGGCGGCCTGGTCCGGACCGACGTGGCCCTCGACGGGATGTTGAGCGGCCCCGACCTCGCCGGGCTCGAGGAGGCGGTGCGGGTATTCCCGGGACCGGTGATCGCAAGCGGTGGGATCAGCACGGTCGACGACATCGCCCGCTGCGCCGAGGCCGGAGCCGCCGGGGCCATCGTGGGTCGCGCCATGTACGAGGGCAGCTTCGACCTGCGCGCCGCCATGCTCCGGTTCCCCCACGTCGCAGGCGGCGCGGGGGCCCCATGACCCTCGCCAAGCGGATCATCCCCTGCCTCGACGTGGATCACGGTCGGGTGGTCAAGGGGGTCAACTTCGTCAACCTCCGCGACGCCGGCGACCCCGCCGAGCTGGCGGCGCGCTACGACGCGGAATCTGCCGATGAGCTGGTGTTCCTGGACATCACTGCGAGCAGCGACGCCCGCGAGATCCTCCTCGACGCGGTGCGCCGCACCGCCGACTCCGTCTTCATCCCGCTCACCGTGGGAGGCGGGCTGCGCGGGCTCGATGACATCGACCGGATGCTGCGCAGCGGTGCTGACAAGGTATCGCTCAACACGGCCGCGCTCGCCCGCCCCGAGCTGATCACTGAGGGAGCCGAGCGCTTCGGGGTGCAGTGCATCGTGGTCGCCGTGGACGCCCGCCGCGAGGACGGTGGCTGGCATGTCTTCTCCCACGGTGGCCGCCGCGACACCGGCCGGGACGCGCTCGCCTGGGCGGAGGAGGCCGCCGGGCGGGGCGCCGGCGAGATCCTGCTGACGAGCATGGACCGGGACGGCACCCAGGACGGCTACGACCTCCTGCTCACCCGGGCGGTCTCCGACCGGCTCACCATCCCGGTGATCGCGAGCGGGGGGGCCGGGGAGCCCGAGCACCTGCGCGCGGTGCTGGACGAGGGAGGCGCGGATGCGGCCCTGGCGGCCTCCATCTTCCACGACGGCATCCACCCCATCCCCCAGACCAAGGCCTACCTGCGCCAGCACGGGATCGAGGTGCGGCTGTGAGGTTCACCAAGCTCGTCCCCGTCATCCACGTCGAGGACCTGAACGCCGAGGTGCAGTTCTACAAGGACCTGGGATTCAGCGTCCGCGACGAGGGCGGGGAGTTCTCCGGATTCGTCGCCGTGCAGCAGGGGGACGTGGAGTTCGGCATCGAGATCAGCGAGCGCTTCCGCGCCCGTGCCGCCAACGACTCCGTCCTCTGGCAGTTCCAGGTGGACGATCTCGCCGCGGTGGCGAGGCTCTGCGCCAAGCTCGGCTACCGCCACACGGTACCTGCGCAGTACGGGGAGTCGATGGGCGACTGGGCGATGAATGTCTTCTCGCCCAACGGTTACCGCGTCAACCTCGAGGCCCGCTCGCCGCGCCAGCAGGCAGGCTCCCCGGCCCTCTCCCTGAACCCGGAGCCGGAGGGGCGCCGCCCCGACTTCAGCCGCGGGCTGGTGACCGCCGTCGTCCAGGATGCGGGCACCGCCGAGGTGCTGATGGTCGCCCACATGAACCGCGACGCCTACGAGGCCACCCGGGTCACCCGTCGGGCCACCTTCTGGAGCAGGAGCCGGGAGCGTCTCTGGCAGAAGGGGGAGACGAGCGGCAACACCATGCGGATCATCCAGGTTCGGCTGGACTGCGATGGCGACGCCGTGCTCCTCCTGGTCGAGCCCGCCGGCCCGGCCTGCCACACCGGTGCCCGATCCTGCTTCGTCGCGCCGCCCCCCGCCGCAGGCGGCGTGGGGGCCCCCGAATCGTGAGAGGGGCTCGCCGCCCCTCGGCGGCGCGGCCCAGCCGCGCTCGCCTCACCCCGCCCTGGATCGCCGCCAGCGGAGCGAGGTCGACCGCACCATGATCCAGGGGGTGGACCGGACCGGTGGTTACCTCCCCATCGGGGCCTACGGGCTGATCGGCGACTGCCGCAGCGCCGCCCTCGTCGGTGTCGACGGCAGCATCGATTGGTGCTGTCTGCCCCGTTTCGACTCGCCATCGCTCTTCGGTCGCATCCTCGACGCGCGCGACGGTGGGCACTGGCAGCTCCGGCCGCGGGGCGCGTACCGGGCCGAGCAGCGCTACGACGACCGCACCAACATCCTCCGGACCATCTTCTCCACGCCCACCGGCAGGGTCCAGGTCGTCGACTTCATGCCGGTCGACGAGGAGACCATCGGCCATCACGCGCGTCCCCACCGCGGCCCGCGGATCGTCCGCATCGTCGACTGCCTGACCGGGAGCGTGAGCATGGAGCATGTCATCGCGCCCCGCCCTGACTATGGGCGCTCTCCCGCCCGGTTCCAGGCCGAGGGCAGGCGCTTCCACGGTGACGCCGGCGGCCTCCATTTCTGTGTCGTGTCGACGGCCGAGATCCGGGGTGCCACCGGCAGCTTCACCCTCCACGCGGGCGATGCGGTCGCCCTCTCGCTCCGCTGCCAGCATGCCCGCGGGGATTGCACCACCTCGGAGAGCGCCTGGACGGTGCAGCGGGCGCTCGGTCTACTGCGCGAGACCCAGGCCTACTGGTGGCGCTGGATCGGGAAGGTCCGCTACGCCGGAGCCTATCCCGAGGCGGTCTGGCGCTCCGCGCTCGCGCTCAAGCTGATGATCTACTCGCCGACCGGCGCCATCGTCGCCGCGCCCACCGCCTCACTTCCCGAGGCGATCGGGGGCCGCCGAAACTGGGACTACCGCTTCACCTGGCTGCGGGACGCCTCCCTCACCCTCTTCGGCCTCTTTCAGCTCGGGCTTCACGAGGAGGCCGATGGCTTCTTCGGCTGGCTGCGCACCACCGGGATCGGCGATGGCGGCACGTTTCAGAACCTCTACCGGGTCGACGGCGGCACCCAGGTCAGCGAGGAGGTCCTCGGCCACTGGACCGGATACCGGAGGTCGGCTCCGGTCCGGATCGGCAACGGTGCCGTCGACCAGCTCCAGCTCGACGTCTACGGCGAGCTGCTGGACAGTGCCTATCTCTACGCGCGCTTCGGCGGAGAGATCAGCCAGACGCTCTGGAAGGAGCTGCACGCCGTCGTCGACCTGGCCATCGAGCGCTGGCAGCTGCCCGACGCCTCCATCTGGGAGAGCCGCGGCCGGGAGCTCCATTACACGTACAGCAAGTTGATGTGCTGGGTCGCCGTCGACCGGGGGTTGCGGCTCGCCGAGCGCTTCGGGCTGCCCTGCGATCGCGAGCGATGGGAGGAGGCGCGCCGGGCGATCCACCGGCGGGTGACGGCGGAGGGGTACAGCCGGCGGCTGCGGAGCTTCACCCAGACCCTGAGGGGACGTACCGTCGACGCCGCCATGCTCCGGGCCGGCCAGGTGCGCTTCCTCGAGGATCGCGATCCGCGCATCGTCACCACGGTGCGGACGATCGCCCGCCACCTCGGTGATGGAGTGCTGGTCAGCCGTTACCGCCCCGAGGAGACGGACGACGGCATCGCCCACGGCGCGGAGGGGGGATTCCTGATGTGCTCCTTCTGGCTGGCCGACGCCCTCGCCCACATCGGCGAGGTGGAGCAGGCCCGGCGCCGCTTCGAGCGGCTGCTCGCCCTCGGATCGCCGCTCGGGCTGATGGCCGAGGAGGCGGATGGCGCGACCGGGGAGCTCCTCGGCAACTACCCGCAGGCCTTCACCCACCTGGCCCTGATCGGCGCGGCCGTCAACATCGAGCGCGCTCGCCACCGGCGGCTCGGCATCCACGGGCTCCCCGCCGCCGGCCACTCCGGCGTCGCTCCGGTGACGTGAGCCGCGCCGGCGACACCAGCCCTACGGGCGATGTCAGCCCCAAGAGCGACGTGACCCGCGACGGCGACGCGGCTCGCTCCGCCTCTCGCGCCCTGGACCAAGCCTTCGGGCCTGGCGCCGCCATCGCAACCGGCACCGCCCCCGGCCGGGTCACCCTGGTCGGGGAGCACGTCGACTACGTCGGCGGTCACGTCGCCTGCATCGCCGTCGACCTGGCGCTCACCGTGGTGGTGCGCCCCTCGCGCGACGGGGGGTGGCGGGTGGCTGGGCTCGGCCAGCGCGTGGAGCGCCGCGAGCCCGTGATGGCGGGCGACATCGGCGACCGCCTCTTCGCAGTGGCCCAGGCTCTTCACCATTCCGGCGTCCCCGTCCTGCCCCTGGAGATGGCCGTTGCCGGCGACCTGCCCGCGTCTGCCGGTCTCGCCTCCTCGGCGGCCGTGACGCTGGCCGGAGCGGCGGCCATGCTCCGGCTGGCGGGACGGCGGATCAACGCGGAGGAGCTGGTCACGGTCGCGCTCACCGCCGAGCGTGACATCGCCGGCATCCCCTGCGGCGACCTGGATCCGCGCGCCATCGTCCACGGCCGCGAGGGCTCGGTGCTCGCGCTCGACTGTGCAAACGGTTCGCTGCAGCGGGTCGCCTGGCCGTGGCCCGCGGTTGCGCTGGTGGTGGCGGCAAGCGGCGCGAAGCACGACGTCGGAGGAGAGGAGTACCGGCGGCGCCGCGAGGCGGCGGAACAGGCCTGCGCGGCTCTCGGTGTCCCCACCTGCCAGGAGATCGGCGAGCGCTGGCGGGAGCTGGCGCCCGAGCTGCGGCCCCGCGGCCGCCACATCGCCACCGAGACGCTGCGCGCCGACGCCGCCGTGCGGGCGCTGGAAGCTGGCGACGTTGCGGCGCTGGGCCGGCTCATGGACGAGAGCCACGAGTCGCTGCGCCGCGACTGCGAGGTGAGCACCCCACGCCTCGATGCCATGGTGGAGGCCGCACGCCGGGTGCCCGGATGCCACGGTGCTCGCCTGGTCGGCGCCGGCTTCGGCGGCAGCGTCGTCGCCCTGGTCGACCAGGGCGCAGCGAAGGGCTGTGCGGCGGCCCTGGCAGCGGTCAGCGGTCTGAACGAGGCCACCTGGCTGGTCCGTCCGGCGGCCGGCGTGGAGGTGACCGCCGCCGACGTGGTGGGGAGAGAGGGAGACCGCTCCTGACGGCTGCGGCTCGAAGTCACCGGCCCCGGGACGGCCCCAGAGCCCGGCGGTATAGTTCCGCCCGAAGTCCCCCCGGATCGGAGGTGCCACGGTGACCGATACGCCAACCGCACAGTGGGTCCCCGAGGGCGGCACCGGCCGCCTGGCGGAGACGGCCCAGGGCAAGTGCTTCACCTCTGACCTGAGCGTCGACGAGTTTGTCCTGGTGCGCGAGAGCGGATTCGTGCCCCTCGGCCTGGTGATGGGCACCTCCATGTACCACATGGGCCTGCAGTACGCCGGGTGGAAGCAATCCGTCGAGCTCACCGTCCTCAGCCAGGCGATGTACAACGCCCGCGAGCTGGCCGTCGAGCGGATGGTCACCGAGGCGGTGCAGCTCAATGCCGACGGCATCGTCGGGGTGGACCTCCGCAGGGTCGGCTACGCCGGCGCCGGGGAGATCCTGGAGTTCCTCGCCGTGGGGACGGCGGTGCGCTTCGAGAAGGCTCCGGGCTCCTTCAAGGCCCCCAATGGCAAGCCCTTCAGCTCGGACCTCTCCGGCGGCGACTTCTTCAAGCTGTTGCGCGACGGCTGGGCGCCCACCGGGTTGGTCATGGGCTGCTGCGTCTTCCACATCGCGCACCAATCGATCCGGCAGTCGTTCCGCCAGGCGGGACAGAACGTGGAGATCCCTCAGTACACGCAGGCGATCTACTCGGCCCGCGAGCTGGCGATGTCGCGGATGCAGGCCGAGGGCGAGCGCGACGGCGCGACCGGCATCGTCGGCGTGCACGTCCTGGAGAGCAATCAGGTCTGGGGCGAGCACGGGGTGGAGTTCTTCGCCATGGGGACCGGGGTCCGCCCGGCGGCCGCGGCGTCCCTCAGCACCCTGCCCCTCGTGGTGCCCGTCTAGAGAGGAGCTCGACTCGCACGGGTCCGGGGCGGCCGGGCGCTCGGCCGCGGTTGCATAAACATGCACCAGACACGTATAATCCACCGACCATGCCCACCTCTGTGATCCGCGCCGCCGTCTGCGGGGCGACCGGCTACATCGGCGCCCAGTGCGTCGAGATCCTCGACCAGCATCCCGGCATCGAGCTGGTGCGACTGCTCGGCCGGAGCTCGGCCGGCAAGTCCTTCGCCGCCGCCGTCCCGGGCAGCCGGGTGACCCTCCAGGTCGAGGGTGGGATGGACGTGGGCGACGTCGAGGTGGTGTTCGCCGCCCTGCCCCACACGGTGGCCGCCGCCCACGCTCGGGAGTGGCTCGACGCCGGCCGCGTGGTGGTCGACATGAGCGCCGACTTCCGTCTCACCGACCCCGCCGCCTACGCGCGCTGGTACGGGCTCGAGCACCCGGCCCCGGACCTCTGCAAGCAGGCGGTGTACTCCTTGGTCGAATTCAACCGCGAGGCCATCGCCACCGCCGACCTGCTGGCCATTCCGGGCTGCTACCCGACCGCCAGCCTGCTCAGCACCCTTCCCGCGCTGCGCGAGGGGCTGGTGGAGCCCGAGGTGGTGATCGACGCCAAGAGCGGGGTGAGCGGCGGGGGCCGTTCGCCGTCCCACGGCTTCCACTTCTCGGAGGTGAACGAATCGGTCAGGGCCTACGGTGTGGACGGCCATCGCCACAAGGCCGAGATGATCCAGGAGCTCAACGCGGCGATCGGCCGCGAGGTGCGGCTGACCTTCGTGCCCCACCTGATCCCCATGACCCGGGGCATCCTGGCCACCGCCTACCTCCGCCCCGTCGCCGGGCGCCGCGTGGCTGACGTCGCCGAGCTGATGCGGGGCCTCTGCGCGGCCAACCCGTTCCTGCGCTACGACGAGGTGTCTCCGGCGACCAAGTCGGTGACCGGGAGCAACACGGCCGCGGTCAACGTCACCGACCAGGACGGGGTGGCGGTGGTCACGGTCGCCGAGGACAACCTGGTCAAGGGAGGCGCCGGGCAGGCCGTCCAGGCGGCCAACATCCGCTTCGGGCTGGGCGAGACCACCGGGTTGCCGGTGTCGTCGCAGTGGCCATGACTCAGACCGGCACCTCCGAGACGGAAGCCTCCGAGACGGGCGCCTCCGCGACGGACGCCTCCGCGGCGGATGTCGCGGTGGGCGTCGGCGTCTGCATGCCGCGCGGCTTCAGCGCCGGCACGGCCGCGGCCGGCATCCGCGGCGACGGCGACATGACGCGCGCCGACATCGCGGTGGTCCTGAGCGATCGCCCCTGCGCGGGCGCCGGCGTCTTCACCCGGAACCTGGTCAAGGCCGCGCCGGTCGTCATCTCCCAGCTCACCTTGCGCCGGGGGACGCCGATTCACGCCGTGGCCGCCAACGCCGGCAACGCCAACGCCTGCACCGGCGCCCAGGGGCTGCGCGACGCGCTCCGGATGTGTGCCCTCACCGCCGGGGCCCTGGGCCGCGATCCCGTCGAGGTGCTGGTCTGCAGCACCGGCGTGATCGGCCGTCCGCTGCCGATGGATCGGGTCGCCGACGGTCTCCGCGCCGCCGCGCGCAGCCAGAGCCGGGGTGCCGGTGAGCTGGCCGCCCGGGCGATCATGACCACCGACACCGTCCCCAAGATGGCGAGCGCGACGTTCACCGTCGATGGCGTGGAGCACCGCGTGGGTGGGATGGCGAAGGGGGCGGGAATGATCCACCCCGACATGGCGACCCTGCTCGCCCTGGTCACGACCGACGCGGACGTCGCCGCACCCGACCTCCAGGCGCTGCTCACCGAGGTCGCCGAATCCAGCTTCAACTCGATCACCGTCGACGGTGACACCTCCACCAACGACACCCTCTTCGCCCTCGCCAACGGTGCCGCNNCCACCAAGCACTTCCGGGTGACGGTCGCCGGCGGTCGCGACGATGCCGAGGCACGCCTCGCCGCGCGCACCGTGGCCGTCTCTCCGCTCGTCAAGACGGCCGTGCACGGAGCCGATCCCAACTGGGGACGGATCGTCGCCGCGCTCGGCCGGAGCGGTGCCCACTTCAGCCTCGACCGGGTCCGGGTGACCCTCGCGGGCACCACCGTCTTCGAGCACGGCGCCCCGCTCGACACCGACCTGAGCCCGGTCGTCGCTGCGCTGCGCGAGCCCCGGAGCGAGATCGACATCGATCTCGGCGCCGGCGACGGGCGCGGCCACGCCTGGGGATGCGACCTGACCGCCGGCTACGTGCGAATCAATGCGGAGTACACCACATGAGCACAGAGATCCCATGACCACCCAAGTCGAGACCATGGAGGAGCGGATCCGGCGGGCCGATGTGCTCGTCGAGGCGCTCCCCTACATCCGGCGCTTCTCCGGTCACACCCTGGTGATCAAGCTCGGTGGCGCGGCGATGGGGGAGGACGTCGACGCCTTTCTCCAGGACGTGGTGCTGCTCCGCTTCGTCGGCATGCGCCCCGTGCTGGTCCACGGCGGCGGTCCCGAGATCTCACTGTGGCAGAAGCGGCTCGGCATCGAGCCGAAGTTCGTCAACGGGCTGCGGGTCACCGACGGAGCCACCATGGAGGTGGTGAAGATGGTGCTCACCGGCAAGGTCGGCCCCGAGCTGGTGAGTCGCATCCACCGGCTCGGTGGCCAGGCGGTGGGGATGAGCGGTGAGGACGGGCCCACCCTGCTGGTCCGCCCCCGCGGTGCCGAGGACGGTCAGGACCTCGGCTTCGTCGGCGAGGTCGACCAGGTCAATCCCGAGCCGATCGTTGCCGTGCTCGACCAGGGGCGCATCCCGGTGATGGCCTCGATCGGCCTGGGCGTTGACGGTGACGCCTACAACGTCAACGCCGACACCGTGGCCGCCGAGCTGGCCGTCGCTCTCAAGGCGACCAAGCTGGTGCTGCTCACCGACGTCGAGGGTGTGCGCGGCGAGGACGGGGAGCTGATCAGCGCTCTGGACGCGGCGGCCGCCGACCGGCTGATCGAGAGTGGCGCCATCCACGGCGGCATGATCCCCAAGGTACGGGCGGCGCTCCGCGCCCTCGACGCGGTCACGGCCTCGCATATCATCGACGGCCGCGTCTCCCACTCGCTACTGCTGGAGCTGCTCACCGAGAAGGGCGTCGGCACCATGGTGACGCGGTGAGCCAACCGGCTCCCGAGGTGAGCGCGGCCTTCTCCGCCATCGAGGAGCGGGCGGCCACCGTGCTCATGCGCACGTACGCGCCCCAGCCGGTGGCGATGCGGTCGGGGATGGGATGCATCCTCACCGACGTCGACGGGCGCGAGTACCTCGACCTGGCCGGCGGGATCGCGGTCAACGTGCTGGGGCACGCGCATCCCGCAGTGCTCGGCACCCTCGTCGAGCAGGCTGCTCGCGCCATCCACCTGAGCAACCTCTACTTCTCCGAGGCTCAATTGGATGCTGCGGAGAAGCTGGTGGCCACCGCCTTTCCCAGCCGGGTCTTCTTCTGCAACAGCGGGGCGGAGGCCATCGAGACGGCCATCAAGATCGCGCGCAAGTGGGGGAAGCTGCACCGGGACGGCGCGTCCACCATCGTCTGCGCGCGGGGCGCGTTCCACGGCCGCACCATGGGTGCACTGGCGGCCACCGCCAACCGCCACTACCGCGAGCCCTTCGAGCCGCTGCCGCGCGGTTTCATCCATGTCGCCTACGACGATCTCGCCGCGGTCGAGAGCGCGATCGACGACAGCACCGTGGCCGTGCTCATGGAGCCGATCGAGGGCCAGTCCGGGGTCGTGCCGATGAGCGACGAGACCCTGCGCGGCCTCCGCCGGCTCTGTGACGAGCGCAATCTCCTGCTCATCCTCGACGAGATCCAGAGTGGGATGGGGCGCACCGGGAAGTGGTGGGCGTATCAGCACGCCGGGATCGTCCCCGACGTGATGGCGGTGGCCAAGGGGTTGGGCGGTGGGCTTCCCATCGGCGCGGTCCTCGCCGGCCCGCGCGCCGACGTCTTCACCGTGAGCGACCACGGCTCGACCTTCGGGGGCGGTCCCCTGGTGACCGCGGTGGCGGCCGCCGTCATCGACGCCATCGAGCGTGACGGACTGGTCGACAACGCGGCACGGGTTGGCGAGCGCCTCCGTCACGGTCTGCTCCAGCTCGCCGAGCGGGGTGCGCCCATCGCCGAGGTGCGGGGTCGCGGCCTGATGCTCGGTGTCGTGCTCACCCAGCCGGTGGCCCAGCAGCTGGTCCGGGCCGCGCTGCGAGGCGGCCTCCTCATCAATGCGACCGGGGCCTCGGCGCTCCGGCTCATCCCGCCGCTCATCCTCAGCGCGGCGCAGGCGGACGAGGCGGTCGAGCGGCTCGCCGCCGCCTTCCAGCTGGTGGCCGGCGGTGCCGTGAGCGGTGCCGGCGCGCTCGAGGGCGAGCAGCCGTGAACGTCACCTCCGTCCTCGTCCCCGCCGCCAAGGCGGAGCGGCAGCAGGCCATCCTCGACCTGGTCCGGGACCGGAAGGTGCGCACCCAGGACGAGATCGTCGCCGCCCTGCACCGCCGTGGCCTTGACGCCACCCAGGCCACCGTTTCCCGGGACATCCGGGAGCTGGGATTGGCCCGCGTTCACGACCCGGACGGTCTCCGCTACGTCGCCGCCGCCGACACCGACGAGCCCTCACCGGTGAGCACCCGGCTGCGCGCGGTCCTGCGCGAACATGTCCGCTCCATGGAGTTCGTGGAGCACATCGGGATCGTGCACACACGCCCGAGCAGCGCGCCACTGGTGGCGGCTCTCATCGACTCCGCGCATTTCGACGAGGTCGCGGGCACCGTCGCAGGCGACGACACCGTGCTGGTCGTGGTCCGCTCGCGGCCGGGCGCGCGTCGCCTCGCCGAGCGGCTGCGCGACGCGATGGGCGGGGGGCCGACCGCTGCCCGCGCTCTGGATCTCAATCATCCGAGCGGTCACGGAGGTGTCCGGTGAGCAAGCCCAAGCGCTGCGTCCTCGCGTATTCCGGTGGTCTCGACACCTCGGTGTCGATCCGCTGGCTCCAGGAGCGGCTCGGCTACGAGGTGATCACCTGCACCGCCGACATCGGTGAGGCGAAGAACATCGAGGAGGTCACCGACCGGGCTCTGCGCACCGGGGCGGTTGCCGCCTACTCCGTCGACGCGCGCCGTCTCTTCGTGGAGGAGTTCTGCTTCCCGAGCCTGGCCGCCTCGGCGATGTACGAGGGCGCCTACCCCCTGGCCACCGCCCTGGCCCGCCCCCTGATCGCCAAGATCCTGGTCGACGTCGCCCGCGACGAGGGTGCCGAGGCGGTCGCCCACGGCTGCACCGGCAAGGGCAACGATCAGGTCCGATTCGACGTCGCCACCGCCGCCCTGGCACCGGAGCTGGAGGTGGTCGCCCCCGTTCGCGACTGGGAGATGGGCCGCCCGCAGGAGATCGAATTCGCCCGCGAGCACGGAATCGAGGTCCCCGTCACCCAGGAGTCGCCGTACTCGGTCGACGCCAACATCTGGGGGCGCAGCATCGAAGCCGGCCCGCTCGAGGACCCCTGGGTGGAGCCCGCCGACGACGTCTACGCCTGGACCGTGGATCCGCACAAGGCCCCCGAAAAGGGACGGGTGATCTCGCTCGGCTTCGAGCACGGCATCCCGGTGACCCTGGACGGCGAGCGGCTGACCGGCGACATCCTGGTCACCCGGCTCAACGCCCTGGCCGGGGCCCACGGGGTCGGCCGGATCGACCACGTCGAGAACCGCCTGGTCGGGATCAAGTCCCGCGAGATCTACGAGGCGCCGGCCGCCGTCGTCCTCCACACCGCCCACACCGCCCTGGAGACCCTGACCCTGGGCCGGGACGTCTTCCACCTCAAGCGCCGCCTCGGCGACGAGTGGGCCCGGCTGGTCTACGACGGGCTCTGGTTCGGCCAGCTGCGCAGCGCCCTGGCCGCCTTCGTCGCCGTGACCCAGGAGCCGGTCAGCGGCGAGGTCAAGCTCCGCCTCTGGCGGGGCACCGTGAGCGTCGCCGGCCGGCGCGCGCCGGGCTCCCTCTACCGCGAGGAGCTGGCGACCTACGACCGCCGCCAGGACACCTTCGACCACTCGGCGGCCCGCGGCTTCATCGAGCTGTTCGGTCTGCCGCTGCGGACCCAGGCGCGCATCCAGGGAGCCCTGGAGGACAGCGTGCCCCTCAGCCTCGAGCGCAAGGTCAAGCGGCGCTGATGGCACGGGGCAAGGGCAAGGCCCCCGAGCCGGCACGGCACGCCCCCTCCAAGGTCTGGGAGGGACGGCTGGGAAGCCGCACCGCCCGGGGGGTGGAGGAGTACACGAGCAGCCTCGGATTCGACCTCCGGCTTCACGCCGAGGACATCGAGGGGTCGATCGCGCATGCCCGGATGCTCCGCGAGGTCGGCCTGATCGGGGCCGGCGACCTCCGCGCCATCGTCTCCGGCTTGCGCGCCGTCGGCCGCGAGCTGGAGCAGGGCGAGTTCGCCGGCGACCCGGCCGACGAGGACATCCACGCCGCCGTGGAGCGCCGCCTCTACGAGCTGATCGGCCCGGCCGCGGGACGGCTGCACACCGGTCGCAGCCGCAACGACCAGGTGGCCACCGACCTGCGGCTCTGGTGCCGGCGCCGCACCCTCGACCTGATGCTCGGCTGCGCCGGACTGCAGGAGGCGCTGCTCGGACGCGCCGGCGAGCATCGGGCCACCCCGCTCCCCGGCTACACCCACACCCAGCGGGCCCAGGTCGTCTCGCTCGCCCACCACCTGCTGGCGTATGTCGAGATGCTCCAGCGCGACGCGGAGCGCCTGGGCGACGGGTACCGGCGCTGCGACGTGCTGCCGCTCGGCAGCGGAGCGCTGGCCGGCACCACGCTGCCCATCGACCGCACCAGCACGCAGCGCGCGCTCGGCTTCGCGGCGCTCAGTGCCAACAGCCTGGATGCGGTCTCCGACCGCGACTTCGCCGTCGAGCTGGTCTCGACCTGCGCGCTGCTGATGGTCCATCTCTCCCGGCTCGCCGAGGAGATCGTGCTCTGGACCACCGCGGAGTTCGGTTTCGCCGAGCTGCCCGACACCCACGCCACCGGTTCCTCGCTGATGCCGCAGAAGAAGAACCCCGACGTCCTGGAGCTGGCCCGGGGCCGGGTGGGCCGGGTGACCGGCGACCTGGTCGCGCTGCTCACCGTCCTCAAGGGGCTGCCCCTCGCCTACAACCGGGATCTCCAGGAGGACAAGGAGCCGCTCTTCGACGCCGTGGACACGAGCCTGGCGACACTCGGCATCCTCGCCGACGTGGTCCGCCGGCTCCGCTTCGACGTGGCGGCGATGCGCCGCGCGGCGTCAGATCCGCTGCTGCTCGCCACCGACGTTGCCGAGCACCTGGTGGCGCGCGGGATGCCCTTCCGCGAGGCCCACGCGCTGGTGGGCGCCGCGGTGCGACGCTGCGTCGCTGACCGCAGGACGCTTGCCGACCTCAGTGTCGAGGAGTGGCGCGCGCTCTCCGATCGATTCGACGACGAGGTCGTGCAGCTATTCGACGTCGACGCAGCCCTGCGCCGCCGCGAGCTGCCCGGTGGCCCCGGCCCGCGGACGGTCGCCCGCGCCCTGACTCGGGCCGCCGCGGGTGTCGCCCGCACCCGCAAGCTGGCGGCCGCGCTCGCCGGCTGACTGCCGAGGGTAGGAGCTCCAGCTACCACAAGCTGGCGGCTACGCTCGCCGGCTGACCGCCGCCGCTCGCCCCTACCCCCGCTAACCTGAGCCGATGACGCAGCCGGTCCTCATCGTCGGGGACGTCCAGGGCGACCACGAGCGCCTGGCCGGAGCCCTCGTCGCCTTCCCCGAGGACGAGGTGGAGACCATCTTCCTCGGCGACTTCTTCACCGGTGGCCGGCTCGGCGACGCCGGTGGCCACAAGGCGGCCCGCATCGCCATGGAGCGGCGCCACAGCCGGGCCATCCTGGGCAACCACGACCTGCTGGTGATGGCGCTGATCGAGGAGCGGCGCGTTGGTGGGGAGCGGCTGCGGGCGCGCGACGGTGAGCTGCTGGAGTCGATCTGGCGGCGGCGGCGTGGCGACCCCGCGGACCTCGAGGCGCTCGCCGCGGACGTCGAGATGGAGGCCTGGCTGCGCCGGCTGCCGGTGCTGCTCCTGCTCGACGACGGCACCCTGGTCCAGCACACCGACGACGACGACTACGCCGCCCTGGGCGGAAGCGTCGAGGCGGTGAACCGGGCTGCGGCCGGTCTATTGAGCCAGGAACCCGGTGGGGTGGTCCTGCTCCTCCGCCACCTGATCGGGCGGCGAGCCTTCGAGGACCGTGCGCGCCTCGATGCGCATCTGCGCCGCTTCGGCGCCCGGCGTGTGGTCCACGGCCACACCCCGCATTGGAAGACCGGCCCGGATGTGCGCCAGGGAGGGCGGGTGATCGGCTTCGACGGGCGATTCTCCCGCCACTGGGGACGCGACCCCGGCGAGGACGCGGGCCCAGTGGGGGCCACCGTCGCTCTCCTCCCGCCCATGCCGCCCGCGCTCTCCTGATCCACTGCGACCTCGCCTGTCCCGCGGCGGCCGCGGCGGCGGGTCGTGGTCAACGCAGACGTCGACGCCGTCGCCGTGACCGGGGACGGTGCGGCCGGCTGACCACTCAGCGGCCGTGTGGCCACCCGGCGGTCAGCCGCCCACCGCGATACCGGCATACACCTCCCGGAGGCGGCCGTTGCGCACATCGAAGACGAACCCGCGCACCTCGTCCCGGTAGGGCAGGTAGGGGCTCAGCCGGATGCGGCGCACCGACTGCCGCACGTCGGCGTCGAGGTCGGAGAAGGCCTCGAGGGCAAAGGGCGGTCTGACGCCGGTCTCCTGCTCGATCCGCGCCTTCAGCTCGTCGTCGCGGAAGCCCAGCATCCCGCACTCGGTGTGGTGGACGAGCATCACTTCGCGGGTGCCGAGGAGGCGCTGGGATACGACCAGCGAGCGGATGACGTCATCGGTGGCGACCCCGCCCGCGTTGCGGATGACATGGGCGTCTCCGGTGTGCAGTCCGAGGATGGCAGGGAGGTCGAGCCGTCCATCCATGCAGCCGACCACGGCGATGTGCCGGACGGGGATCTGGTCGAGAGAGCCGGTGCGCACGTCGTAGCGGGACGCCAGCATCAGGTTCTCGTCCTGGATGTCGTCGATCACTGACATGACCATCTCCTTGTGCGGCTGACACCGTCGCACGCCCGCGGTCGCTTGCGGCCGCAAGGTTGGCATATCTCCCGCCCCGTCGCTGCGGACCTGATGCCCAGCCCCCTGACTCAGACGACGTCCACCTCGGCCCGGGCGATGCCGGCCGGCCGCAGGTCCGGCGAGGCTCCGGCGGGGCGGTGGCGGGGGAGGGCGCGGGAGCACACTGCCGCCGCCAGCAGGCAGACGGTGGCGCCGCCGAGGAAGGGGAGGGGCTCGGCGATCCCGTAGAGGGCACCGAGCACGCCGGCTCCGAAGGCACCCCCGCCGGCCTCAAAGAGGCCACCGACGCCCATGGCCCGGCCACGTAATGAAGCCGTCGTCGACTCGCTGATGACGGCAAAGAGGGATGGCTCGACGACCATGACGGCGAGCGACTCGACCGTGCCGACGGCGAGGATCGGAAAGATGTTGCGCAGCCATGGGTAGGTGGAGGCGCACGCGGCCACCACGCAGAGCGCCGCGGGCACGAGGAGGCGCCGGTCGGCGCGATCGCTCAGCCGGCCGCCCCTGCTGGTGAGCAGGAGGATGGGTACGGCGAAGAAGGAGATGGAGAGCCCGATGACCAGGCTGTCGTAGCCGCGGGCGGTCAGATACTGGGGCCAGACGACGTCGTACATGCTGAACATCGTTCCTGCGGCCGCCAGGGCCACGCCCGGGACGAGCAGCGCGGGGCGGAGCCACCACAACCGCGGCGCCGGCGGGGTGGCCGGAGCCGGGGGGATGGCTGGCGCCCTGGCGGCTGGCCCGGGAGCGGGAGCGGGAGCGGGGGAGGACTCTCCCATGTCGTCGCCGCGGGTCTCGGGCATCCGGATGATGGCGCCGATGCCGAGGAGGACAGCCACGCCCGAGGCCGCGAAGATCCCCGAGTACGCCCAGAGTGCGACGGCCCCGCCGATCGCGGGCCCGAGGAGCAGCCCCACCATCTCGCACCCCTGGAGCTGCGCGTAGCGGTGTCCCCGCTCCCCGGGCGGGGTGAGGTCGGCGAGCGCCGCGCGGAGCGCAGGGACGTAGGCGCCGCCGCTCGCTCCCTGCCCGACCCGCAGCAGGGCCAGCACCCAGAGCGGTCCCAGGTTGAGGAAGAGGCCGCCGGAGAGGGCCGCGTAGAGGAGCCGGCTGCCGATCAGCACCGGCTTGCGCCCGATGCGGTCGACGAGGTGCCCCGCCGGGAGCTGGACCAGCGTGCTGGCCACCAGGGGCCCGGCCACGAAGAGCGCGATGTCGGCGGAACTGCCGCCATGGGAGCGGACGTAGAGGGGCACGACGGGGAAGAGGGCGGCGATGCCGGTGAACATCACCAGCTGGCCGAGCAGCAGCCGGTGGGCGGGTTCGAGGCGGCGCGTCAGGAGCGCCCGGAGGATTTCGAGCACAGGCGGCCCATGATGGCATCGCCGTGGAGGCTTGCCCTCCGACTCCTGGAGCTACGCCTCCTCCCCGGCGTCAAACGCGGTGCCGTGAAGGTGTGGCATCCCCTCCTCGATAGCAAAGCGGGTCTCGCACATCGGGCACTCCACGAAGGGGGCCAGCTCGTCGTCGAGGGGCGGCAGCATCTGGATGCCGCACTGGGGGCATACCAGCACCTGGGGCTCGACGTCCTCATCGCGCTGCATCAGATCGGCCGCCTGGATCAGGTCGATGGCCACCGACTGGCACTCCGCGCAGACGAAGGTGGCGAGGCTGTCGTCGTGTTCCAGGTAGCGAGCTCGCGAGTCGACGTAGACCGGCGCGTTGAGTGCCTCGAAACGGCCGCCGGTGCAGCCGCTGGGACAGCGGAGGTCGCGACGGCGCATCTCAGCGTGGCCGGAGCAGCTGGGCCAGCCGGGCGACGGGCGGCTCCTGGCCGGCGGTGACGTAGGCGGTGACCACGACCGACAGCACCATCACCTTGAGCGCCTGGACCGACGAGGTGGGGTCGCTCCCCGCGACCAGAGCGGCGACCGCAGCCCCCTCGATGGCCGCGGCGATGGCGCCGGCGAGGTCACGGGGGGCCACCAGCGAGTAGGCGGGCAGCCGCCCCAGCGCCCGCCGCACCTCGGTCTCGATGCCCGAGGCGAACCGCGTCCGCAACTCTTGGCATCGAGCCTGGAGTGCCGGGTTGGAGAGGCTCAGCATGGAGAGGTCGAGCAGTGCCCGCCACAGCTCGGGGCGGCGCGCGCACCGGTCGGCGGCGGCGTCCAGCGCCGCCACGAGCCGCTCCAGGGGGTCGTCGATGCCCTCGACCGCCGCCGCCGCCGCCTCGCTCATCTGCCGGTCGAGCTCCCCCACCACGGCCACCAGCAGCTCGTCCTTGGACTCGAAGTAGTAGTGGAGGAGACCGGGGGCGACCCCCGCCTCGCGTGCGATCTCCTTCATCGAGGTGTCCGCGCTGCCCTGGCGGCCCAGCACGGTGGCTGCCGCCCGGATGATCTCGCCGCGCCGCCGCCGGCTGATCGCGGCGCGGCCGCCTGCGCTCTCGGCCGCCGGGTCCGTCACCGCGAGGGGCATCAGCGATCCTCCCTTCACATTGATTGGGCGTCCGACCAACATGCTATCAGCAGGACTCCGGGTCCGGCGAGGCAGGGCGCCGCGGCTCAGCCGTCGAGGACAGACTTGGGGTGGAAGGCGAGGCCAAACGCGCCCGGTCCGGCGTGGCAGCCGAGCACTGCCCCCACCTCCACGATGGTGGGCAGCTCACCGGTGACAGCCGCGATCTGAGCGGCGACGGCGTCGGCGTGCTGGGGGCTGGCGGCGTGGGCCACCGCGGCCTTCGTCGGTCCCCACTCGGGAACCATGGATTCCAGCTCCTGGACCAGTCGCTTGAGCGCCCGCGGGTAGGTGCGCACCCTTTCGACCGCCTCGATCTTGCCGGCGGTGACGCCGAGGATGGGCTTGATGTCGAGGACGGTGCCGAGGAGGGCTCGGGCGCCGCCGATACGCCCGCCGCGATGGAGGTACTCGAGGGTCTCCACGGTGAAGACGAGCCTCTGCGTGGCCACCAGACGGTCCAGGGCGGCGACGATGTCGTCCGCCCCGCCACCCCGGTCCCGGACGGCGACGGCCGCCTCCACCGCGTTGGCGTGGCCGGGCCCGACCGATCGGGTGTCGACCACCCGGATGTCGAGATCGGGGAGCGAGCTGCGCGCCTGCAGCGCCGAGCCGACCGTCCCGCTCAGGTCGCCGGAGATGGTGGTGCAGATGATGGTGCCGCCCAGCGCCCCGAGCCGCGAGAAGACCTCGGCGAAGTCGCCGGGGGGCGGCTGCGACGTCCGCGGGTGGGGCCCGCCGGCTCGCATGCGCTGGTAGAACTCGGCGGTGGACATCTCGACCTGATCGCGGAACTCCTCGTCTCCGAAGAAGACCCGCAGCGGCACCACTGTGACCTCGTGGGCGGCCGCGTAGGCAGAGTCGAGATCGGCCGTGCTGTCGCATACGAGGTGGATCAGGCTCACTGAGGGTCCGATCCTAACCATCTGGCGCCTGGTCCCTGTCGAGAGTGCGGCGATCCCGCCATCCGGGTCACGTCCGGATCACGCCTGCACCGCCGAGGCCGGATGGTAGAAGAGGCCGAAGGCGCCCGGCCCGACGTGACAACCGAGCACGGCGCCGACCTCGACGATCTGGGGCGGCTCCCCGGTCACGGCCGCCACCTTGACGGCGAGCGCCTCGGCGCCCTCGCGGTTGTCGGCGTGGGCCAGGGTGGCCACGGTCTGGCCCCAGACCCGCACGGCGGACGCCAGCTCCTGGACGAGACGGTCCAGCGCCCGGGGATAGGTGCGCACCTGGTCGAGAACCTGCACCTTGCCGTCGATGAAGGCGAGGATCGGCTTGATGCTGAGGACGGTGCCGAGCAGCGCCCGGGCGGCGCCGATGCGCCCCCCGCGCCGGAGGTACTCGAGGTTCTCGACGGTGAAGACGAGGCGCTGCGCCGCCCTCAGCCGGTCAATGGCGGCCACGATGGCGTCAGCGCTACCGCCCCGGTCGCGGATGGCCACGGCCATGGCCAGCGCGGCACCGTGGGCCGGCCCGCAGGACTTCGTTTCGACGACCCGGATGTCCAGGTCGGGCAGGGACTGGCGCGCCTGCATCGCCGAGCCGGCGGTGCCGCTGAGATCGGAGGAGATGGTGGTGCAGACCACGGCGCCGCCGTCACCCGCCAGCCGTTCGAAGACTTCCGCAAACACGCCCGGCGATGGCTGGGAGGTCCGTGGGTGGGGCCCACCGGCGCGCATTCGCCGGTAGAAGTCGCTGGTCGACAGCTCCACCTGGTCGAGGAACTGCTCCTCCCCGAAGATGATGCTGAGCGGGACCA
>PMYJ01000015.1 GCA_003170875.1 Candidatus Dormiibacterota bacterium | reverse complement strand
TAGGGAAGCTGGTCGGGTCGCCGGCTATGGACCACCTGGGCAGCCTCCTCTTCGCCGCGATACCAGGTGGGGTGCTGCTGGACCTCACTCTGTCGGCGATCAGGCAAAACCGGCCAGGGATGATCGGGTCAAAACCGGCCACCTGAGGTAGCTCCGAAGCCCGCCACACTCCGTCGAAAACGACGGAGGTGGACGTGGGGAACTACCTGAAAGTGCCTGACAGACAACGAGTTCTGGCCCTGCTGGAGTTGGGCTGGAGTTACCGCCGGATCGAGAAGGAGACCGGGATCCGGCGGGAGACGATCTCCGGGTACGACCCGAGGCGGTCGGCAAAACCGGCCAACCCGATCGCCGGCTCCGGGGATGGCGCTGGCGCTGCTGGGATTCTCGGGGAGCAAAACCGGCCAAACCCGATCGCCGGCTCGGGGCCGGGTCCGGCCAGCGCCTGCGAGCCGTTCCGAGCGGTGATCGAGGCCGGGGTGGAGCGGGGTCTGACCGCTCAGCGGATCTGGCAGGACCTCTGCGAGGAGCACGGCTTCGCCTACGGGTATCTCTCGGTGCAGCGGTTCGTGCGGGGGATCCGGGGCCGTCGGCCCGAGGTCGTGGACGTCATGGAGCACCCGCCGGGGAAGGAGGCCCAGGTGGACTACTTCCAGAGCCCGGCCCTGGTGCTGGACCCGATGACCGGGAAGTGGCGGCGACCCTGGATCTTCCGGATGACGCTGAGCTGCAGCCGGCACGGGTACGAGGAGGCGCTGTGGCGCCAGGACCGGCGCGGCTTCCTGCGCGCCCATGAGCACGCCTTCCTCGCGTTTGGGGGCGTGGTCGAGGTCGTCCGCCATGACAATCTCAAGGCAGCGGTGGTCCGGGGCTGCCTGTACGACCCCGACGTCAGCGAGCTCTACACCGCCTTCGCCGGGCATTGGGGCTTCGTCCCGCTCCCCAGTCGACCGCGGCACCCGCAGGAGAACGGGGTCGAGGAACGGAGTGGCGGCTACGTCAAGAGCAACGGGCTCAAGGGCCGCCGCTTCGACAGCCTCGAGGCGCTGAACGCTCATCTCCAGCACTGGAACCGGACGGTGGCCCAGCTGCGCATCCACGGCACCACCCGCCAGCAGGTGCTGGCCCACTTCCTGGCCGTCGAGCGGCCGGTGCTGCGGCCGTTGCCGGCGGAGCGCTTCGCGCTCTTCGAGGTGGGCACCCGGAGCGTCCATCCCGACGGTCACATCGAGGTCGGGGCGGCCTTCTATTCGGTGCCCCACCACCTGGTGGGGCGGAGCGTGAAGGTCCACTGGGACGAGCATCTGGTGCGGATCTACCTGGACGGCCAGGCGGTGGCGGTGCACAGCCGGGGGCCGGCGGGATCGTGGTGGACCCGGCCCGAGCATCGTCCGTCCCACAAGCCGGCCCGCCAGAGCGCCTACGAAGCCGCCCTGCTGGCCAAGATCGAGCGCATCGGGGAGCGGGCCCTGGCGTGGGCGCAGGAGGCGGTGGTGGAGCGCGAGGTCCGCTCCTACCGGCTGCTCCAGGGGGTGGTCGCGCTGACCCGACGGCATCCGCGGGAGCGGGTGGACTGGGCCTGCGGGGTGGCCCTGGAGCGGCGCTGCTTCCGTTACCAGGCGTTGCGCCGCATCGTCGAGGCCGCCGCGGCGAGAGCCCCCACGGCCAGCCTTCTCCAGCACCACGAGCTGATCCGCGACCTGGCCGATTACGCCGCGGTGCTGACGTGACCGCAGCAACCTCGCCGACCCCGCCGAACCCGCGCCGCTGTGCGGGCCCAGGAGCCGCGAAAGCTCCGGCCCGCGACCACTGACACCTGGGGAGAAGGACCATGCAGCCCGACCTCGACACCCGCCTGCGCCACCTCCGCCTCACCGGCATGGCTCAGATGCTGCCGGTGCGCAATCAGGAGGCAATCAGCAACAGCCTCGCCTACGTCGACTTCCTCGACCTGCTCGTCGAAGACGAGCTCAACCGCCGTCGCGATCGGCTGCTGGCCCGGCGCATCGCCCAGGCCGGACTGCCCCAGATGAAGACCCTGGACAACTTCGACTGGAGCTTCAACCCCGGTCTGCCCAAGGCGCTGATCGTCGACCTGGCCACGGCCCGCTTCGTCACCGAACGGGGCGGCGTTCTTCTCATCGGTCCACCCGGAGTGGGCAAGAGCCACATCTGCCTGAGCCTGGCCCTGGCCGCCATCCACGCCGGGCACACCGTCCTCTACCGCTCCACCTTCGACCTCGCCGAGGACCTCTCCGAAGCGGCGGCGTTGGGCACTCGGAAAGAGCTGATGCACCGGCTCACCCGCGCCGACCTGCTGGTCATCGAGGACCTGGGGATGCGCCGATTGCCGGCGACGGCGGCCGAGGATCTCCTCGAGGTCTTCACCCGCCGCTACGAGGTCGGCGCCACCGTGGTCAGCTCCAACCGACCCATCGAAGACTGGGGACAGCTGCTCGGTGACACCGCCGCCACCGGCGCCATGCTCGACCGCTTCCTCCATCACGCCGACGTCGTCCAGCTCCAGGGCAAGAGCTATCGGATGCACGACCGGCAGCAGCGACGCTCATCGAAGGACTTGACCAACGAACCCGGCTGACGCCACCATGAGCACGCTCCTCGGGTGGCCGGTTTTCACCTGATCACGAGTGGCCGCATTTGGCTGATCGGTGACA
>PMYJ01000035.1 GCA_003170875.1 Candidatus Dormiibacterota bacterium | reverse complement strand
CCCATCGAGGAGGTGCGCGCCGCCGTTCGCGATGTCCTCGCCGCCATGGAGGGCGACCACGCGGTCCCACTTCACCGCGCCGCCATCGTCCACGCCGATGACGAGACGTACGGGAGCGCCCTGCGCGACACCCTACGAGCGGCCGGGATCACCCCGGTGGCGCTCGGCGGTCGCCCGCTCGCTGACTCCGTGGCGGCCCGCGGGCTGCTCGGCCTGATCCGGCTGCGGGAGCAGGACTTCGCCCGCCCGGCGGTTCTCGCCTGGCTGTCCGGTCTCCCTCACCGCCGAGGCGTGTTGCGCAGCCAGGCGCGCTGGGACCAGCTCTCCCGCGACGCCGGCGCCGTCCGCGGCGCGGACCAATGGCGCTCCCGTCTCACCCAGCTCGCGGGCTCACGGGCCCGGCAGCTCGCCCACCTGGAGGAAGCAGGCGACCTCACCGACGCCCGCCGCGCGGCCATCCGGCGCGACATCGACGACGCCCGCGCCATCGCCGAGCAGGTAGTCGCCATGGATCTGGCCACCCCCGGAGGAGCCGACCTGGGTGGCGCACGTCAGCTGGGCCCTCGCTCTCCGGGACCGCTTCCTCGCCCCGGACCCCGCATGGACCGCGGAGGACGAGGAGGCCTCGCAGATGGGCCCTCGAACACCCGGACCGACCCGTCGTCCATCTTGACCGGGAAGCTGACGATCAGCTGGCGTTGGGGCTCGCGAAGGATTGCCCGTACACCCTGATCGAGATGGAGGACGTCGGCTGCGGCGTCGAACTGCCGCTGCGCATTGAGCCAGGGATCCTCGACCGCCTCTGCCGGGATAACCGCTTCTACCGCCATGATGTGCACCTCCGTCTAGACAACCGCAGTTGGGCTTGGTGACCGGTCCCACCACGAGGCCGCGTAACGCCGTTTGCCGTCCGTCGGCGAGACAGAAGAAGCTGATTGAGGAGTGCCTCCACGCTTACCTCAGTTGGCACGCTCGTGAGCCGTCACCTGCTCGGCTTCACGGCTTGGGCGTGCGCCGTGGCCAGGAAGGCGGCCACGCGATCGACGGCCTTGCGCAGGTTGGCCTGGCTGTTGGCATAGCTGAAGCGCAAGTACCCCCTGCCCCAGCTGCCGAAGGCGGTCCCCGAGAGGGCCGCGACGCCCGCCTCCTCGATGAGCCCTCGCTGGAGGTCGCGCTCGTCCCAGCCGGTCCCCTCCACGTTGGGGAAGACGTAGAAGGTGGCCGACGGCTTGTGGCAGCGGATCCCGGGGATGCCGTTGAGGCCGTCCACGATCAGATCACGCCGAGCGGAGAACTCGGCCACCATCGCCGCGACGGCGGCATCCGACTCCGGCGATTCGAAGGCCTCGATCGCCGCCAGCTGGGTGAAGGCGGCCGCGCACGAGGAGGTGTTGATCATCAGCGTGTCCATCCGCTGGGCGAGCTCCACCGGCATCGCGCCGAAGCCGAGGCGCCAGCCGCACATCGCCCAGGTCTTGGAGAGCCCGTCCATGAGGACGCACCTCTCCGCCATCCCGTCGATGCCGTAGAGGGAGACGTGGGCGCCGTCATAGACGATCCGCGAGTAGATCTCGTCGCTCAGCACGAAGAGGTCGCGTTCCTGGGCCAGCGTCGCGATCGCCTCGCAGTCCTCGCGGGTGAGCACCCCACCGGTCGGGTTGGCCGGGCTGTTCACCACCAGGACCCGGGTCCGCTCGGTCACCAGGGAGCGCAGCTCCTCGACGTCCAGGCGGAACTGGTTGGCCTCGCGGATGGGCACCGAAACCGGTTTGGCACCGACGAAGCTGACCAGGGAGCTGTAGATGGGATAGCCGGGGTCGGGGACCAGCACCTCGTCCCCCGGTTCTACCAGGGCGAGGAGGAGGAAATGGAGGATGTTCTTGCTCCCCGGGACGAGCACGATCTGCTCCGGGCTGGTCGGACTCCCGGTCTGACGGGTGACGTGGCGCGCGGTCGCTTCGCGCACCTCCCGGATCCCGCTCGCCGGCGTGTAGTGCGTCGCACCGGCATGCAGGGCCTGGACCGCGGCCTCGATGATGTTGTCCGGGGTGGAGAAGTCGGGCTCGCCAATCTCCAGGTGGATCATCTCCCGTCCTTCGGCCTCGAGCTGGCGGGCGCGGGCCAGCACCACGAACGCCGACTCGGTCCCCAGCCGCGACATCCGCTCCGCGAATCTCATCTCCGACATCTCATCATCTCCAGTTGAACGGATCCATCGGGACGTGCTGGGCCGGCGCGGTCAGCACGCACGGCTCATCTTTCGGCGTTGACATGGATCAGCGACCAAGCGCGGACTCGAGGTCATCCCGGAGCGCACCCAGCCGCCTCGAGCGCTCAACGGCGAACCGCTCGATCGCCTCGAGGATGTGCCCGGGGTCGAGATGGGCTTCCTCGATGACCTCCTCGAGTGTCCCCCCGGTCCGCCAGCGGTCATCCCAGTCGGCGGACAGCGAGTACTCCCGCACCAGAGGGCCTCCGGCCCAGTGGTGCATGAGGGAGAACGCGCCGTTGGTGACCACCATGGCGTCCACACGGTCGGCGGGGCCGACCACGCTCTCTCGGTAAGCCCGGTCCTGGATCGCGAACAGCTGGGGGCTGATCGCCGCCACGACCTTGACGTTGAGCTCCAGCCGGTCCAGCTCGGGCAGCACCTGGAGAACGTTGTGGGTCGCCATCGTGCCCCGGACATAGACCGTGCCCGCCTTCGCCGGGCCGTCTCGGAAGGGACGGAGGACATATGCCCCCCGCGCCGCCTCCAGGTGAGAGGGCATGCCCAGAGCGACCCGGTCCGGGATCTGGATGGCCGGCCGCGTCAGATGCAGGACGACGATCGGAACCTGGGACGAGAAGGCCGCAGCGAGGACGACCGGCACCTCGTTGTACTCCCACGGATGGAGGTCGATGACCTGCCCCTCGGGGAAGAGCTGGGTGACGCCGGTCTCGAAGATGCCGAAATGGGTCCGCGAGTCCTCCGCGGTCTCGGGGCCCGAATGCCCGGCGATCCAGAGCAGCCTCCCCACTCGCAGGTCGCAGTCCTGGGCGAGCTGGCTGAAGAGACGCATGGGGCCGTACTTGAGGTACGAGAACGACCCGTAGGTCGAGCACGCCCCCCAGAAGCCGTCGTAGCCGGTGAACGGGTCCGCCGCCAGATTCACGGATGCCATGCCGGCCAGCAAACCGGCATTGGTGAACTCGGTGATCTCGGTGGGCAGCAGCGCTCCGTGCGGGTTGGAACTCCGCTCGTACCAGCCGGAACCCGGCAGATCACCGGAGTCGTGGGCGAAGCCTGCGATGTTGGTGGACTCGGCGAGGTCGGCCGAGGCGGCGATGAAGAGGGGACGCCCGTAGTCCCGCCTGGCGACCGCGTTGACGTACGCGCCCCAGGCTCCCAGCGCAGCGCGGTTGGGTGCCCTCTCCCCCGGCTGCTTCCACATCCCCGCCGGGTAGCTCTGCACGTCAAAGAGCCTCCGGTCGGTGAAGACCCTAGCGGTCGTGCCGTCCAGGCGAAAGCCGTCGATCTGTTCCGGCACGCTGTCCGCGAGAGCCAGGAGACGGTCGGAGAGCCACCCCACCAGGGCGTCGTCCCGGCGGAGGACATCCATGGCCACGCGCAGGTTGGCTTCAGCCTGCCCGCGCAGCTCCGCCGCAGCCGCGGGCGCCGGGGCATCGACGCCCTTGTACTCCACCCCATACCGCGCCATGAACTGGTGACGGGTCGCCCAGAACTCCGCGGAGTTCATCGGCCATGGGCTGCCATGGCTGGCGGCGTCCTGCTTGCCATAGCCACGACCTTTGCGGGTCCGGAACCAGGCCATGCTGGGCACCCCCTCCGGGTTGTCACCGCAGGCGGCCTCAAGGACGGCGCGCGTCACCGGCTCCCAATCCGAGCCTTGTTCGGTCCCGTTGACCCTCCAGCCGTAGGGAGCGAACCAGTCGACCGGGGTACCCGCCACCACGCTCGAGGCCGGGCGGGGATCGATGCCGAAGTCGTTCCAGTCGACCAGGAAGACGAGGTTGCCGAGGCCAAGTCCCCAGGCCAAGGTCCGGGTCTCATGAGCAGCGCCGGCGGTCAGCCCACCCTCCCCCTCGACGACGAAGACCTTCACCTCCCCGGCGCCGGCCAGCTTGAGGGCGAGGGCCTCACCGGCGGCCGGTGGCATGCCATGCCCCGACGGCCCGGTATTGAACTTGAGGAAAAGGGTGCGCCCTGCCATCTCCGGGTGGCCGGGTAGGCCGCCCCGGCGCCGCAGCTCGAGGAGCCACTCCCAGGTCAGGGCGTGGCGCCCGCCGGCGGGAAAGGCGAACCGGGGGTCGCCGCTCCGCTCGTGCCGCGCCCGGAGGCTCTCGTTCAGCACGGCAAGGGTGGAGTAGACCACGGGCACCGTGTGTCCGGCGGAGAGCACGAAGCGATCTGCGAACCGAAGCCACGGCCGTCTGATGTCCCAGCGCATCGCTCCGGAGAGCAGCAGGGCGAGCAGCAGGTGGACCTTCGAGCGCGAGCCGCCCGGGTGACCGCTTTGCCGATAGTTGAGGGAGAGGTCGATGCATTCGTCGACAATGTCCTTGAGGACCTCGTAGCGAGCGAAGTCCGGCTCTGCCGCGGCATGCAGCCGAGCCACGTCGGCAGCCGATCCCGCTGCGCTGCGGGCGGCTGTCGCCAGGTCTGGTGGAGTGGTCATGGGGACCTCCGGTAACGGGCTCTCCCGGGGCTCACGGGCCCGCGCGAGCCCGGCTGAGACGAGTCTGAGTGGGCCTCCGCCCCAGATGGATCGGGCCTGCGGCGGTCCGCGGCTCCCGGCGGGACCTCCGTCGACGGCGGTCCGGGCGCGCCTCGACCAGCGAGGCGCCCGGCCGGGCCATCGCCGTCACCGCCATCCTCGAAGACAGCGATGGTGAGAACATCCCCGGGCCGTAGAAACGGGACTGTCGCGGTGCTGTCGGCCCGGCTGCAGAACTCGATGTCGGCACCAGCCCCCAGGGCGGCCAGCTGACGCCCGCTGCCCGACTCGCGAAGTGCCGTGAGGTCATCCGGCTGTGCTGCCCGGAGGCGCACGGCGGCGTGGGCGGCGTCGGTCAAGCGGCACTCCCGACCCTGCCTGCTGGCGGCGGCGAGCAGGTGCTCCACGATCAGGCCCGAGGCGACCGTGTCATCGAGCGCGAAGCGGCCACGCTGGCCGGCGCAGACGATCCCGATCCCTGTGTGGCGACGATCGGCCAGGCGGAGGGCCACCTCCGCGGTGGCACGGGCATTGAGCAGGCACCCGACGAGCACCGAGGGCATGCGGCGCAACCGGCTCAGCACCGCGGTTCCATTGGTGGTGCAGAGGATCACCTCACGACCCCCCACGCCCATCCCCCGGAGCTGGGTCGGTGAGTTGTTCGCGTCGAACCCGCGCGGGGTTTGGCCCTTGCGCTCTCCGGCGAGCAGGCTGCCGCGTTCCCTGGCGAGGCGGCGTCCTTCGCTGAGACTGGCGGTGACCAGGACGCCCGGGCAGCCGAGATCGAGCAGCGTGGTGAGCGTCGAACTGGCGCGAAGCTCGTCGACCATCACACACACTCTCGGCCCCCACGAGTCCGCCTGAGCGGGAACGAGCGCCACGTCAACGTCCATCACGACGCGAGAGCCTCGTGGCGCTGGGAGGAGGCCAGGGGCAGGGCGATGCCGCGTGGGCACGGCTAGTATTCCGCCACCAGCCTGCCCGACATGACGTCGTGCTGGATGGCCTCGACGCGCTCCGGGATGAGCACCGAGGCCAGGGCGCGGAGCGCCGCGGCGTCGACGGCGGCACCGACCAGGGTGGCCCGGGTGTCGCGGTCGCCGACCCGCCGCTGCGCCATCTCCGACATGGGCCGGCCCGTGAGCGCCGGCGAGCGCCGAGCATCCATCTCGTCGACGGTCCACACCGCCGCGTCCGCCGCCCCGGTCTCCAGCAGCCGGACGATCTGAGAGTACATGGCCGGGACGAGGCGCACCTGCGGATCGGCGAACTCGATGCGAGTGAGCAGCTGCTGGTCGGCCGAGGAGCGGTCGATGATTACCCGGAGCGGCACCGCCGGTTCCCGGCCGGCCACGAAGAAGACCCGGTGCCCGGTGTTGTAGGAGAGAGGCAGAAGCTCGGCCACCACCGCCTCATCCGGGCCGCACACCTCGCCGGCGGCGAAGCTCGACATCACCGCCAGGTGGCAGCGACCGTCGTGCATCGCCTGCAGCCGCTGCCGCGAGCCGCGCACGAAGATGAAGAAGACGTCGAGCCCGGCTTCCGTCATCACCTGCTTGAGCGCGGTGGCGAGCGCCTCGTAGCGCTCCGACGAGGCCAGCGGCATGGCAACGACCAGCGGCCCGCCCTCGGCGATCGACCACAGCGAGCCCAGCGAGCGGTCCACCAGGAGGGCGCCGGCCCGACCGCGGGTCTCGAACTCGATGGCCCCCGCCTCCTCCAGCCGGGTGATGGCCACGTGGATCGAGGCCAGGCTGGAGTGGAGCTGGACCGCCAGGCTCCGCACCGTCGGCATGGGGGAGCCCGGCTCCAGCTCGCCGAGGAAGCGTCGGGCCAGGATGGGGACGAGATCGGCCACGGCTCGGGGACGGAGGTGGACGTGAGCCGGAGGAGCTGCCCGCCTGTCTCGAGCTCGGCGAACCGCGCCCCGGTCGACCCCGTCCGCCTCCTGGCCGGCTGCGTCCGCCGGCCGGGGCCGGTTGGTCATGTTCTCGTCAGCGGCCATGTCGCTCTAGAAGAGGGCGATGGGGTTCCAAGGCGAGCCGGTGCCGCCCCCCAGACGCAGGGGAAGGCCGACCACCATGAACTCGAAGCGCCCTTCCTCCGCGCAGGCGGCGGCGACCTCCTCCAGGTCCAGGCTATCGGAGGCCAGCATGCCCATGGCCACGATCTGGAGTGGATGGATCGGGTAGACGATGCCCTCCACCGAGCTGGGGATGGCCTCACCGTCGCCGTCGGGCAGGAAGGCGGCGATCCGGCGCTCGTGCATCCAGGGGATGGTGTTGACATGGAGACCGGCCTTGCCCTCGCCGCGCGGGGGCGCGTCGTTGCTCCAGGGACCGAGCTCCAGGCGGCGCCGGTTGTGCCCGGTCCGGAACACCAGGATGTCACCCTCGCCGAGTCGCACCCCTTCGGCCTGCTCGATCTCCTCGAGCTCCCCCCGGGTGACCGCCTCCCCCGGCTCCAGCCACTTGACTCCGCGATGGCGGGGGACGTCCAGGAGCACCCCACGCCCGACCACGCCGCGGCAATAGGCGGCCACGTCCAGCGAGGTGGCCCCCTGCGACGTGAGGACCGCACCTGCCGGCTGGCCGTTGTAGACCAGACCCCGGTAGGAGATGTGGCAGAGCGCATCGACGTGAGTGTGCGAGTCGCCATGGCAGGCCATGCCCAGGTAGTCCATGCCGAAGCGCACCCCGCCCGACTTGATGTCGACGTCATGCCCCTGGCTCACGAAGTGGACCGCCGGGTTGGGGTTGTCGGGGCCGGCCACCTTGTTGACCGGCAGGGCCATGGACACCCGGCGGCCAGACTTCACCAGGCCGGCGGCAGTGCTGATCCTCTCCGGGGTGATGTAGTTCAGGGTGCCCAGCTGGTCGTCGGGCCCCCACCTGCCCCAGTTCTTGACCGCCTCGAAGATCTGGTCGAACTCCTCGTGGGAGACGAGGCTGCCCGGTGTCGGGCTCTGTGGCTCACTCATCTGGACCTCCCATGAATTCCCGAGCGGCGGCAATCCGGGTGGCACCCAATGTAGGGCCGGAAAGGGAGCCTCCCACCCGCCATACCAGCGGAGCGGACGAGCACAGCGTCCACGCCACCCGCCGTCACTGTGAGCTGCCCCGCGCCGAGATCGGCCAGCAGTCGATCAGCTCGCCGCCACGGCTCACCCACACGTGATCGTGGAGGTTGAAGGTGGTCCGGATCTGGCCGGGAATGAAGTCCAGCTCGGCGCCGAGCGCCGGTGGCGGCCCCTCGGCGGTGACGATGGTGTGCTCGTCCCCCAAGGTGATGCTGGTCACCTCGAAGCCGGCGCTGAGCGGCGGGCCATACTCCACCCCCACCACCCGGCGACCAATGTCCAGGACGAAGCGATCATCGTGCCGGCTGATCACCGTGCCGCGGATCGCCGCGGCGCAGCTGAAGGGGAGGCCCATGCCGAGCAACTCCGGCTCCATCAGGGCGTAGACACCGGCTTGGATCTCTGTGATGGTGGGATCGGTCAGGGCCTCCAACAACGTCGACGTTCCCGCAGCCGAGACTCTCTCAACCGCGAAACCGGCACGGAGGAGCGCGTCGCGGGTTTCCGCCAGCAGGGCGTAGGCGCGGCCAATCTTGGCCTGGCGGTCCTGGACGCCAGGGCGCAGACGGCCTTCATAGCCCATCAGCCCATCCAGCCGGAGGCCCGGCGATCGGTCGATGACCGCTGCCATCTGCAGCACCTCCGCCGCCGAGGCGACGCCGCAGCGATGAAGGAGGACGTCCACGTCGATGAGCACCCCGACGGTCACTCCGGCCCGCGCCGCTCGAGTGGAGAGCGACGTGACCGGCTCGGGATCATCGGCCGCAACGGTCACGGCGGCCTCATGAGCCAGCCCGACCAGCCGGTCCATCTTGAGGGGGTCGACCAGCTCGTTGGCCAGCAGCACGTCGGTGATCCCCGCCGCGACCATGACCTCGGCCTCGCCGACGGTCGCGCAGGTGACCCCTCGAGCCGAACCACCCAGCTGACGCCTGGCGAGCTCCGGAGTGCGATGGGTCTTGACGTGGGGGCGGACGCTCTTGCCCGTGCCCTCGAGCAGCTCGGACATCGCCCTCACGTTTCGCTCGAAGGTGTCGAGGTCGACCACCAGAGCGGGAGTTGAGAAGGTCCGCTGGGTCTCGATCTCGACGGTCGGCGAGGGTGCGTGGATCACTCTTCTCATCTTCCCATGCCGGCCGTGGCCAGCCTGGTGCGGATCGGATCGAAGCGCCGGCCGCGCTCCGGGTCCGGCTCGAAGCGGCGGGACACGACCACCAGGCGGTCGATGGCCGTCGTCAGATCGGAGTACGCGCCGCATCCCACGCCAGCCATCAGAGCGGCGCCAAAGGCCCCCGGCTCGCCCTGGCTCACGACCTCGACGGGGAGGCCGGTGAGGTCGGCGTGCAGCTGCATGAACCACGCCGAGCCGGCGCCACCCCCCGAGGCTCGGATGACCTGAGGAGAGCAGCCATGACGGTGAAGCCTGTCCAGCGCCAGCGAGAAGTCGCAGGCGATTCCCTCCAGGAGAGCCCTCACCACGTCCACCTTGCTGCTGGACAGACACAGACCCGAGAGCAACCCGCCACGGCCCGTGGCGGGGACGTGAGGGAGTGGGGTGAAGGTGGGCTCGGCGAAGATCGGGCCGGGACCGGGGCCGCAGCCCTTAAGCCCTTCTTCGAGCTCGCGATGGCTGAGCCCGAGCAAGTCACGAGCCCAGTCGATGACGCTCATGCCATTGGGATCGAAACTGGCGAGTGCAAAGCCGAGGGGACCGGGGTGAGGGATCGCGGCGATCCCCTCGTCGACCAGATCCTCCTTCCAACCTGACGGGACGGGGAGGAGGAAGGAATGCCACGAACCGGAGGCAAGGGCCACGGTGCGGGCGTCGACGGCCCCGGTCCCCAGGGCGGCGGCGCAGAAGTCCCAGGCCCCGGTCACGATCAGAGTGTCCTCAGGAAGGCCAAATTCCCGTGCGGCCGCGGGGGTTACCGGTGCAATCGGACTGGCACTGGGTTGGATGAGCGGGAGCCACTGCGGATCCAGGCCGACCTCGGCAACCAGGTCTGCCGACCATGTCTTCGAGCTGAGATCGTAGACGGCCCATGCCCCGGCGCCGCTGGCGTCGGCGACGGGAACGCCACTCAGGAGCAGCGCGTAGAAGTCGTGCCAATTCATGAACCACCGGGCTGACGCCACAGCCTCACGATTGGTCTCCTGCCACCAGAGAATGCGATTCACGGGATCCATCCGCCCGGGCACGTGTCCGGCGAGACGAAACCACTCTTCGGTGCTGCGCCGGGCAGCCGTCCTCGCCGCCACGTCATCGCCGCGGACGTCAGCCGTCATCAGGCAGGGCCCGAGAGGTGCGCCGTCACTCGCGGTGGGGAAGATCTCCCTTCCAGACGAGCTGAAGGAGATCGCTCGCGGTGGGTCGGCGCGCACTCTCGGGTGGTTGGCGACGGTGGTCAACGCCTCGCGGAAGGCGGTCAGCGATTCGCCGACGTCGACCTCCCAGTAACCGGGCTGGGGCCGGTGGGCGGGGACGGCCTGGCGAGCCTCGGCCAAGAGGGTACCGTCCACCGCGTAGGCGGCGACCTTGATCGCGCTGGTGCCGAGGTCGATCCCGATGAGGCTCACCGACACCCCCTGGCGCTACGGGGTCGCGCCATGCGGCTCACAACTCCGCGTTGACTATGAAGCCGGCATCCACCAGCAGCGCGGCGGAGGTGACGTAGCTGGCATCTTCGGTGAGCATGAAAGCGATCACGCTGGCGATCTCCTCGGGTCGGCCCACCCGGTGCAGGGCGATTCGCTCGTTGTAATACTTGAGGGCGACCGGGTCGTTGACCAGTGGTGCCGCCATCTTGGTGTCGATGCAGCCGGGCTCCACCACGTTGACCCGGATGTCATGCTGGCCCAGGTCCGCACCGAGGGCCTTTGCGAGCATGCTGATCGCTCCCTTGGTGCCGCAGTAGGCGGTCTGGCCAGGTGCGCCCACATGCGCCGAGATCGAGCTGACGCAGCAGATCGCCCCGCCATGACCCTCTCGGACCATCTCCTTGGCCGCCTCAGTGCAGACCACCCAGGTGCCCCGGAAGTTGGTCTCGGAAAGCGCGTTGAAATCCTCGAGTGTGGTCTCGTCCCATTTCATGAAGGGGTTGATGGCCGCGTTGGAGACGAGGTAGTCGAGCCTGCCGCCCCGATGGGCCACCTCGGCGACCATTGTGATGATCTGAGCGGGGTCTCGCATGTCGGCGACCACAGGGAAGCCCTCACCCCCAGCCTCCTTGATCCGTCTGAGGGTTTCGGTGGGATCCCCGGTGGGGCGCTGGTTGACACCGACGATGGCTCCCTCGGCGGCCAGTCGGACCGCTGCGGCCTGACCGATGCCGTTGGTGGCCCCGGTCACTAGGGCCACCTTGCCGACGAAACGACGTTCCATCTCCTTAGACCTCCGATCGGTATGTGGAATCCCGGCTCAGACCCGTTGGGTCTGAGTTGCTCGACCTCCTCGGGGGTCTCCGGTGCGGCTCGAGGGGAGGATTTGCCACCGTCAGCTGTTCTTGTTCGGCGCCAGGCCCTCAGGCACCTGATGCGGCCACCTTCTCCGGCTCCTCCTCCATCGCCAGCTCCGCCTTCCTCATCCAGTCGCCGCGACCGGTGAAGTGCAGGCCGACCATGAGGCAGCCGCCGACAACGAAGTAGACGATCAGGACGACCGGGGACCACTGCTCGGGCGGAGCAGGGAGCGGGACCGCCGACTTGTAGAACACGTAGCCGACCGCGACGATGGCGGCGATCGGGGCCACCACGTGCTTCAGGACGTTGAACCGGTCACGCGCCTCGCCGAGGTAGTAGCGCATCGCCCCGAGGTCGGCGAGGATGTACATGATGATCAGGCCAAACGTGAAGGTGATCGCCCAGGTGAGGAAGACGTTGACGGCCCCGAAGATCGCCATCAGCACGAGTGCCAAGATCGAGACCGCGACCTGGGTGTGGATGGCGTTGTTTGGCGTGCGCCGCCGTGGGGACACCACGCCCAGCGCCGCGGGGAACACACCGGAGCGGCCCATGCTGAAGAAGAGGCGAGTACCGGCGTTGAAGGCGCTGAGGCTGTTGGCAATCCCGGAGTTCATCAGGGCGAAGAGCAGCAACAGCCAGCCCTCACCCCAGAGCCGCTGGGCCATGGTGGCGATCGGCCACGTCACCGCGGTCGCGGCGCTGTTGAGGTTGGACACCCCGACGCCGAGCACGTTGCCGTAGGTCACGAAAAGCTCGAAGACCATCATGAAGAGGATGGAGCCGACCAGGGCGAGCGGTATGTAGCGGCGGGGATGCTTGGTCTCCTCGGCCACCGGGCCGATCGTCTCCCAGCCGCTGAAGGCGAAGACGGCGAAGGTGATGGCCAGGAACACATCGGGTGCCTTGCCGAAGTTCGCCACATTCAGAGGTGCGAGCGTGAAGCCTCCCTTGCCCGGGCTGACGATCCCCGAGGCTGCCAGCGCCACCATGATCACGACCTCGATGCCCCCGGTGATCAGCAGCACGCTCTGCGAGATCCGCATGCCGCGATAGGAGAGGAAGGCCGACAGGGCGACGCCGGCAACGGGGTAGATCCACCAGGGGATGTCGACGCCGTAGTAGGCCTGGATGCCCGGTTGCAGCACGACAGCGCCCAGGTAGCCGAGAACCATCGTCCCGCAGGCGGGCCACCAGAGCAGCAGCACCCAGCCGGCGAAGAAGCCGGCGCCGGGGTGCAGGGTGCGGGCGACCCACGTGTACCAGCCTCCGGCCGAGGGGAACTCGCGGGCGATCTGTCCGGTGACGTAGGCCTGCACAACAAGGGCAACTCCAGCGAGCAGGAAGGCCACCGGGGCCACGATCGCCGCCAGGGCGATGATGGAGGTGAACGTCGCCAGCTGGGAGAAGGCCGGCGAGATATTCGCGATGCCCTGCATGAAGACGCCCGGCAGGCTCATGACGTTGGGCTCCAGCTCGGACCGGATCGTGCCGCCGCGCTCCGCCAACTTTTCGCTCATCGCCTCACCCTTCTACAACCCGGCTGCTGGACCGCAGCGCCCTCCTCGGCTGGGGGTCGACCCCCCGCCGCCCTGGCTCCCTCAACGCTGGGTCATCACCTAGATTTCGGAAATTCTTCACCGCCCCTGGAGCTTTGTCAAGCGTTCGCGAACAATGTAGGTCACGTGGACAGCGGCGGAACGCAAGGGGGGCTTTCGCCAGCTCTGCCCGCATTGCGCCGTGTAGTAGGTTTAGCTTGTTCGCCGCAATGTCCGGGCGGCACGGTGACGTGGAGACTGACCGCTGAGCGTCCCGACGTCACCGAGGTCCAGGCAGGAACTTACCTGCCAATGGACAACTTCCATGCCCAGCGACTCGGCGACTTCGAGACGGCCCTGAGCGAGGCCACCACCGTGATAAGCCGTCAACCCGGGCGGGTTATCGTGGATGCGGGAACAAGTCTGTGGGAGTGATGGGCGGCCCGACTCTGGCCGGGACCGACCTGGAGCCGCTCCGTTTCGATGAGGAGTACGGCAACGATCGACCGCGAAACTAGGGGTGTGCCGCGTGCGATAATCTCCGCGCCCCTGGTGGGATCAGCGCGGCAACGGTTCGAGACGAACGGAATGGCGGTTGAACGAGTTCCGCGGAAATGGGCACTGTGGCCGTTATCGAGCCCCTCCTCATCGTCACCGATCGCCAAGCCCAGCTTGCGGGTGCCGCTGGCACCAACCGTGGCATCGAGCCGCGCGGAATGATCAGACGGAGGTTGCGATCCTATGGAATACCGCCAACTCGGGCGTTCCGGAATCCTGGTTTCGACGGTGACGCTTGGAACCATGACATTCGGGGGGAAGGGCGGCTACCGCCGCGTGGGTGAGCTCGAGGTCGATCAGGCTCGACAGCTCGTCGACCGTGCACTGTCGGCAGGGGTGAACTTGATCGACACCGCGGACTGTTACTCCTACGGCAGGTCCGAGGAGATCGTCGGCGAGGTGCTGAAGGGACGACGTGACGACATCCTGATCGCCACCAAGGTGGGCGTTCCGACCGGGCATGGCCCCAACGATGAGGGGCTCTCCCGAGACCACATCATTGCCGCCTGCGAGCGCAGCCTCCGGCGGCTCCAGACCGACCACATCGACCTCTACCAGGCGCACCAGTGGGACGGAAAGACGCCGCCCGAGGAAACCATGGATGCCCTGGACACCCTGGTGCACCAAGGCAAGGTTCGCTACATTGGCTGCTCCAACTACTCGGCCTGGCACCTGATGAAGGCGCTCGGGATCTCGGACCGGTTGGGGCTCCAGCGGTTCGTCAGCCATCAGATCTACTACTCGATGATTGGCCGCGAGGCCGAGTACGAGCTGGTCCCGGCGGCGATCGACCAAGGACTTGGCCTGCTGATCTGGAGTCCCCTGGCGGGTGGGTTGATGTCCGGCAAGTACCGCCGCGGTCAAGCCTGGCCGGAGGGCGCCCGTCACACCACCGACTGGGGTGAGCCGCCGGTCAGTGACTGGGATCCGGTGTATGACGTGATCGAGGTGCTGGTGAACGTTGCCGAGCGCCACGGCGCGTCCCCGGCCGCCGTCGCCCTCGCCTATCTCATCGGCAAGCCGGCGGTAACCTCTGTGGTGGTCGGCGCGCGTGACCTGGCGCAGCTGGAGATCAACCTGGGTGCGGCTGAGCTGGCCCTGGACCCTGCGGACCAAGCCGAGCTCGACCGGGTCTCACAACCCACGTTGCTCTATCCATACTGGCACCAGGCGGCCAACGTGACGAAGCGGCTGAGCCCTGCGGACGAATCCCTGCTCCGCCAGTCCCGCTGAGCCCGGGACGGCGCGCCTTGACGCCGTTCAGGACCTCGGAGCGGAAGCCCCTGCGGGTCGAGCCGATCGACCGGGGGAGGGGAAGCAGCGGCAATCACGGGTTGGCTCCATTGGAGCGGCGCGGAGGTGTCGGATGACCAGGCTTTTCGGGTCCGATCTGGCGAGGGCTGCGTTGATGAAGCGGGTCGGGAGACTGGAGCAGGTGGCCGGGGTGCGCCTCGTGACTCTCGGCGACGGCATCTCCCGAGGCGTGCGGGTTCTGGAGTTTCGCAGCGGCAGCGGTTTCGAGTTCGACGTGCTTGTGGACCGTGCGTTCGACATCGGCCGCTGCGCCCTGAGTGGGCGATCCCTGACCTGGCTTTCCAGCGCGGACGTTGTGGCTCCGTGGTATTCGGATCCGATGGGCCTGGGCTGGCTGCGCAGCTGGGGCGGCGGCATGGTGGTCACCTGCGGTCTCGATCACACCCTGATCGGGGGCCGGGACTCCGCGGAGCATTTCCACCAGGCCATCCAGCCGGCGGTCGAGTACGGGCTGCACGGCCGCATCGGCATGCTGCCAGCCCGCCTGCTCGGTTACGGCGAGACCTGGGAGGGCGATGACTGCATCCTCTGGGCGGAGGGCGTGGTCCGCCAGGCGGCGGTTTACGCTGAGGCACTCGAACTGCGACGGCGGATCGAGGTCACCGTGGGCACCTCGGCGCTGCGCATCAGCGACCGGGTGGTCAACGTGGGCTTCGAGAGCACCAGCCACATGATGCTGTACCACGTCAACGTCGGATACCCGGTGCTCGACGAGGGTGCCCGGCTGCTGATCCCTGCTGCGGAGGTGCCGCCCGTGGACGCGGCGGGGCTGGTCCCCGGCTACCGGGTAATGAGCGCACCGATACCGCACTGGCCCGAGCAATGCTTCGAGCACGTGGTGCACGCGGAGCCCGATGGCACCGCTCCGGTGGCGCTGGTCAACGATGCCCTCGGCCTGGGCGTGTACGAGCTCTTCGACCATCGGGCGATGCCCTTCCACACGCTCTGGCGGATGCTCGGTGAGGGCACCTATGGGGTCGCCCTCGAGCCCACCACCAACCGTGACGCGGGGCGCTTCGACGCCCAGGCCAGGAAGGAGCTGCAGTGGCTGGCGCCGGGTGAGGAGCGCGCCTACCGGCTGGAGGTGGGGGCGCTGCAGGGGGAGGCGGAGATCTCCGCCTTCGCGGCCCGGGTGGCCGCCCTCCCAGCAGGGCCCGCCAGCGCCGGCTGAGGGGGCCGAATCCGGTGTCTTGACGCTTCTGTGAGGACCCGGGCCGAAGGACGCTTGCCAGTCAGCGAGGGCTGTGCTAGCGTGCGGCTATGGCTTCTGCTCATTTAGTGAGCAAATGATCGATTCATCGTGACGATACTGCCGACCCCGCGTTCCCGCACCGACCAGCAGCTCCTGGTGCGCATCGCCTACCGCTATTTCATCGAGGGCAAGTCCCAGGTCGAGATCGGGCGCGAGCTGGGCTTCTCGCGGCCCAAGGTGCAGCGCCTGCTCGGACGCGCCCGGGAGAACGGGGTGGTCGACATCCGGATCATCGGGCCGTCCGCCGCGGCGGCAGCCCTGGAGCCACGGCTGCGCACCACCTTCCAGCTCGCGGACGCCATCGTGACCCCCAGTGATCCCGATCCCCAGGCCCAGCGGCGCGCCGTCGCCAGGTCCGCCGCCGGCTACCTGGAGCGGCACATCCGCCGGGGCGGGGTGATCGCTGTGGGCATGGGCCGCAACACTGGCGAGCTGGCCGCCGCCTTCCGGACGGCGCGCCCGCTCGACTGCACCTTCGTCAGCGCCATGGGCGGCTCCCCGAGGATGGACGCACCGACCAACCCCAACGACATCTGCCGCGCCCTTGCCGAGCGCGCCGGTGGCCGCTGGGAGAGCCTGTTTGCCCCGGCCTTCGTGGAGAGCCGGGCGATGCGCGACCGGCTGCTTCGCCAAGAGGCGGTCGCCCACACCCTGCGCATCGCCGCCGAGGCGCGGATCGCGGTGGTCGGCGCGGGCGGCACCGACGACGGCTGCACCATGGTGCGGAGCGGCTGCTGCTCGCTGGCCGAGATGCAGCGGCTGCGTTCCGCCGGCGCGGTTGGCGACATCCTGGGCAATTACTTCGACGCCGACGGGCGGGTGATCAGCTCCCCGTTCAGCGATCGCATCGTCGGCCTCACCCTGGACCAGCTGCACAACGTAGGCATGGTGATCGTGACCGCCAGCGAGAGTGCCGATAAGGCGCCGACCCTGCTCGGCGCGCTGCGCACCGGCGTCGTCGGGGTGCTGATCGTCGACGAGACCACGGCCCGCCGCATCCTCGACGTCGCCGTGGCCGAACCGCCATCCCTGCAGGCGGAGGCGAGGAGTGCCTGAGCCGGGGCGCAGCCCAGCAACCGAGGGAGTTCCGGCACGAGAACGACCAACCCTATTGGAAGTGAGTTAACGATGTACGACCCGATCGCGTTTCCGATTCCGGAGGGGGTCGACCTCGACACCCACATCCTGGCCACCTACCTCTACCAGACGAGCGCCACCGCCAACATCCACAAGCTGGCTGCGGCAATCTCCGAGCAACAGTCGGGTGGGACCTGGGTCAGCCTGGAAGGCGAGACCTCCGAGGTGCGCGAGCGCCACGTGGGCAAGATCATCTCCATCTGGGAGGTACCGGACCACGAGTTCAGCCTCCCCCACGACCTGCGCACCCGGGATTGGGTCCTGCAGATCGCCTACCCGGTCCACAACGTGGGACCGCAGATCCCGCTGATGCTGACCATGGTCTACGGTGAAATCGCCTCGGCGGGCCGGCTCAAGCTGCTCGACCTCGCCTTCCCGCGGGCCTACACCAACGATTTCGCGGGGCCCAAATTCGGCATTGCGGGAATGCGCGAGCTGCTCGGCGTGCCCGACCGTCCGCTGCTGGTGGTCATGGTCAAGCCCTCGATCGGTCTCACCCCCAAGCAGAGTGCCGAAGCCTTCTACCAGGCCGCCCTGGGCGGCGCGGACGGGGTCAAGGACGACGAGATTGTGGTCTCCCATCCCTGGAGCCACTTCCTGGATCGGGTCCGCGAGCACGAGGCGGCGGCCAAGGCGGCCTTCGAGCAGACCGGCCACCGCACCCTCTACTTCGTCAACATCACCGACCGGCCCGACCGGCTGGTGGAGAATGCCCACCGCGCCGTGGAGGCCGGCGCCTCGGCGCTGATGGTCAGCTACCTCGTGGTTGGCATCTCAGCCCTCTCGATGCTGGCCGACGATCCCGCCATCAACGTCCCGCTGCTGGCCCACCTCAACTTCTCCGGGGCCATATACGGCGATCCCTGGTCGGGGGTGAGCTCTCACCTCATCCTCGGCAAGCTGCCCCGCCTGGCCGGAGCCGACCTGGTGGTCTATCCCAGCCCGTACGGCAAGTTGTCCTTGCTGCCCGCCAAGCACCTGCGCATCGCCCAGGCCCTCACCGGGCGCTTCCACGACATCAAGCGCTCCTGGCCGATGCCGGGCGGCGGCGTCCACCCGGGCATGCTGCCCCTGCTCTTCAACGACATGGGGCGTGACTTCATCGTCGGCGCCGGCGGCGCCGTCCATGGCCACCCGCTCGGGCCGACGGCGGGCACACGCGCCCTGCGCCAGGCAATCGACGCGGTGATGGCCGACGACGGCTTCATCCGCAGCGACCGGGTCCAGGAGCCCGAGCTGGCGGCGGCGCTCGCCACCTGGGGCATCTCCGAAACCGGGGTCAAGGGCAATTACGACCTGATGACGGCCTGACCTCTCGGCGGCCTGACTCCGCCGTATCAGCGCCCCTCGCCCCGCCTGGCGGCGGGGCCGCCGCCTGGCTGACACCTTCCGCAGGTGTCTGGCGTCGGCTCGACCGTTGGGCTTCCCGCTATCCGGCTTGACCCTGAACTTCACCCGGCTTGACGAGATTCTTCAGGTCGGCGAGTGTGATGAACGCTCGCGGCCTCGCCGGGCTCCGATTGGCGATGACCACTGTCTCCTCGCCACCGGGGTCACCCAGCGACGAGACGACCAGGTCGGCCGCAGAGAAGTCCTCGTGCTCGGTGTAGCCGTTCACCGTGATGAGAGAGCGTAGACCCGCAGCGTGGGCCGCCTCGAGGCCGTTGCGTGAGTCCTCGATGACGAGCACGTCGGTGGGGTCAGCCTCGAGCCTCTCCAGGGCGAGCAGGTAGATGTCGGGTGCCGGCTTCTTGTGCGGCACGCAGTCCCCGGCCAGAACCACGTCGAAGCGTGCCGCGCGCGCCGGGCCGGCGGCGCGCTCCAGGATCGCCCGCACCGAAGGCTCCGCCGAGGTCGAGGCCACCGCCAGCTTCCACCCCGCGTCCTGCGCCGCGGCGATGATCCGCCGGATCCCGGGCCGCGGGGGCAGCTTCCCAGCGGTCACCATCTCGGTGTAGATCTGGGTCTTGCGCCGGTGCCAGGAGGCGAGCAGCGCAGCCCTGCCGTCGGGATCCTCCGGCAGGCCGTGGGCGCGGCTGAATTCGGGGGTGAGCTCGCTGGCCATCCGCTCCTTGCCACCCGCGATCTGGAGCTTGCGGCCGTACTCCTCCTCCGACCACTCCAGGGGCACCCCCACCTCCCGGAAGGTCTGGTTGAAAGCGGGCAGATGGCCGTACCGCTCGGTGTCCGCAAGCACGCCGTCGCAGTCGAAGATGATGGCGCTCACGCCCACGCCTTCCCTTCGCTCCCGAAGAGGCGGATGTGGTGCCGGGCCATGTCCATAACCGCGCCCCGCTGGGCCTTGAAGATCGCCGGCGGATCGTACTCCCCGGGATGCGCGCTCATGTACTCGTACCCGGATTTCATGAAGGCGATCTTCAGCGCGGTCGAGATGTTGACCTTGGCGCAGCCTCGGCTGATCAGATCGCTGAACTGCTCGGGGGTCATCCCCGTCCCGCCGTGGAGGGCGACCGGGATGCCGGTGGCCTCGACGATGTCGGTGACCCGCTGGCTGTCCAGGTGGGGGGTGGTCGCGTACACCCCGTGGGCGTTGCCGATCGCGGGGGCGAAGACGTCGACCCCGGTGGCCTGGACGAACTCGACCACCGTCTTCAGCGACTGGACGTGCTCCGCCTCGTCGCCGGTCATCTCCTCGGTCCGCTTGAAGCCCTCGATCTCGCCCTCCACGTCAGCCCCGTGGCGGCGCGCCTCGGCGACCACCTCGATGCACTGGCGCATGTTCTCCTCCACCGTCAGCTTGCTGGCGTCGAAGAGCACCGAGCTCCAGCCGGCGGCCAGACACTCGCTGATCAAGGTACGGTCGGGGCAGTGGTCGAGGTGGAGCGCAACCGGGACGGTGATCGTCTTGGTCAACTCACGCCACATCGCGTACATGACCCCAACCCCGGTCATCACAACGTGCTTGACTGAGGTCTGGACGATGACTGGCGCGCGCAGCTCTTCAGCGGCCGCCAGGACCGCCTCCATGGTCAGTTCGTCCACCACGTTGATCGCGGCAACTCCGTAGCGCTCCTCGAAAGCGCGCTCGAGGATGGCTTTGGTCCGTACGACAGGCATGGCTGCACCTTCCCTTCAGATGATTGGTGGCTGCTCCTGGCATCTGTCCACCGGTCAGGGCTCACTGTGTGACATACAACAGGGGGTACGTGCCAGTGCAGCGAAGGTGTAAGGATCAAGTCCCTGCCGTCCGATGAACAGGCCGTCGACGCACGGCTGGCTGAGCATCTCCTCGGCTATCGATTGGTCGACACTGCCGCCGTAGATCAGGCGAACGCCAGATGCTTCGACCCCTTTCAAGAGCGGCGAAGCGCGGAGCTCGCGAAGCACGGCCCCGACTTCCTCCGGTGAGGCTGGTGCGGCGCCTTCGCCGATCGCCCAAGCTGGCTCGTACGCGATGACCAGATCGCCCAGAGATTCTCGCGGGAGGCCGGCCAGCAAGCGCTCGAGGCTCGGCATCAACTCCGCTAGAGCAGCCTGGGGACCGTGACGATGCTGATCGCCGATGCTGAGGATCGGCGTCATACCCCAGCGGGCGACGGCGGCGATCTTTCGTGCGACCACGTCCGTCGTCTCGCCGTGTTCGCGCCGACGCTCAGAGTGCCCGACCTCGACGTAGCGACAGCCCAAGTCCGCTAGCATCGGCGCGGACACATCACCGGTGTGCGCACCCCAGTCTTCCGGGTGGACGTCCTGAGCGCCCCAGGCGATGTTGCTCCCATCCAGTTGCTCTCGAGCGACCGGGATCGCGGGATATGCCGGCAGAACGAAGAGGTCTCGATCTGTGAGATCCGCAACGAGTGGTCGCAGTGTTTGCAAGTATTGGACCGCCTGGCTCGCGGTCAGATGCATCTTCCAACTGGTGCCGATGAGAGGACGCATGGGTCGCCGGACGGCGCGCTGGTCTGGGGGATCTGTCACGAACGTCGGCACGCTTCGAACTTCCGGATTACGACCGTCGTTGACATGGTTGGCACCAAGGTCTTCCATGAGATTCAGTCAGGTTGTCACCGACGATGCATCGGTCGACTCGATTGCTAGGGGCGCCACGATCAGCTCGATGCCGAGCTCGCGTATCGCGTCTGCCTCGGCGGGATCGATTCCAGGGGTGGTGACGATGGTATGGACGGCAAGCATCGGCGCGACCTTGACGAAGGCCTCGCGGCCGAATTTCGAATGGTCGGCCAGGAGGATCACTCGTCTGGCGGCACCGATCATGGCGCGCTTCACCTCGACCTCCTCGAAGCTCGGGTAGGTGAGCCCGCCCTTGACCGAAACGCTGTGAATCGCAAGAAACACCTGCTCGACGTGCACTTCGCGAATCGTTGCAACAGCGAGCTGCCCGCTCGCCCCGTACGTTGCGGGCCGGATCACTCCGCCGGTCATGACAACCGTGGCTCCAGCGATCCCCATCAACTCGACGGCGTGCGTAACCGCGGTGGTGACCACGGTCAGGTTCCGCTTCTGGCGCAGAGCTCGCGCGAGGCAAAGGGTGGTGGTCCCCGAATCCAGGATGATCCGGCTGCCATCCTCGACGAGGTCAGCCGCCCGAGTTCCGATTGCGATCTTCTCGGCGGCGTGCTCACGGAGGCGGAGATCCGTGTTCGACTCATCCAGTGGGCTGATGGCGACCGCTCCGCCTCGAGACCGTCGCACCGCGCCGCTCAGGGCGAGCTGGAGCAGATCTCGCCTGATCGTCTCGTCCGTGACGCCAAGGATGTCGACCAGCTCACTGCCCCGTACGCTGCCGCTCTGCCGAACGATTGACGCGATAACTCGCTGGCGATCCGCGGGGATGCGTCGGCGGAGTGGCTCCATACTCGCCTCCTGATAGAGGAACAAACGCGGATTATTCCACAGAATACCAACATCGGTGGCACCTGACAAGCCGGTTGGGGTGCTCCATCCAACCGGATCCGCTCCGTCCAACCGATGGTCGGTTCGATGGGTTGAGGGCGTTTGGAGGGAGCTCCTCACCTGCCCCCTCCTATAGCCTGTCGCGGCGGGCCATGCCATCGGGAAGCTTGACCTCGGCGAGCTGTTTCGGCATAATTCGCTAAAACAGCCTGAAGGTTGCCACAATCGAATCCGCAAGCCTGGACGCCGAAGGGGAGTTGCAGATGCCGGTCGAAACCGCGTCGATCGCAGCAATGTATGAAACCGCGCTCACGATCAGGCGGTTCGAGCAGCGCGCCATCGAGCAGTATCGCCTCGGCAATATCCGCGGCTACCTCCACCCCTACCTCGGTGAGGAAGCCGTCGCGGTCGGCGCCGTGGCTGCGCTGCGGCCATCGGACTACATCGTCAGCACCCATCGCGGGCACGGTCATGCCATCGCCAAGGGCCACGAGCCACGCCTGATGATGGCGGAGCTTCTCGGAAAGGCCACCGGATACTGCCGGGGCCGGGGCGGGTCCATGCATGTCTCGAGCCTGGCCTTGCGCAATCTCGGAGCCAACGGTGTCGTGGCGGGCGGGATGCCGCTCGCGGTCGGTGCCGCTTTTGCCATTCACCTGCGCGGTGATTCGGATGTGGTCGTGTCGTTCTGCAGCGATGGTGCCGCAGCCAATGGGGCCCTCCACGAATCCTTCAACCTTGCGGCGATCTACCACCTGCCGGTGATCTTCGTCCTGGAGAACAACAACTACGCCGTATCGACGCCTATCCGTGATACCGCCCTGGTCGAGAACCTCTCCGAGCGCGCGGCCGGATACGGCATGCCTGGTGTGACCGTTGACGGCAACGATGCCCTCGTTGTGCGTGCGGCGATGGAGAAGCCGCTCCAGCGAGCACGGGCGGGAGAGGGTCCGACCCTCATCGAATGCAAGACCTACCGGCAGGGCGGCCATCACGTCAATGACCCCGGTCTCTACATGCCAAAGGACGAGCTGGAGCGGTGGCGCGCCCGAGACCCGGTGGGCATATTGCGGCAGCACCTGGTCGACGCTGGCGTGGCTGAAGCCGAGATCGCGCAGATCGATCAGCGAATCGAGGTGCTGATGGACGAGGCCGTCCAGTTCGCGATCGACAGCCCGGAGCCAGCCGTGGCCGACTTCCTGGCAGAGATCTCGGCCGCATGACCGGTCTGGATCGACCCCTTCCAAACTGGACGCTGACGAGGAACTGAGGAAAAGCGAGTGGCGAAGATCAAATATCGGGACGCCCTGCGGATTGCGCTCACCGAAGAGATGGAACGCGACCCCCTTGTCTTCTGCATTGGCGAAGGGATCGCCGAGCGGGGGGGCTCCTTTCGGGTAACGGAAGGCCTTCTGAAGCGGTTCGGGCCGACTCGAGTGATTGACACACCGCTCGCCGAAGCCGGCTTCACCGGTCTCGGGGCGGGGGCAGCCATCGCAGGTGCTCGACCGGTGGTGGAGATCCTCTTTGTCGACTTCGTCATGCTGGCCATGGACCAGATCGTGAACCAGGCGGCGAAGTACCGGTTCATGTCGGGCGGCCAGGGTCGGGTTCCGCTCGTGATCAGAACCCAGGGCGGTGCGGGCGAGGCACTCGCCGCGCAGCACTCGCAGAGCCTCGAGGGGCTCTTCTACCACGTGCCGGGGTTGAAGGTCGTGATGCCGTCCACCCCGTACGACGCCAAGGGTCTGCTCAAGGCTTCGATCCGCGACGACGATCCGGTCATGTTCATCGAACACAAGCTGCTCTACATGACCGAAGGCGAGGTTCCTGACGAGGACTATGTGATCCCGCTGGGCCACGCCGACGTGAAGCGTGCCGGCACCGACGTGACCGTCGTCACCTATTCGTTGATGACCCTCCGTTGCCTGGAGGCAGCCGATCGCCTGGCCGAGCGCGGGATCAGTGCCGAGATCATCGACCTTCGCAGCTTGGTGCCAATGGACACCGACACCATCATCGAGTCGGTTCGCCGCACGCACCGTTTGGTGGTGGTCCACGAAGCGGTCAAGCGGGGTGGGATTGGGGGTGATATCGCAGCGACGGTGGTCGAGCAGGCGTTCGACAGTCTCGCCGGCCCCATCATCCGCGTCTGCGGCAAGAACACCCCGATCCCGTACAACACGTCGCTGCAGCGTGCCGCCGTTCCGTCCGTGGACGAAATCGTCGCTGGGATCGAGGCTTCGATGGGCGCGTCAATCCCGGTGAGATGAGTGCCTCGATCGCGACCCGTCGACGTCGTCTGCTGATGTGAGCTAGGGGTTCCGAAATGCTGGTTAACGTCGTGATGCCGCAGGGAGGCCAGGACCTGGAGGTCGGCCTGGTGGTGGAGTGGCTCAAGAAGGAGGGAGACCCTGTGCACAAGGGGGAGCCGCTCGTCCATGTCGAGACCGAGAAGATCTCGCTCGATGTCGAATCGCCGGCGGACGGTATTCTTCGAAAGATTGTCGTGCCGGGTGGCACCGAGACGGCAATCTTGTCGGTCATCGGGACCATCGCCACAGCAGGCGAGGAGATCGACTGAATGGGTTCTGGCTCGGACGGCGCGGGCGGAGATTCAGGGGTCACGGACACCGAAGGCGATCCCGCCACCCGGTATCCGGCAGGCATCCCTGGCTCACAGGACGTGCGACCGCTCACGCTCATCCGACGAGTCGTCGCTCGGCGAATGACCCAGGCGGCATTGACGATTCCGGCTGTCACCCTTCATCGTGAGGTGCGGTTCGCAAGGTTGCTGGAGCGCCGCCGGGCCATGGATCCCCTACCGAGCGTCGATGCACTCGTCGCGGGCGCCGTGGCGCGTAGCCTCGTCACGTACGAGCTCTTGAACGGATCCTGGATGGAGAACCCCCCCGCCGTCCTGGTTCATCCAGAACGCAACGTGGCAGTGGCGGTCGAGACCACTCAGGGGTTGACGATCGTGGTCCTCCGCGAAGCCGATAGACGATCGGAGGTGGAGCTCGCTGACGTCTTCCAGGCGATGGTGGAGCGTGCCCGGGCCGGTCGATCCGAAGCTGCGGATGTGGAAGGCGCGACCTTCACGATCACCAATCTCGGCGCCCTCGGAATCGATGGGTTCACGCCGATCATCACGCCGCCGCAAACGGGGGTACTGGGGATCGGTGCCTTCCGGGCGCTGCCGGCGCTCGGCCGGCCGGCGACCCTATCACTCAGCTTCGACCACCGCGTCGTCGACGGCGCGTACGCCGCCAGGTTTCTCGGCGATGTTGTCGACAGGATTGAGGATGGTTTCGACGGTCGCCAGCCCTGACTCGGGGTCGCGCATGTAGGGAACGATCGGGAACCCTCTCCAGCTGCCTCCTTGTCTCTCCTCCAGTCAGCTCGCAGCCGGTGAGCCCGCGGCTGGCCCCACCTCCACCGCCGGGTCGATACGCTCCTCGATCACGTCACCGGCTCGTTGCAGCCAGTCCTCCCTGCCGCGCAGCTTGAGCACCACCAGGATGCCCACCCCGATCAGCAGCCCTTAAGTCCCGAGTAATTGTGTGCCAAACGGCCTATACGACCCGCTGATTGCCCCCGCCGGAGCATGGCCTGCACCGGGGTGAGCCGCCCGGGATCGGGGGGCACCCCCAACCTCGGTCTGGCATGGCAGGGCCAGCGCCGAGGCCTCGGGTGGCTCACCCCGCCATGTCGTCGAAGACCACCTCGGTCCCCGGGCGGGCGGCTCGAGGAGCCGCCCTTCGCCGCAGGCACCGCCCTTGGGGCGGCGGACTGAGCATGCCAGACTCCGAGCTGAACCAGGCGCTGGAAGTTGGAGAGCGTACGTGAAGAGGTTAGAGGGCAAATCCGCGATCGTCACCGGAGGTGCGTCCGGCATCGGGCGGGCGATCGCCGCCCTGTTCGCGGAGGAGGGAGCCCGCGTCGTCGTCGGAGACATCGATGACCGAGCGCTCTCAACGGCCGCCGCAGACCCCACCCTGGGCGGGGCCGGCGTGGCCTTCGTTCACGCCGATGTCAGGCTCGTCGACGGCGCGCAGTTGCTGGTCAACACGGCGATTGAGCGCTTTGGCGGGCTCGATGTGCTGGTCTGCAACGCCGGAATCACCAGCGTCATGCCCATTGAGGGCCTGAACGAGGATGAGTGGGATCGCGTGCTTGGGACCAACGTCAAGGGCATGTACATGATGGTCAAGGCTGCGGTCCCGCTCATGAAGGATCGCGGTGGCTCGATCATCACGCTGGGTTCCGAGATGGGCATTGTCGCCGTTCCAGAGTCCCCTGCCTACAACGCGAGCAAAGGGGCGGTGATCATGTTCACGAAGGCAATTGCGCTGGACCTCATTCGTTATGGGATCCGTGTCAATGCCCTGTGCCCGGGTATCACCAGGACGCCACTCCTACAGGCGGAGGTTGACAACAGCCTGGATCCCGCCAAGACCGCGCAGGAACAGGCGAGCTGGGCACCGATCGCGCGCATCGCTGACGCCCGGGAGATCGCCTTCGGCGCGTTGTTCCTGGCGTCCGACGAGAGCAGCTTCGCCGTCGGTAGCTGTCTGGTGCTGGACGGCGGGTTCACAGCGAAGTGACCGATAGCACAAGATCGTGCTGCACTCGCCTGGTCCCCGTACAGTCGTGCTCACTGGGCGGGCAGACGTGAGCGGAGGCTTCTGCGATGACCACAAGGCGATTCCCCGACCCCTACGAAGGCACGTCCGACGACGAGCTCGATCGTCGCTCCTCAGGACTCCTGGCGACCCATCGGGAACGCCAGCAAGCGATCTCGATTCGGTTCCCAGAAGAGCTGCTGACCACCTTGAGACAAGTGGCTGATGAGGTCGGCATCGGCTACCAGACCCTCATCAAGAGCCTACTCGAGAAGGATGTCGAGCGCCTTCGGGCCCGGCCTCTCCGCCCAAGGAAGCCGGCTCGGCGCACGCCACGTCGCGTGGTGCCGCGCCGCATTCTATCGACACGCCAACACGCCCTCCGGGCACCGGCGCACGACCCCTAACAAGACGCCTACCCGACGGGAAGTGGGCGTCTGATTACCCGTGACCGTGGCGTGTCAGTGCGACGTGCTCACAGAGTTAGACGGCCTCGAGGCTGAGGAGTACGCGCAGAGTCACCTCATCGCGAGAAGTGACGAGAGCCAGTTCCGCGGGCCGCCGACCGCAATCCTCTGGTGTCCGCTGACCCGTGGTCACCACCAGAGGTCGTGGAGCGGGAGACGAGACTCGAACTCGCGACATCCAGCTTGGAAGGCTAGCGCTCTACCAACTGAGCTACTCCCGCGTCGCGGGCACAGGATACCGCGCCCAGCCACCGCCCCCCGCGGCGGCCGGGCGGAGCCGGCGAGTTGGGCTCAGTGCCCGCAGGCGCGGGCCTCGCCGGCTCCGTCGGCGGTCTGGAAGCTGTGGCCGCAGCCGCAGGTCCGAACCGCGTTGGGGTTGTGGATCGTGAAGCCGCCACCCATGAGGGCGTCGGCGTAGTCGATCTCGGCCCCCTCCAGGTACTGGGCGGAGTACTCGTCGATGTAGACGTTGAGCCCGCTGACAGTGACCACCTGGTCGTCCTCGCGGGGCGGGTTGTCGTCCAGGCCCATCCCGTACGAGAAACCACTGCAGCCGCCCGACTGGATGAATACGCGCAGGCCGACCTTTGCCTTCGGCTCCTGGGGGATGAGCTCCTTGAGCTGCCCGACGGCTGCTTCAGAGACGCTGATCATTGCTGGGTCCCTCTGACGTCGGCTGCCCCGCCCTCCGGCGGTGGTTCGATAGGAATCATACGACACTGCCCGCCCGGAGATGGGCTTGAGTTCCCGGATCGTATGGGTCCTTGGACCCTGACGTAGCCCCAGACAGGTCCAATCGGCTCAGTCGCCCCGGCCCACCTCGGCCGCGTAGCGGGGCAGGTGGACGTCCTCGCGCCCGGCGAAGCTCATCGCCCGGACCACCCGGTGGTGGCCGGCCACGGCGTCGATCTGCTGGAGCATCTCCTGGCAGATCCGGCGGTAGCTGGGATGCCCCTGGGGCGAGGTGCGCAACTCGATCAGGTGGAGCGCCTCGCGGGCGTTGAGCTTGATCACGTAGCGGACCCGGTGGGCCAGGGTGACCAGGTACTGGGCCTGCTCGGGCAGCTCGGGGCGGATCTCCACCCAGGCCGCCTCGGCCCGCTCCACCGCCTCTCGCCACCGCCCCTCCAGCCCGGCGGCGACCACCTCGGGCGGGATGGCATAGCCCAGCGCGGGGGTCAGCTCCTGCCACTGGATGGTCAGCATCCGATGGCGCTGGAGATCGCGGAACGCCCCGAAGTCCGACACCAGCTCGAATGTGTAATCGGTGTGCTCGAAGCCCCTGCCGGGCCGGTGCCGCCGATTGCCCCGAACCCCGAGCGCGGCGGCGAAGAGGCGGTCCCGCTCTGCCTCGGGGAGCGCGTGCACCGCGGCCACCACCTCCTCGAGCCCGGCCGAGGTGTGCGGCAGCAGGGCCGCGGCCATGATCCGCTCCTCGCCGTCCGGGTCCCAGCGCAGCAGGGCGACCGAGCCCGCGGATGGGATCTCGACGTCGGGAAGGTCCTTCTGGAGCCCGCCGGCACCGGTCAGCCTCTCCCCCTCCGCCTCCAGGGCCAATGCGGTCTCGCGCAGGTACTCCACCCAGACCCCACCCCGGTCCGGGCGATCGAGCCGGGTGACCATCTCGGGGATGGTCGCCTGCAGCTCGCGGTCGATCAGCTCGGCGTAGGCGCGCGCCTCGGGGAGAGGGTGGGCTCGCAGCCGCATCACCAGCTGCTCCAGCGCCTGGGGCGAGGCGTACACCCCGAGGTTGCTCACCGTGCCCGCGGGCAGCAGGCCGCGGAGGAGGTCGAGGGACAGCGCCCGGATCGCCCGATCGCGCGCCTTGGCGTCGGCCTCCTCGGGCAGGGTCTGAGCGAGATGCGCGCGCAGCAGGGGGAGCATCTCCACATAGGCGTCGAAGAGCCCGTCCATGGCTGCAAGGTACGTGGCGGCGTGAGCCGACCCCATCAGCTCCGGGTCACGGTGGTAGCGGTAATGCCCATCGCGGAGGTCGGTGTAGGGGATGTAGCGGGTCGACTGCTCGAGGTAGGCGGCGAGGCGGCCCCATTCGATCGCCTTGGCCAGGGGCTGGCTGACCTGTTCGCAGGCCAGGTGGATGCCACCTAGCTGGGCGACCGAATCGTCCCCGTACTCGGCGATGACGCGCCCGAAGAGGCGCCCCGCCCGCGCCCTGCCCGCATCGTCCCGAGCCGGGGCCGCCAGCTCCGGGACGACCGCATCCCCCTTCAGGAACTCGTCGAGGAGGAGCCGGCGCAGGCTCTTGGGGCTCCGGCTGTAGCGCGCGAAGAGCGCCGCCGCGGTCACCTGGGAGAGACCATTCAGGGCGAATACGGGGGAGTCCAGGTTGCTCACCCACGGCTCGAGCTGAGCCCGATCGCCGTCGTCGAGGGTCTCGAGGTGGTATGCGCTCGGCATACCAGACGGTCCTACGCTCGGCGCCGAAGCCTGCGGCTTCTGCACCTCACTCCGTCGCGTCTGGTAGGGGCCGATCATCGACGCACAAGTGTACGGTCCGGCCGGGGCCCGCGGTGCGGGGGCACCGGAGGGGTCAGGTGCGAGCCGCGCTCCTGCCCTGGGCGGCGACCGAGTCAGGTGTGAGCCGCGTGCTTCCCCTGGGGAGCGGCGTGGTCGTCGATGCGCCACGTGAGCCGCGCCTCGACCGCCACCACACCGTCGAGCCGGCCCAGGAGGCGCACGAGCACGTCGGCCTCGCTGTGGGTGGCCACCTCGCCCTCCAGCGTGACCACGCCCTCGTGCACGGTGACGGACACCGCTGCGGCGCCCATGGCCAGGGTCCCGTGGAGCATGTGCTCCGCGTCTCGCCGCAGGTGCTCGTCGGGCAGGAGGTAGACGCGGAGCAGGTCGGCGCGGCTGACCATCCCGACCAGCGAGCCGCCGTCCACGACCGGAAGGCGCTTGAGGTGGCGCAGGTACATGGTCTTGGCGGCCTGCCGCAGGGTGGTGTCCGGGTGCACGCAGGTCACCGGGGTGCTCATCAGCCCCTCCGCCGTCAGCGCCTCACGGCGGCGGCGGAACTCGTGCGACAAGTGGCCACCACTGAGCCAGGGCACGTGCGCGCTGGCGGGCAGGTCGATCTGCTTGGCGAGTAGGTCCTCCTCGGAGACGACCCCCAGCAGGTGCCCATGGGCGTCGACGACCGGGACGCCGCTGACCCGCTCCGACAGCAGCAGCTCGGCGACCGCCTTGACCGGTGCGTTCGGAGGGATGTGCACGACCGGCGACGACATCACGTCGCGGACCGTCCACTCCTTCGCCTCTCTGCTCCCGTGCCCATACGAGCCCGGTGCCTCCTCACCCCGAGGTGTCGATCCCGCCACGAAGGCGGTGACCACCATTCCCACGCTGTTTCCGCTCATGTCCACACCTCCTGGCGGTGCAGAGCTTCACTCCAGCCGTCGACCTCTACGTTGGACCCCTGGCCTGGGGATGCCAGGGGCATCGGTCCGCGGAGGGAGAGGGCCGAGTGGCCCCTGCCCGCGCCTACCATCCGGCCGAGGGTATGTCCGGAGGCGCCCGAGCCGCCAGTTCAGCGCGCTGGCACCCCGCGACGGCGGCGGTTGCGCATGAAGCGCACCTGCATCCTCACCGCCTTGAAGATGCAGTAGATGACGCACAGCACGAGCGCGTAGATGCCCACGCCCTCGATCACGACCCAGACAGGCGGCACCAAGCGATGAATCCCCCACCCCAGGAAGCACAGCAAGAGGAACAGCAGCCACAGCCACAGGCGCTGATGACGGGAGAACACGGCCACCATTTTACGGCGGTCACCGGCTGGCCGCCGGCGTTGCCGAGACTCCGCTCCGCCCGCCCCCTACAATCGGGCGGGCCATGAGCCTCCCCCGTGCCGCTCCCCTGGACGCACTCGTCGAGCCCCCGGGGGAGTCGACAGCCGTGCCCCCGCCCCGCTTCCTCGCCGACATCTACGAGGACGTGAGCCGGTGCAACAAGTGCTCGCTCTGCCAGGCGGTCTGCCCCACCTACCAGGTCAACCCGGTGGAGTGGGAGACGGCGCGGGGACGGGTCGCGCTGATCCGGGACGCCATGGAGGGGCGCCTCGAGTTGCGGGAGATCGCCGACGGCCCGCTCTCGACCTGTCTGGGCTGCGACAACTGCATGGCCGCCTGCCCGCCCCGGGTGCCGACCGCGGCGATCGTCGCCCGCGCCCGCCAGGAGCTGCACGAGCAGGAGGGCTACCCGCGTGGGCAGCGCTGGCTGCTGCGCCGCGTCCTCCCTCGACCGGGGGGCACCCGCACCCTGCACCGCCTCTCGCGAGCAGCCCAGCTGACCGGGCTCCACGCCGCCGCCCGCGGGCTGCGCATCACCCGTTGGATGGGGACCGTGGGCGGGATGGCGGAGAGGATAGGTCCGCTGCCCCGACGCCGGGCTGACCAGCGAGTGGCCGGCCTCCCCGCAGTGACCCCGCCGATCCGCGGCCGGCTCGGCTTCCTGATCTGCTGCTACCAGAACCTGGTCGCTCCCGAGGCCACCGAGGCGGCGATGCGGGTGCTCCTCGCCAATGGATTCGAGCTGGAGGCGCCCGAGCTGGGCTGCTTCGGGCTCCCGGCGCAGAGCCTCGGCGACGGGCCCGCGGTGCGCGAGATGGCGAAGCGGACGGTCACAGGGCTGGCGGGGCTCGCGGTGGACGGGCTGGTCGGGGACGTCGCGAGCTGCGTGGGTCACGTCCGCCGCTACGGCCGCATCCTCAGAGATGACCCGGCGCTCGCTGAGGACGCGGGGCGGGTGGCGGACGCCACCGACCTCGCCAGCGTCCACCTGGAGCGGGCGGGGTGGCGCGCACCGCTGGGCCCGCTGCCCTGGCACGTCACCATCGACGAGCCCTGCTCGCTGCCCATCGACGGTCCGGAGCGCGGAGTGGCGCGTGCGCTGCTCGGGCGCATCCCCGAGCTGCGGATCACCCCGCTCCAGGAGGCGGCGATGTGCTGCGGCGGCCCCGGCAGCTACGCCACCGGCCAGCCCGAGCACAGCAACGCCATCCTCGCCCGCAAGTTCGAGAACGTGGTGGCGACGGGGGCCGACGTGCTCGTGACCGAGAACGTCTCCTGCCTGGTGCAGCTGCGCGTGGGAGCCCGGCGCCACGCCCCGCATGTGCGGGTCATGCACCTGATGGAGGTGCTGGACGCCGCCATCGGTGCAGCCGCCTCGACAAGCTGAGGGCCTATTCCTCGGCCGGGCCGGGGTCCGGGGCACTAGGATTGCCGGCGATGGTCAGCTCTCCCGCGATCGTCTTTGAGGGGCTGACCAAGGACTACGGCGCCAAGCGGGCCCTCGACGGCGTCGATCTCGAGATCCGCTCCGGGGAGATCTTCGGCTACCTGGGGAGCAACGGCGCCGGCAAGACGACGACCATCCGCTGCCTGCTGGGCCTGATCCGGCCGACCGGCGGCCGCGCCACCCTTCTCGGCCTCGACTGCGGCACGGACAGCGTGGAGGTGCGCCGGCGGACCGGCTACCTGCCCGGCGACCTCCGCCTCTACCCGCGCCTGACCGCCCGCCAGCTCCTCACCTACCTTGGCCATTTGCGAGGCGGCGTGTCCGCCGAGCGGATTGACGAGCTAGCCCGGCGGATGGAATGCGATCTCGGCCAGCGGTGCGGGGCGATGTCCCACGGCCAGAAGCAGAAGGTGGGCGTCATCCAGGCGCTGATGCACGACCCTGCCATCCTCATCCTGGACGAGCCGACCGCGACCCTCGATCCGCTGATGCAGCGGAACGTCCACGACCTGATCCGTGAGGCGCGGGACCGCGGGGCGACCATCTTCGTCTCCTCGCACGACCTCCCGGAGGTGGCCCGCCTCTGCGACCGCGCCGGCATCCTGCGCCGCGGCCGGCTGGTCGCCGTGCAGGATGTCAACGAGCTCTCCGAGCAGGGTGGGCACGTGCTCTCCATCGAGTTCTCCGAGCAGGTCGATCCCGCCGTCTTCCGGGCCATCCCCGGGGTCTCGCAGGTGTCGGCGAGTGACCGGACGCTGACAATCACGGCCGGCGGGGACCTCGACGCCGTGGTCAAGACCGCAGCGCGCTACCGGGTGCACGCCCTGCGCAGCGCCGAGGTCGACCTCGACGAGGTGTTCCACGACTACTACCGGACCGAGGGTGCCGACGCGGCGAGCGGCGCGCAGGCAGGCGACGCGGGGAGCGTCGTTGCCGTGAACACCGGTGCGAAGAACGTCCCCGCCAAGGCCGACGATGCGGAGGTCGCCGATGCGTCTTGACGTCTTCCGCCGGGAGCTGGCCGATCACCGTCGCTCGCTGATCGGGTGTGGCGTCGGGGCCCTGCTGCTGGTGGCGCTCTACGTCTTCCTCTACCCCTCCATCAAGAGCAGCGGCGCCGGCGTGCAGCAGCTCCTCAACACCCTGCCGAAGGGATTCCGGACTGCATTCATCCCGGCGGGCGTCAGCTACCTCTCACCGCCCGGCTACCTCGGCACCGAGCTCTTCAGCGCCATCGTGCCCGTGCTGCTGCTGGTCATGGGCGTGCTCGCAGGAAGCCGCGCGCTGGCGGGAGAGGAGCAGAACGGCACCATCGACCTCCTGCTCTCGACCCCCGTCCGGCGCACTCGGCTGGCCGTCGAGAAGGCCTGCGGCGCTCTAGCCCCCCTCTTGGTCGTCGCCGCGGCCATCTGGCTGGCGATCGTGGTCGTCGGCCCCTCGCAGGGCATCACCCTCAGCCTGGGCAACCTCACCCTGACCGTGCTGGCGGTGGCACTGATGGGGGTCGGCTTCGGGATGCTCGCGTTCCTGGTCGCCTCCGCGACCGGCTCGGTCGGGATCGGCGGTGGCAGTGCTGCCGCCCTGGCGGTGGCGATGTACGCGCTCAGCATCGTCGGCTCGCTGGTGCCGTGGCTGACCGGTTTCGCCAACGCGGTGTCGCCCTTCCACTGGACCGCCGGCTCGGCGGCGCTCACCACCGGCGTGTCCTGGTCCGGGATGCTGCTCCTGATCGTCTGCCCGATCGTCCTGCTCGGAGCGTCAGTGGTCCTGTACGAGCGTCGCGACCTCACCGCCTGAGGCGGCGGCCTCGAGGCAGCTCAGCCGAGGCTGAGGTCGAGGAGATACTGCTGGTAGTAGACGCCCTCGCCCGCGGTCGGCGTGCCCGCGGTCATGGAGCTGACCAGGACGTCGTCGGAGTCTTGCCACGCATTCCAGGTCCAGGCCAGGAAGCTCAGCCCGTGCGCGCTCGCCCAGGGCAGGAAGGTCGGCAGGTAGGTCTCGGGACCGGCTGACGAGTCCCCGGTCTCACCGATGACCACCGGCCGCTCCGTCGCCAATGGGGCGATCACCGAATTCCAGCACGACTGGGTATCGCAGCTCTCCCCCGGGTAGCTGTGCCACGAGACCACCGTGTTGGCATCGCCCGAGCCCCACTGTGCGAAGGACGAGGCCCAGTCGGAGCAGTCATTGGCCCAGTCCACGCAGCCGGCCATGATCACGTTGGACGCGCCGGCATTCCGGATGTCGGTGGTGAGCTGGTCAAACCCCGCGGTCGTCCAGTTGGTGGTGACCGTGTAGGGGGATCCTCCGGTGACGTACTGGGTGAGGGTGCAGCCCTGCCAGAGGCACTGCCACTCGTTCTCCCCCGAGGTCGTCCAGTAGAAGTAGGGCTCGTTGTAGAGGTCAAGAAGGACGCTCCCGTAGCCGCCAAACGTGCTCGCCACGCCCGACCAGAAGGCGGGCGAATGGTCCTCGTCCGGGGCGGGGTTCTGGGAGAGCGCGATCTGAGTCCCCGGAGCGTTCCAGTGGAGGTCGAGGATCACGTAGAAGCCCGCGGCCTGGAGATCGTTGACCAGTTGCACGATCGCGCTCTGATAGGCGGATCCGCCGATCTCGACCCCATTGATCCCGAGCCAGCAATCCTCGTTGAGGGGAACGCGCACCGCGTTGATGTTCCAGGAGCGCATCGCAGCGAAGGTCGCTGCGCTGTCCTCGGGCTGACCCCCGAACGGATCCGTGCTCCAGTTCTGGGCGCAGACGGACTCCGTCCCACTCATGTCCACACCGTGCAGGGTCACGGTCTGGCCGGCGGCGTTGACGAGACGGTTGCCGGAGACGTGGATGGCGCTGGGGGCACCGGCTGATGGGGTTGGCGGAAGGGTGCTCCGCGGCGCTGGCGTGGCCGGCGCCGGCGCGGCAGAGGGCGATGGCGTGGACGTCGAGGGCCGTGAGGTGCTCGGCGTGGAGCTCGCGGACGCAGAGGGCCGTGAGCTGCCCGGCGTGGGGGTCGCGGACGCCGATGCCGCCGCGGTCGAGGTGGCGCCGGGAGACGCCGGCAGCGTCGACCCGGGCGTCGCGGACACCGTTCCGCCGGTTGCCGCGCCCGCGCCCGCCGCCGGGACGCGCGGGCTGTCCGATACCCTTGCCGTAGGCCCGCCAGTGCTGGGCGCCACGTAGCCTCCGCCCCCGACCGTGAGGAGAAACAGGGCGACGATGGCTGTCCCCCCCGCGATCGCCGCCCCCCGACGAGCCTGGTTCCACATGCGGCCAGTCTGCCCCGCGCGAACGGCCCGGAAACGGACACAACCGAAACGTCACCGGACCGCGGCGAGTCGCGCCTCCCCGCCTGACGGGGACCATCCGTCCCAACCGACCGTGTGCCCCGGCCCATTCCGGGACGTGCGTCCCGTCCCATCTACTGTCCAACGGCTCTGGCGATCCACGGCCGGAAGCGTTGACTGACGGCGATGGTGCCTGCGGCCCCCACCGACTACCATCCCGTCGTCCTGGACCGCCCGGGACTTCAGGCCCTGATCGACGTGCTGGTCACCGACGGCCGCCGCGTGATCGGTCCCACGGTCCGGGACGGGGCCGTCGTCTACGACGAGATCACCCAGATCGGAGAGCTGCCGGCCGGGTGGGCGGACGACCAGGGGCCGGGCCGCTACCGGCTGCGGCGGCGGGACGACGATCTGCTCTTCGGCTACGCGGTCGGCCCTGACTCCTGGAAGCGGTTCCTCTTCCCGCCCGTCTCGACCACCTGGCAGGCGGAGGTGAGCCGGGACGGCGTCGAGGTCGCTCCTCCGGCCGAGGTGCCCCGCTACGCCTTCCTCGGGGTGCGCGCGTGCGAGCTTGCCGCGATCGCCGTCCAGGACCGTGTGCTCGTCCAGACCAACTACCCCGATCGGGACTATGCGGCCCGGCGGGGGGAGGCGCTCTTCATCGCGGTCAACTGCTCCAGCCCGGCAACGACCTGCTTCTGCCCCTCGATGGGGAGCGGTCCCCGGGTCGGCTCGGGCCACGACCTCGCGCTCACCGAGATACCGGACGCCGCCGGCAGCCGTTTCCTCGTCGAGATCGGCTCCGAGAGAGGAGCCGCCGTCGCCGCGCGGCTCGCCACCCGCGACGCGGCCCCCGCCGACCGGGAGGCCGCGGCGGCGGTGTGGTCGGGAGCGGCGGCGGCGATCGGCCGGGCGCTCCCGGCGGACGGCCTCAAGGATGTGCTGCTCCACAACCTCGAGCATCCCCGGTGGGATACCGTCGCCGCCCGGTGCCTCGCCTGCGCCAACTGTACGATGGTCTGCCCAACCTGCTTCTGTGCCGACTTCCGGGAAGCCGGGAGTCTCTCCCCCGACCACGCCGAGCAGCACCGGACCTGGGCGTCCTGCTTCGCCGTCGACCACTCCCAGCTCCACGGCGGCTCGATGCGGTGGACCACGCGGTCGCGGTACCGGCAGTGGATGACCCACAAGCTCGCGACCTGGTTCGACCAGTTCGGCACCTCGGGATGCGTCGGGTGCGGGCGGTGCATCGCCTGGTGCCCCGTGGGCATCGACATCACCGAAGAGGTGTCTGCAATCCGCGCCACCGATGGGCTCACCCGCCTCCCAGCCGGAGCAACGCCATGAAGACGATCGCCGATCTCATCGCCGAGCAGACCTTCTTCCAGGGGCTGGACCAGGCCAGCCTCGATTTCGTCGCGGGCTGCGGCCGCAACGTCCACTACGCGGCCGGGGACCGGATCCTCACCCAGGGTGAGTCGGCGCACACCTTCTATCTCCTGCGCAGCGGCAGCGTCGCCCTGAGCTTCTATGTGCCGGGCCGGGGCGGGGTCATCATCGACACCCTCAACGGCAGCGACGTGCTGGGCTGGTCGTGGCTCTTCGAGCCCTATCGATGGCAGTTCGACGCCGAAGCACGCGAGGACGTGGCGGCCGTGGCATTCGACGGTATCTGCCTGCGCACCAAGTGCGACGCGGATGCGCACCTCGGATACCTGCTGGTGCAGCGCTTTGCCAAGGTCATGCTGGCCCGGCTCCAGTCCGTCCGCATGCGGATGCTCGACATCTATGGTCCTGGCTCTCCCAGCTGACGTTCGCGCCGCCGACGCCATGGTGCCGGTTCCCTACCGGGTGGTCGGACGCGCCCAGGAGACGGGGGACACCGTCACCCTCAGCCTCGAACCGGTGGAGCAGCCGATCGCCACCCCGGCCCCGGGCCAGTTCAACATGCTCTACGCGTTCGGTGTGGGCGAGGTGCCGATCTCGATCAGCGGCATCGACGCGGGGCATCGGGTGCGGCACACCGTGCGCGCGGTGGGAGCGGTGAGTCAGGCGCTCTGCGCCGCTGAGGCCGGTGCCATGGTGGGGGTCCGCGGCCCCTTCGGGACGGACTGGGGAGTCGACTCGGCCGCAGGGGGCGATGTCATCGTGATCGCCGGCGGCATCGGCCTGGCCCCGCTGCGGCCGGTCGTCCATGAGCTGCTCCACAACCGGCGCCGGTTTCGACGCGTCACCGTCCTGGTGGGGGCGCGTTCTCCGGAGGAGATCGTGTTCCGCGGCGAGGTGGCGAGCTGGCAGGCGAGCGCTCGGATCACCGTCCGCACCACGGTCGACTACGCGACCGCCGCCTGGAAGGGCGAGGTGGGAGTGGTGCCCACACTCATCGAGCGCGTCACCATCGATCCCGAGGTCACCACGGTCATGATCTGCGGCCCCGAGGTGATGCTGCGGTTCACCGCCGCCGAGGTGCTCGGGCGTGGCGTCGCCGCCGAGCGGGTGCGGGTCTCGATGGAGCGGAACGTGCAGTGCGGAGTCGGCCGCTGCGGCCACTGCCAGCTCGGGCCGGTGCTGATCTGCCTCAACGGACCCGTCTTCCCCTGGTCGCGGGTCGGCCCGCTGGTTGCCCGGAGGGAGCTCTAGTGGCAGTGCACTCGACCCCGAAGCTCGCGGTCTGGAAGTTCGCCTCCTGCGACGGCTGCCAGCTCTCCCTGCTCGATTGCGAGGACGAGCTGCTCGCCGTCGCGGGCGCCGTCGAGATCGCCCACTTCCTGGAGGCATCGTCGGCGGTCGTCGAGGGCCCCTACGATGTGTCCCTGGTGGAGGGCTCGGTGACGACCCCCCAGGATGCGGAGCGGATCCAGGAGGTCCGGCGGGTCTCCCGACACCTGGTCGCGATCGGCGCCTGCGCCACCGCCGGCGGCATCCAGGCGCTGCGCAATTTCACGGCGGTGGATGAGTTCGCCTCCGTGGTCTACGCCCACCCCGAGTACCTCTCGACGCTCGAGAGCTCGACCCCCATCTCCGCCCACGTTCCGGTGGACTTTGAGCTGCGCGGGTGCCCAGTGGACCGGGGACAGCTTCTGGAGGTCCTCAGCGCATTCCTGCGCAAGCGCAAGCCCGACATCCGCACCCACAGCGTCTGCCTCGAGTGCAAGCGCCGGGGCAACGTCTGCGTGATGGTCGCCCATGGCACGGGCTGCCTCGGCCCGGTCACCCAGGCGGGCTGCGGCGCCATCTGCCCCAGCTTCGAGCGCGGCTGCTACGGCTGCTTCGGGCCGATGGAGACACCCAACGCGGCCTCGCTCTCCGCCGCCCTCCATTCCGGGGGAATGGACGATGGCACCGTGATGCGGCTCTTCCGCACCTTCAACGCCACCGCCCCCGCCTTCGAGGCGGCGAGCCGGGCCGAGGAGAAGGGGGCAGGACGCCTGTGACTCACAAGATTCGCGATCTCACCGTCGAGGGGCTCGCCCGGGTCGAGGGCGAGGGTGCCATGCACGTGGTCGTCACCGACGGCGAGGTCACCGACGTTCGCCTGCGCATCTACGAGCCGCCCCGCTTCTTCGAGGCGTTCCTGCGCGGCCGCGCCTACACTGAGCCCCCCGACATCACCGCTCGCATCTGCGGGATCTGCCCGGTCGCCTACCAGATGAGCTCCTGCCAGGCGATCGAGCAGGCGTGCGGCGCCGTCCTCGACGAGCCGCTCCGCGCCCTGCGCCGCCTCCTCTACTGCGGGGAGTGGATCGAGAGCCACGTGCTCCACATCTACTTCCTGCACGCTCCCGATTTCCTCGGCGCCGGCAGCGCCCTGGAGCTGGCCAAGGACCATCGCGACGTCGTCGAGAAGGCCCTCCAGCTCAAGAAGGTCGGCAACGACATCATGGAGATCGTCGGCGGCCGCGCGATCCACCCCATCAACGTCCGGCTCGGCGGCTTCTACCGCGCGCCCACCAAGCGGGAGCTGCGCCCGCTCGCAGAGAGGCTGCGCTGGGCGCGCGACGCCGCCCTGGATACGGTGCGCTGGGTCTCCGGCTTCGACTTCCCCGACCTCGAGGTCGACCACGAGCTGGTGGCGCTCCACCATCCCGACGAGTACGCGATCACGCAGGGGCGGGTGGTCTCCGACCGCGGTCTCGACATCGAGGTGGCTGAGTTCCTGGAGCACATCGTCGAGGAGCACGTCCCCCATTCGACCTCGCTCCACGGCCACATCATCGAGCGCGGCCGCTACCTGGTGGGCCCGCTGGCGCGCTACACCCTCAACTACGACCAGCTGCCCGCGGTGGCACGTGAAGCGGCCACGGAGGCGGGACTCGGGAAGGAGTGCCGCAACCCCTTCCGCAGCATCGTGGTCCGGGCCGTCGAAACCGTCGCCGCCTGCGACGAGGCGGTGAGGATCATCGAGGAGTACTCCGAGCCCGACCGGCCGGCGGTCCCGGTCGAGCCGCGAGCGGGTGTCGGCCACGGCGCCACCGAGGCGCCCCGCGGCATCCTCTACCACCGCTACAGCATCGACGACGAGGGGACCATCCTGGAGGCCGACATCGTCCCCCCCACCGCCCAGAACCAGGACGCGATCGAGGCCGACCTGCGCAAGCTGGTGACCGCCAACCTGGAGCTGGACGACCATGACCTGCAGCACCTCTGCGAGCAGTCGATCCGCAACTACGACCCCTGCATCTCCTGCTCCACCCACTTCCTCGACTTCACCGTCGAGCGGCGATGAGGTGGACGGGCCGGCGGGTGCCGCGCCCGTAGCGGGGCGACCGGGCGTGAGCGCAGCGGCGACGGTGGTGGCGGTCCAGACGGTGGCGCCCTCGGCGCGGCGACGCGTCGTGGTCATCGGCGTCGGCAACGAGATGCGCCGTGACGACGGCGCCGGCATCGCGGTGGTCGAGCGCGCACGGCCGCTGCTGCCCCCCGACGTGGAGGTGCGCACCCTGGGCGGAGAGGCGACCGCGCTGCTCGACGCCTGGGCGGGGGCCGATCTCGCGGTGGTGGTGGACGCCGTCCGGTGGGCACATTCCCCGGCGACCGGGGTCACCCGGATCGACGTGACCAGCGCGCCGGATGCGGTCTCGGGCTTTGAGGCCGGCACCAGCAGCCACGGCCTCGGGGTGGCCGCAGCACTGGCCCTGGGGCGCGCTCTCGAACGGCTGCCGCCGCGTCTCATCCTGCTGCTGATCGCCCTTGCCGAGGAGGGTCACGGCGAGGGCCTCTCGCCCACCGTGGAACAGCATGTGGACGACGCGGTTGCCCTGCTGCTTGCCGAGGTGCAGCCAGGCGTGAGCGTCTAGCCTTCCGGTCACGAAGT
>PMYJ01000114.1 GCA_003170875.1 Candidatus Dormiibacterota bacterium | reverse complement strand
GAGCACATCCTCGACCCCCACACCGGACGGGCCCCGGAGGGGCTGCTGAGCATGACCGTGGTCGGCCCCAGCCTCACCTACGCCGACGCCTTCGCCACCGCCGCGTTCGTGATGGGTGAGCAGGGATTGCACTGGGTGGCGGGGATGGATGGATACGAGGCGCTGGCGATCACGCCCGACCGCAGAACGGTGTGGACCCCGGGGATGGACGCCCTGCTGGTGCGCGACATTGCACCGGCAATGTGACATCGGGCCCGCCGAGTTCCCACAGCGGGGCGACAGCGGCGGCGCCACATCGCATGCAATTCGCGGCGACTGGCGCGTTGATGGACGCCCACCTATACTCGACTGACCGTACCAGGGGCTCCTCCGCTCGGGAGCGGTGACCGCGGTCCCCGCTCATCGTCTTTTCGCCCCTGCGGTGGCGCGGTAGAAGCGAGGGAAGTGGGAGCGCTCGGGACGATGTCCAGCGGGACTGCGCAGGCGTACCGGTCCTGATGTCCACCCGCAAGCAGGTGGCCCTGCTCGGTCTCTGGGCGGCCTTTCTCGCGGTGGTGGTCCTGATCTACGTGCAGGTCCGGGACCAGCCGCCGTCCCCGCCCCAGGCCAGCCTGGGGACGCTGACCCAGGCGGTGCTCAACGCCGAGAGCGGGACCGGCGCGCCCCAGGACCAGATCTCGTTCGACACCGCCCACCCGGCGATCGTCTCTCCCGACTCAGTGACCTGGTGGGACGCCGTGGGCGGCGAGCACCTGACACCGAACGCGGATCAGGGCGCGGTCGAGAACATCTTCGCCAGCAACCACTACACGAACTTCACACCCGAGGGCGGCGTGCCGCTCGCCACGCTGCTCCTGGTGCTGGTGCCGACGCTCATCATCGTGATGGTCATCGTCATCCTCTACTGGCGCCAGGGCGCAGGCGGGCCGGTGGGGCTGCTGCGCTCCCGGACCAAGGCGGTCGCGGGTGACCAGCCGCTCAGCACCTTCGCCGACGTCGCGGGGTGCGACGACGCCAAGCTCGAGATGGGAGAGCTGGTCGCCTTCCTCCGGGACCCCGACCGGTACCGCGACCTGGGAGCCCGGGTGCCCAAGGGAGTGCTCCTGGTCGGGCCGCCGGGCACCGGCAAGACCCTGCTGGCNNGGGTCGGAGTTCGTGGAGATGTTCGTGGGGGTGGGCGCCGCGCGGGTGCGCGATCTCTTCAAGAAGGCGAGGAAGTCCGCTCCGTGCATCGTCTTCGTGGACGAGATCGACGCTGTGGGCCGGCGCCGGGGCGGCGCCGGGGTCAACCTCGGCCACGAGGAGCGCGAGCAGACGCTCAACCAGCTGCTCGTCGAGCTGGACGGTTTTGACCAGGGGGCGCGGATCGTCGTCATCGGCGCCACCAACCGCGCCGACGTGCTCGACGAGGCCCTGCTCCGGCCGGGGAGATTCGACCGCCAGGTGACGGTCGACGCGCCGGACGTCACCGGTCGCGAGGCGATCCTCGCCGTTCACGCCCGCTGCAAGCCGCTCGGCGAGGACGCCGACCTCGGGCTCCTGGCCCGGCGGACGCCGGGTTTCACCGGGGCCGACCTGGCCAACCTGATCAACGAGGCGGCGCTCCTCGCCGCCCGCGAGCAGCTGCCGGTGATCGGCATGGCGCAGCTGGAGGCGGCTGTCGACCGGGTGCTCGCCGGCCCCGAGCGGAGGGGGCGCCTGCTCAGCCTGGACGAGAGGCGCACCATCGCGTACCACGAGATGGGGCACGCCCTCGTCCTCACCTCCCTGCCCGGGACCGACCCGGTCCGACGGGTGAGCATCGTCGGCCGGGGGCGGTCACTGGGCTGGACCCTCACCGTGCCCGAGGGCGACCGGGCCCTCGGCTCCAAGTCGCAGCTCCGCAACCGCCTCGCGGGCCTGCTCGGGGGACGGGCCGCGGAGGAGATCGTGCTCGGCCAGGAGGACATCACGACTGGGGGCGCCGACGACCTCCTCAAGGCAACTCAGCTGGCCCGCCAGATGGTCACCGAGCTGGGGATGTCGGGGCTGGGCGTCCGCGTGGTCGAGGCGGGCGAGATGGGGCTGGCCCACGCCCATTCGGACGAATTGGGCCGCCGGGTCGACGACGAGGTCGACCGGCTCCTCGACGAGGCGCTGGGCCGGGCCCGGGCGATCCTTGCGGCCCGCAGGGAGCTGCTCGACGCCCTGGCGGCGCGGCTGCTGGAGGTGGAGACGATGAGCGGGGTCGAGCTCGCCGCGATCGTCTCCTCCAACCCCACCGTGGAGCTGCACGGAGCGGCCGTCCCCCGTACGGCCGCCAGGACGGCGATGCCCGTGTCCACCGGGGCCCGGTCCACGGCCGCGGTCGCACGCCGGCCGGCGGGCGCCGGAGCCCGGAGGGGGACTGGGGCCGGCACCGTCCCGCCACCGTGGCTGCGGACGCTGCTCCGCGCGGTGGCGGGGCCCCGCGGAGGGCGGCCACGGCCCGGCGGGCTGTCCGGGTAGCGCTCGCCCGCGACGGCGAGGCCGACCCCCAACCGGCGCTTGACACTGCCTTAAGGAATCATCAAGATATGGGGTCAGCCACCGGTCCGACCCACTACATCTTGAACCCTGGTGGCGCCTTCTCCTTCGCTGAGGCCCGTCCCCTCGGGGGTCGGGCCTCTCCTTTTGGAAGGGACCCGCCGGCGCAGCTCAGACGAGGTGCGGCCTCCTCCTCGGAGAGGCGTCAGTGCCCCGACATCACGGCGTCCACACCGCAGCGGAGCCGTCGAGGTCCAGGTCGGTCGTGACCTGCTTCGGTTGCGGCGCCAGCGACGTCGCGGCGTCCTTGACGGACCAAAGCTCGAAGTAGCCGTCCCCAGTCTCGGGGGCGAGGTAGATCAGGTCAGTCCCATCGGGCGACCACGTGGGCGAGGCCGCCATGGTGCCGGTGACGATGCGGTGGAGAGGCCCGAGGGTGCCGGTCGCGGCGTCGAAGCTCGCCACCACCAGGTCGGACTCGGTGCTGCTCGGCTCCCCGTTCACGACCGGGGTGCAG
>PMYJ01000083.1 GCA_003170875.1 Candidatus Dormiibacterota bacterium | reverse complement strand
GGTCTGGGGACTCCGACTTGCGAGGCCCACCTCGGCGGCGTCTCCCAATCGGGCGGCGGGCCGGGAGGAGGGGGCGGCGGCGGCCAGAAGCCGGGGGCCGGCTCCGGCGGTCCTGGTGGCCGGCTCCGAGGGTCAGGCGGACCGCCGGCCGCGGACCGTGGGTTGCCGGACGGAGGGACTCCGAGCACGCCTCGAATCGTGGCGACAACGTGTGACGGCACATCCCATTAACCCGTCGCATGAATTTGCCGGGTAGCGGGTCAATTTGAGCCGCCTAGCCGAACCTGACCCAGTACCCGACTACCGTACGTGGGGTCGGCGGGGGGTGAGGGTGTAGTTCCACTCGCCGTGGAAGCGGTCCGGCTGGATCTCCTCGGTGGCCAGGTCGGCGTCGCTGACCTCCCACCCCTTTGGGATAGCTGGCGGCGTCGCGATGGGCCTGGACTTTGAGGCCGCTCCTGGTGCTGGTGGCGCCGATGAGGTGCACCACCACCTCGTGGCTGGTCAGCGGTTGGCCACGCCAGTTCATGCTGATGTGGGAGAAGAGACGGTGCTCGATCCGGTTCCACTTGCTTGTACCCGGCGGGAAGTGGGCGACGGTGATACTGAGCCCGGTCTCCTGGGCGAGCCGCCCCAGTTCCAGCTTCCAGAGCCGGAGCCGATATGCGTTGCTGCCGCCGCCGTCAGCGCAGATGAGCAGGCGCGAGGCCTCGCCGTAGAGCGGCTGACCAACGGTGCGCCACCAGCGACGCAGGCTCTCCACCGCAAAGCTGGCAGTGTCGTGACCCTGGCCGACGCTGACCCAGCCCATGTCCTTGCCGATGTCATAGATGCCGTAGGGAATGGCCCGGCCCAGCTCGGGTTCGAGAAAGTCGTGGACACGTACTCGCGCCGGCTCGCCCCGCGGACGCCATTCTTGACCGGCGTTCTTGAAGTTCCCCACCAACTCTTTCTTCTTGGTATCCACCGAGAGCACGGGGAGGCCGTGGCTCAGGTAGCCCTTGACCTTGGCGTTGATGTGCTAAGGCCAGTGCAAATATGGCGACCAGTTTCTGTGCTGCAGACGCGGACATGCACGCCAGGCTCGCCGTTGAAGCTACCGCGACGATCTCCAAGGCCGCAGCGTGCAGGCAAGGCCCGCGCTGGCGCTGTGGCGCCAGCGTCGAGCCCGACGCGTGTCAGCCCGGGCAAGCTCCAAGTCGTGCACTCCCGATTCGTCGCTTCGGGCAGGGACGCGCGCGATGTGAGTTCACGTGATCTTCACGGGTCGGGGCCGGCCGCGTTGCTTGGCCGTAGCGAACCGGCCCCCAACAGGTTGTTCGGAGCGAAGTACCCCCCCCCAAACGCGCCGTCGACGGGGCCGAGGGAGAAACGGATGCCTTCGTCAATGGTCCGCACGTGGGCGGCGCTCAGCCCTGCTGTACGCTCGTGGAGCGAGCGCTTGGGAACAAGAGCGGCGGACCGCCTCAGAAGCCGATCGCATCGCGGATGAGGATGACGCGGACCCTGCCCTGGAACTCCGAGTGAAGGATCAGCGTCTTCGCCAGCACCGTCCCCTGGTGGCCGATGGACTTCATGCGCTCGAATTCCAGCGGGACGCAGTACTCGCGCATGCGGCGCATCCCCTCAGCGACGTCGCGGACGATCTTCTGGTGACCCACCACCAGGATCACGTGAGCGGCAGCATATGCGTAGGCTCCGATCTGGCTGCCGGAGCCTGAACCGACGAGAATGTCGCCGTCCTCGGTGACGGCGTTCGCGCTTCCCACGATGTAGTCGGGAGCCGCGGCCATCTTCTGCATCTCGCGAAACTGGGTGGGCCGGTCGAACTGCATCAGCCGTTTCCTGACCGAGTGGTAGCGCCCCGACTCATCGATCTCCGTCGTGATGCCGAGCTCGCGCATGGTCTCGGAAAGGGCGCTATGAACCTCGGCACCCTCCGGGACGGCGTCGAGCACTTGACGGCGAGCCTCCTCCCGGCTGTCGACGATCTCGCTTGGGAACCCGCGCGCGTTCAGGGAGTGCATCGCCCGGTCGAGCCGCTTGGGGCTCGACGGCCGAGCGAACTCCGGATTGGGCGGAACGGGTTCCGGCAGCACCAATCTCATCGGCTCGCCTGGGTTCGTCAACAGCAGTCCTCCGCCGACACCTCGGCTCCCAGCTCGTTGGCCAGCACGCGCAGGACGCCAGCAGCTGATCCGCACCGCGGCGACCGAGCCGACCGAGCGCCCGCTGAAGAGGGATTCTAGCCTCGGAGCCAACTGGAGCGGGAGACGAGGCTCGAACTCGCGACCCCTACCTTGGCAATAAGGGTGGGCGTTTCCGGGCGGATCCGAATACAAGTCTGCCGACCACCCGCCTATCCAGCCCTCATTTGAGGTTTCGTGACGCGCTGGAGACGTCGGTTTCGGATCGTCGAGGGGCGCTTGGGAACACGATCCTCGATTGAGCGTCGGGGACGTCCTCCGCTTCCACCGAATCAGGAGGCGAAGATCAACACCCTGTTAGGGCCGCTAGGCCCTTGGTCCGATGCCTATGTACCCTGATCCTTCAATCAGCGTAGTATTCGTCATGGTCGGGTGGCGCCAGCCCGGTGGGCGCGGAACCCGGGCGTCGGACCCACGGGACAGAGCCCCGGCTGGCGAAGTACGGGACCGTCGACGCGCAAGTCGGGCCGATCATCCGTATCAACTCTTCTGACAGGGGGGCATGTCGTGTCTTTCCACTCTCCCACCCTTCGCCACCCGGGCGCCGCGGGGATCGGCCTCTTGAGCGTGCTGCTCCTCGCCGCGTGCGGGGCATCGAGCACCACCGCGCCCTCGACGAGCTCACCCAGCACGGCAGCGGGCACGTCCACCCCCTCGAGCAGTGCCGCGACGCCGACTTCCGCCGGCGCTGCCCTCTCCACGACCTGTCCCACGTCGGCGGAGATCGCCACGCTGACCGGCGCCACCTTCCCGGCGCCTGAGCAGGCCAGCTCCACGGGATCCCTCGTCTGTAGCTACAACAACACCACGAGCGGCGCGAATCTGGTGATCGGGGTCACTGCAGCGCCGGGAACGACGGCCAGCGCGTTGCAGATCGCCGCGGACGCGGCCGCCAGCTCTGACAACGTGACTGCCTCCTCGGTCTCCGGCTTCGGCAGCGCGGCCTACGCGTTCACCGCCGCCGACGCCAGCAGCAATCCCAGCGGCGTGGCTACGAGCGTCATCGAGATCCTCGACGGCTCGGACCTGATCGATATCACCGCGGCGCTCACCCTTGCTGAAGTCGAGGCGGTGGCCACGCACGTCCTCGCCCAGTAGCACCAACGTCCTCGCCCAGTAGCACGAACGTCCTCGCCCAGTAGGGTAAACAGGGGCGGGCTAGGCGGCTCGCCCCGGGCCCGCCCAAAGAGGGGGCCTGCGGGAGAGGGAACGGCTCCCCTGCGGGCTCAAGAGGCATGGTTCAGGTCGCGCCGGCCGCGGCCGGCGCCGGCCGGTGCGCCACTCCGGGGAAGGGCTCCAGGTCCACCGACACCTCGTTGTGTCTCAGGCCGTCGGACTATGGTTGACGGGTCAACCAGTCGGCGTATGGTGGGAAGAAGTGGCTGAACCGATCGACGCCCGAGAGCGCCGCGAACTCTGTGATCTCCTGATCGAACTCGGCCCCGATGCACCCACGCTGTGTGAGGGGTGGACGACCTCCGACCTGGCCGCCCACCTGGTTCTCAGAGAGCATTTCCATCGCTGGCCGGACGAGCGCCGGGCAGTAGAGAAGGCGAGGGGATGGACAGTGTTGGTCGCCCGGCTGCGAGCGGGGGCGCCCTTGATCCCGTGGCGGGTTCCTGGCATCCGCACCATGTTCAACGGATTCGAGTACTTCATCCATCACGAGGACGCGCGCCGAGCCAACGGCATGGGGCCGCGCACCGATCGTCCGGATCTCGATGAGCTGTCATGGCGAATGAGTGGGTTTATCACCCGCCGCGTTGCACGCAAGACGCGGCCTTTCGGTCTCCTCCTGGTCCGTGACGATGGCAAACGCCGACTATTCGGATCTGAACCTGCAGCGGTCCTGTCAGGCCGCGCCACCGAACTTGCGCTTTATCTGGGCGGTCGTCGCTCCGCGGCCGAGGCTGCTCTGAGCGGTCCCGACGACGCGGTCGCTGCGGTCGAGAACGCAAACCTGAGGATGTAGCTGGCGGGAGCAAGGTGCGTCTTGACTTCTCCCGATCGAATTTTCGATCGAATGTGTCCGCGGTGCTGGATCACCTCGCGGTGGATTGTCGAGGTTGAACCCCAGCGGGATCCCTGCCTGCTCCCCACGTTCGAGCGGGCGCTCTACTCGACGATCAACCAGGACTTCGTGTGTCGCGCCTGGATGATGCCCGGCGGAGAGGACCGCCGCTGGCGCTCCGGTCTTCTCGCTCCGCCGAGTGGTGCCATATGCTGTACCAGTAAGGAGGACTTTGAGTGTGGTTGTGAGTGCCAGCGCGGCACGGAAGAATCTGTTTCCTCTGATCGAACAGGTCAACAACGATCGCCAGCCCGTGGAGATCACCTCGAAGCGTGGCGATGCTGTCCTGATGGCCCGGGCCGACTATGACGCCCTCGAAGCAACTGCATACCTGCTTCGGGCTCCGGCAAACGCGAAGAGGCTACTGGAGAGCTTGGAACAGGCCCGCGCCGGAGATCGACAGACCCACGAACTGGCCTGATGCGTCTGGTATTCACCCCGCACGGCTGGGATGACTACGTCTACTGGCAGTCGACGGATCGG
>PMYJ01000080.1 GCA_003170875.1 Candidatus Dormiibacterota bacterium | reverse complement strand
ACCTATCCGCCCGGCTCGGCGGAGCGGCTTCGCCTTCAGCACGCCCTCTCCGAGATGCAGGCGTCATCCCGGGCCCTGCCGATGCACATCGACGGCCTGCCCGTCGAGGGCTCCGGCGCCGGCTTCACGGTGCGCGCCCCCCACCGGCACACCCAGGAGCTGGGCCACCTCCAGCAGGCCACGGTGCAGGATGTGGAGAGCGCCGTCGACGCCGCCCTCCGGGCCGGCCGGGAGTGGTCCCACGCCACCCTCGAGGAGCGTGCCGCGGTCTTCCTCCGTGCCGCGGAGCTGCTCTCCGGGCCCTGGCGCGACCGGGTCAACGCGGCCACCATCCTGGGTCAGAGCAAGTCCGTCCACCAGGCCGAGATCGACGCCGCCTGCGAGCTGATCGACTACTGGCGGTTCAACGTCCACTACGCCTTCCGGCTCCGGGAGGATCAGCCGATCAGCCCGACGGGGGTCTGGAACCGGACCGAGCTGCGCCCGCTCGAGGGGTTCGTGGTCGCGATCACCCCGTTCAACTTCACCTCGATCGCTGGCAACCTGCCGACGGCGCCGGCGCTGATGGGCAATACGGTGGTCTGGAAGCCGTCGGTGACCTCGATGCTGGCGGCGAGCGCCATCATCGAGCTGCTGGAGGAGGCAGGCCTGCCTCCCGGGGTCATCAACATGGTGACCGGGCACGGTGCCGGCGCCCTCGACGCCGCCATCTCCCACCCCGGCCTGGCAGGGATCCACTTCACCGGCTCGACCGATACCTTCCGGGGGCTCTGGCGCCAGGTCGCCGGCAACCTCGGCACCTACCGCACCTACCCGCGGCTGGTCGGTGAGACCGGGGGCAAGGACTTTGTCCTCGCCCACGAGAGCGCCTCCCCGGAGGCTCTGCTCGTGGGCCTGCTGCGGGGCGCCTTCGAGTACCAGGGGCAGAAGTGCTCGGCGGCCTCCCGCGCCTATCTCCCCCGCCGCCTCTGGGAGGAGCTGAGGGGGCCGCTCGCCCGAGAGACGGAGGCGATCCCGATGGGCGACCCCTCCGACTTCTCGAACTTCATGGGGGCGGTCATCGACGAGCGCGCCTTCCGCAAGCACGAGGCGGCACTCAAGGCGGCCGCCCAGGACCCCGCCCTCGAGATCGTCGCCGGGGGGACGTGCGACGCCAGCACCGGCTGGTTTGTCCGGCCCACGATCATCGCCACCCAGGATCCCCATCACGAGCTCCTGGAACGGGAGCTGTTCGGCCCCATCCTCACCATCCACCCCTACGACTGCGACTGGGAGACGGCGCTCCGGCTGGTCGACGAGACCTCGCCGTACGGGCTGACCGGTGCGATCTTCGCCACCGAGCGCCGGGCGATCGACACCGGGATGCGCGCCCTCCGCCACGCCGCCGGCAACTTCTACGTCAACGACAAGCCGACCGGGGCGGTGGTGGGCCAGCAGCCCTTTGGCGGGGCCCGCCAGAGCGGCACCAACGACAAGGCCGGCTCGGCGCTCAACCTGCTGCGCTGGGCGTCGCCCCGCTCGCTCAAGGAGACCTTCGTCCCCGCCACCGAGTGGCGCTACCCCCACATGGAGCCGGACTGATTACCCGAGCGAGCGGCGGACGTAGTCCTCGAAGCTGGTGGGCGACCGCCCGAGCAGCCAGCCCAGGACGTTGGGGTTGCCGGTGATGCCATACCGCCCGTAGTGGTCGAAGAGCCGGCCCATGGCGTCGCGCCGCCAGTCGTCCTCCTCGGAGGGCGGCGAACCGGCGATCCCGGAAGCGGCTCCGGCAGCAAATGCATGGGCAAGAGGGACGTGCTCGGCCGTCACCGAGCGCCCTGAGATCGCACCGATGCTGGCGGCGAGCTGGTGCGCGTTGACATAGTCGTCGCCGCAGAGCTCATAGGTGGCGTAATGGTGCTTGGGGTCCATGACGACCAGCGCCGCGACCTCGGTGACGTCCTCGAGATCCACGTGCGCGAGCGGGGTCTCGAGCGCATACGGCTGGTTCAGGACACCTCTCTCCACCACCCGCCTCACGTCGATGTTCTGCATGTAGTGCATCGGCTGCAGGATGGTGAAGGGTATCCGCGAGAGCAGCACCGTCCTCTCGACCGCCAGCTTGGCCTGATGGTTGAGCAGCGGCTCGAGCTGAGGATGGGTCACCGAGAACTGCACGAAGTGGGAGACACCCGCCCGCCGCGCGGCCGCGACGACCGCATGCCCCATCTCGGCCTCGCGCGGATGCATCGGCGGTCCGATGTGGATCACGGCCTCGACACCCTCCACCGCAGCCGCCACCGCGCGGGGGTCGAGCATGTCCCCCGCGATCGTCTCGGCGGCCCCGAGATCGGTGAGCCGCTCCACCTCAGAGGTGACGTCGAAGGCACGGACCGCGTGCCCACGCCGGACCAGAGCGGGGACGAGGCTGCGGCCGGTGCGCCCAGCTGCGGCGGTGACCAGGATCACGTCGACGCCCCCTGGTCGGGGGGCGACGCCTGCCCAGCCGCGGCGGCGCCCCAGCCGGGGCGAGGCGGCATCGGCCGAGCGAGCCCACCTGCCCAGGGGTCGTCGCTACCCGGGGCGATGGGCCGGGGCGGGTCCCCGACCATCAGGTGGGCCTCCCCGCTCTCGATGGCGAAGGCGATGGCGGTGGCGACCAGCTCGGGCGGGTCGGCTGGGAACCTGCGCGGCCCGCCCGCGAATTGACCGGCACGCAGGCTCTGGTGAAACTCGGTGGCGGTCACCGACGGATACACCACCGAGACGGTGACGTGGGAATCGGCGAACTCGATCTGTCCGATTTGGGAGAGGAGGTTCAACGCCGCCTTGGTGGCGGAGTAGCCGCCCAGACCGGGGAAGAGCCGCAGCGATGTCGCGGAGCTCACGTTGACGATGGCGCCGCCGCCCTGGGCGCGCATCGAGGGAACCACCGCCTGCATGGCGACCAGCGGAGCGATCACGTTCAGCTCGAAGACGGCGCGGAGGTCGTCGGCCCTCAGCTCCAGGAGGGGCACGTGCAGCCCCTGGCCGGCGTTGTTGACGAGGACGTCGACCCGCCCGTGGACATCCAGGCAGCGTTCCACCAGGTGCCCCAGCTGGGCCGGGTCGGTGACGTCGGTGGGAACGGCCATGGCCCCGGGCAGCTCGGCGGCCAGCGCCTCCAGCCGGTCGGCCCGCCGGGCGGCGAGCACCACCCGCGCTCCGCGCCCCGCCAGCAGGCGGGCGGTGGCGGCACCTATGCCCGACGAGGCACCGGTCACGATCGCGACGGAACCGTCGAGCTTCATCAGAGTTTGAATACTCCGCCGGAGGAGAGGCCCACCAGGTAGACCACCAGGATGATCAGGACCACCGTTATGACCAGGCCGCCGTACCACCGCCAGCCGTGAGCCCGCATCAGAGGAGGGTAGCGCCCTCGTCTAATCCCTCGAGCTGCTCCCTGATGTCCTGGAGGAAGCGGGCCGCCTGGAGGCCGTCGTTGAGCCGGTGGTCGAAGCTCATGCCGAGATTCATGATCGGGCGGATCGCGATCATGTCGTCGACGACGACCGCCCGCTTGACCACCGCGTCCATGGTGAGGATCGCAGCTTGGGGCTGGTTGATGATGGCCTGCGTCATCACCGCCCCCAGCGCCCCGGTGTTGTTGAGGGTGAAGGTGCCGCCCTGGATCTCATCGAGCTTGAGACGGTTGGAACGGGCGCGGTTGCCGAGGTCGGCCATCGCCTGGGCCAGGCCGGCGATGCTCAGGCGGTCGGCGTTGCGCAGCACCGGCACCACCAGGTTTTCCTCCAGAGCGACGGCGATGCCGAGGTTGATGTCGTGCTTGAGCACGAGCCCGGCCTCGCTCCACTGGGCGTTGAGGCTGGGCCGGCGCCGCAGCGCCTCGACCACCGCCCGGGCCACGAAGGGGAGGTAGGTGAGAGAGATCCCGTAGCGCTCGCGGAAGGCGGCCTTGCCCGCCTCGCGCAGACGCACCACCCGGGACATGTCGACCTCGACCATCAGCCAGGCGTGGGGCGAGGTCTGCCGGCTGCGGACCATGTGCTCGGCGATCGCCCGCCGGACCGACGTCATCGGCAGCAACTGGTCGCCCTCCTCGGCGGAAGCCGAGAGCGACGGCAGCGCCGCGACGGGCGCCGGAGAGACGGCCGCGGGTGCCGGGGTGAGGGCGGCAGGTGCCGGCGCGGCGGACTGCGCAGAGGGCGCGGGTGCCAGGGCCACGAGCGGAGCCGGCCCGGCGGCGCGGGCGGCCTCGTCCCGCCTCTGGACGTGGTCCAGGACGTCCTTCTTGGTGACCCGGCCGCCGATGCCGCTCCCCGGGATCAGGGAGAGGTCGACGTCCTGCTCGCGAGCGAGCATCCGCACCGCGGGGGTCACGTGCTGGTGGGCGGCACCGTTGGCGTCGGCGGCGGCAGCAGCCGCCGCCGCCGGGACGGTCGCAGCTGCGGACGGAGCCGGCACGGCGGCGGCGGCAGGCGCGGCGGCGGTCGGGCGCTCCACCACGGGCTCGGGGGCGCGGACGGCGGGAGCCTCGGCAAGGGGAGCCGGCGTGGCCTCGAGAACGGCCGGCGCTGCCTCGGCAGCCGCCGGGACTGGGGCTGCCGGCTGCACCGCGGCGGGTGCCGCGGGAGCGGCGGCCGGAACCTCGGCGGCGGCCCCGGCACCCTGCTCGATGGTGCAGATCGGCTGTCCCACGCTGACCACCGACCCCTCGGCGGCGATGATCTCGCCGAAGGTGCCGTCGGCGGGGGCGGGGATCTCGGCGTTGACCTTGTCGCTCGCCACCTCGGCGATCGACTCGTAGCGGGCCACCGGCTCGCCGGGCTGCTTGAGCCAGCGGACGATGGTCCCCTCGGTGACCGACTCACCGAGCTGGGGCATGCTGACCGTCAGCGCCATGGGTTCGGCTCCCTCAATTCGGCTGGGCTCCCGCGCTAGTACTCCGCGAGGCGGCGGAGCTTGCTCTCGAGCTTGTCGACGTCCACCAGGTAGGCGTCCTCCAGGGGCTTGGCGAAGGGCATCGCGGGGACCTCGGGCCCGCCGATGCGCATCACCGGAGCATCAAGGTACTCGAAACACTCCTCAGCGACGATGGCGCTGACCTCGCTGCTCACCGAGACGGCCAGGTTGGCCTCCTGGGCGATCAGCACCTTGCCGCACCTCCGGGCGCTCTCCACGATGCCCTGGCGGTCGAGGGGCCGGAGGGAGCGGAGGTCGACCACCGAGACGGAGAAACCGTCCGGGGCCAGCCGCTCGGCGGCCTGGACCGCCGTGTCGACCATCAGGCCGTAGGTGAAGATGACGATATCCCGGCCCTCGCGGACCACCCGGACCCGGTCGAGGGGGACGGTGTACTCGTGATCGGGGACCTCGCCTCGGATCGACCGGTACGCCTTCTTGTGCTCGAAGTAGAGGACGGGGTCGGGGTCGCGGATCGCCGCCACCAGCATCCCCTTGGCGTCGTAGGGGTTGGAGGGCACCACCACCCGCAGCCCGGGGACGCCGCAGAACATCGCCTCGATCGACTGGGAGTGGTAGAGGGCCCCATGGACGCCGCCGCCGAACGGGGCGCGGATGACCAGGGGCATGTTCCAATCGTCGTTGCTCCGGTAGCGGATCTTGGCGGCCTCGCTGACGATCTGATCCACTCCGGGCAGAATGAAGTCCTGGAACTGGATCTCGGCGATGGGCCGCATGCCGTTGAACGCGGCGCCGATGCAGACGCCGACGATGCACGACTCGGCGAGCGGTGAGTCCATCACCCGCCATTCTCCGAACTCGCGCTGCAATCCCTCGGTGACCCCGAAGACGCCGCCTTTGAAGCCGACGTCCTCGCCGAAGATCATCACCCGGTCGTCGCGGCGCATCTCGTCGCGCATCCCCTCCCGGATCGCCTCCAGGTAGGTCTTGACGGCCATCAGGCGTCCCCCAGCACGTGGAGGAGGACGCTCTCGGGATCGGGGTCAGACGCCGCCTCCGCCTGCGCGGTGGCGACGTCCATCTCCGCCAGCAGCTTCGCCCGCATCGCCTCCTCGTCCCTGGCGGAGAGCATCCCCTGCTCGCCGAGCCGGGCGGCGAAACGGCCCAGGCAGTCGTGGGTCCGGTCAGTCTCCAGGGCCTCCGCGGTCCGGTAGCGGCGCTGGTCGTCGTCGGAGCTGTGCGAGGTGAGACGCGGCACCTTGGCGTCGATCAGGGTCGGCCCCTTGCCGGCCCGCGCCCGGGCGACCGCCTCGCCGCAGACCAAGTAGCTGGCCACGGGGTCGGTGCCGTCCACCACCACGCCGGGGATGCCGTAGCCGGTCGCCCGGTCGGAGACGTTGGGGGTGGGCATCTGCTTGGAGGTCGGGACGCTGATGGCGAGGCCGTTGTCCTCGACCACGAAGACCACCGCGAGGCTGTGGGTGGCGGCGAAGTTGAGGGCCTCGTGGAAGTCTCCCTCGCTGGTCGCCCCCTCCCCCGTGGTCACGACCGTGACCGCGTCCTCGCCCCGGATCTTGGAGGCGAGCGCGATCCCGGCGGCGTGGATGAACTGGGTGGCCACCACCGAGCCGGTGGTGATGATGTTGAGCCGGCGGCAGCCGAAGTGGGCCGGCATCTGGCGACCCCCGGTATTGGGGTCGTCGGCCTTGGCCATGGCGGCGAGCAGCTGGTCGCGCGGGGTCATCCCCAGCACCAGGGTGAGGGCCAGGTCCCGGTAGTACGGGGCCACCCAGTCGTGGCCGGGACGGACGTGCATGCCCAGGGCCACCTGGATGGCCTCCTGGCCCATCCCGGAGACCCAGAAACGGACCAGACCCTGGCGGTTGAGCAGCCAGATCCGCTCGTCCAGCATCCGGGAGCGGAGCATGTGCCGGTACATGGCGCGCAGGGTGTCGGCGTCGATGCCGGCGATCGCTCGCGCGGCCCTGTTGGCGACGACCACTCTCTCTCCTCTGGTCAGGCTCCCCACCTGACGAACGCAGCTTCCGATGCTGTTGACGCGCCCCTCCACCGGGCGAGGGGAAATGTGACACCTTTCGAAGCCGTTTTGGAGCCCCCGGTTTCGGCCGCACGCCCCACGCGATGGTGGACGCGGCCCCCGCACGTGGGGTGGCCCCATCTGCTCAGATCTGGATGGATTCGCCTCAGAAGTGGATGGATTCGGGTCGGGCCCGGATGGGTCAGCGCCGGCCCGGATGGATGCGACTCAGATGTGGATGGCATCGCCGGAGACCGCGAGCGCGGCCTCCATGAGGATCTCGCTGACGGTGGGATGGGGGGCGATGGCCCGGCCCATCTCGAAGGGGGTGGCCTCCAGCAGGCCACCGAGAGCCGCGGCATAGATCAGCTCGGTGACCTCGGGCCCGATCATGTGGACGCCGAGGAGGGTGCCGTCGGCACCCGCCACGACCTTGCACAAGCCTTGCTCCCCCCAGATGATCGAGCGCCCGTTGGCGGTGAGCGGGAAGACCCCGACGCTCACCTCGTGGCCGGCCTGGCGCGCCTCCTCCTCCGAGAGCCCGAGCGAGGCGATCTGGGGGGTGCAGTAGGTGGTCCGGGGGACGAGCTGGGGGTCGAGGGGATGGG
>PMYJ01000230.1:4537-15546 GCA_003170875.1 Candidatus Dormiibacterota bacterium | reverse complement strand
GCGGTGATCATCGGGCTCTCCCTGCCGTGGGCGCTGCTCGCCATCGTGATCGGCAACCTCGTCGGTGTCGTCTTCATGGCGGCGCACTCGGCGCAGGGGCCCAAGCTGGGCATCCCGCAGATGATCCAGAGCCGGGCCCAGTTCGGCTTCTACGGCGCCATCCTGCCGCTGATCCTCGTCCTGCTCATGTACGTGGGATTCTTTGCGACCAGCGCGGTCCTGGGCGGCGCCGCCCTCTCCGGATGGCTCGGCCTCAACCAGACCCTCGCCACCATCATCGTGTCCGCGGTCTGCACCGTGCTCGCCGTCTACGGCTACCGGATGATCCACCAGTACGAGCGGTGGATCGCCCTGGTGTCGGGCCTCGGCTTCCTCTACCTGACCATCCGGCTGCTGACCGTGCACTCGCTGGGGGCGGTCTGGGTCAACAGCGGGCTCACCTTCGGAACCTTCCTGCTGGCCATCACCTTCGCCGCGACCTGGCAGATCACCTACGCACCCTACGTCGCCGACTACTCGCGCTACCTGCCCGAGAACACCAGCAAGGCGGCCACCTTCTGGTGGACCGCTGCCGGGTCGGTGATCGGCACCGTCTGGATGATGGCCTTCGGCGCGGTGGCGGTGGCAGTGGCGGCCAACGCCTTCAACAGCGGGTCGGTCTCCTTCATTGTCGGACTCGGCAATGACAAGGCGATCGGCTGGGCGATCTCGCTGGTCATCATCCTCGGCATCGTCGCCGTGAACGTGTTGAACCTCTACGGCATGTTCATGTCGACGACCACCACGGTAACCGCGCTGGCCAAGATCCGGGTGCATGCCTCGATGCGGGCCGGATTCGTCCTCGGCGCGGCGGTGGTGGGCACGGTGCTGGCCGTGGCCGCGACGTCGAACTTCCTCAACGACTTCGAGAACTTCATCCTCTTCCTCGCCTACTTCCTCGTCCCCTGGACCGCGATCAACCTGATGGACTTCTACTTCGTCCGCCGGGAGAAGTACGACATCGCCTCGATCTTCGACATCAAGGGCATCTACGGGCGGATCGACTGGCGCACGATGGTCGCCTACCTGGTCGCCATCGCCGTCGAGGTCCCCTTCATGAACACGACCTTCTACACCGGGCCGATGGTTAGCCACCTGGGCGGAGGGGACATCTCCTGGATCCTCGGCCTCATCGTCGCCTCCGGCCTCTACTTCCTCCTGCACCGCTCGCTCCGCGTCAGCGGCTCGGGGACCGTGGCGCCGGCAGCAGCTGCCGAGAGGGCGTCCTGATGGCCGGGGCCGTGCACGGGCCCCGCGTCGTCCACGCTCCGCGCGGGACACAGCTCTCCTGCAAAGCGTGGCCGCAGGAGGCCGCCATGCGGATGCTGATGAACAACGTCGACCCGGAGATCGCCGAGCATCCCGACCAGCTCATCGTCTACGGCGGCGGCGGCAAGGCGGCGCGCAGCTGGGCGGCGTTCGACGCCATCGTGGCCTCCCTCCGGGACCTCGAGAACGACGAGACCCTGCTGGTGCAGTCGGGCAAGCCGGTCGGCATCTTCCGCACCCACGAGTGGGCGCCGCGNNGACGCCCTCGGACTCACCATGTACGGCCAGATGACGGCGGGGTCCTGGATCTACATCGGGACCCAGGGCATCCTCCAGGGCACCTACGAGACCTTTGCGGCGATCGCCGCCAAGCGCTTCGGGGGGACGCTGGCCGGCACCATCACCCTCACCGCAGGGCTCGGCGGCATGGGCGGTGCGCAGCCGATGGCGGTGACCATGAACGAGGGGGTGGCGATCTGCGTCGAGATCGATCCCTCGCGCATCCAGCGCCGCCTGGAGACCGGCTACCTCGACGTGGTCGCCGACTCGGTGGACGACGCCCTGGACCGGGCGCTCGAGGCCAAGCGCAACCGCACGCCGCTCTCCATCGCGGTCCTCGGCAACGCTGCGGACGTGGTGCCGGAGCTGCTCGCCAGCGGGGCCGAGATCGACGTCGTCACCGACCAGACGTCGGCGCACGACCCGCTGATGTACGTCCCCCGCGGGGCCACGGTGGAGGAGATGGCGGAGCTGCGCATCGCCGACCCGGTGGCCCTCACCGCTCGCGCCCGCGAGTCGATGGCTGCTCACGTGGACGCCATGATCGGCTTCCTCGACCGCGGTGCCGAGGTGTTCGACTACGGCAACTCCATCCGCGCCGAGGCCAAGCTCGGAGGCTGCGCCCGCGCCTTCGACTTCCCCGGCTTCGTCCCGGCCTATGTCCGCCCGCTCTTCTGCGAGGGCAAGGGCCCGTTCCGGTGGGTCGCCCTCTCCGGTGACCCGGCCGACATAGCCGCAACCGACCAGGCGGTGCTCGACGAGTTCCCGGACAACGAGCCCCTCGCCCGCTGGATCCGGATGGCTGGGCAGAAGGTCAAGTTCCAGGGCCTGCCGTCCCGCATCTGCTGGCTCGGCTACGGTGAGCGCGACCGTCTCGGCCTCCGCTTCAACGAGATGGTGGCGCGCGGCGACCTCAAGGCACCGATCGTCATCGGCCGGGATCACCTCGACACCGGCTCGGTGGCATCCCCGTACCGCGAGACCGAGGGGATGCGCGACGGGTCGGACGCCATCGCCGACTGGCCGCTCCTCAACGCCCTGCTCAACACCGCATCCGGGGCCTCTTGGGTGTCGATCCACCACGGTGGTGGAGTCGGCATCGGGCGCTCGATCCACGCCGGCCAGGTGACCGTGGCGGATGGTTCTGCGCTGGCGGCTCAGAAGCTCGAGAGGGTGCTCACCAACGACCCCGGCAGCGGAGTGGTGCGCCACGCCGACGCCGGCTACCCGGATGCCGAGCGGGTGGCGGCCGAGAAGGGGCTGCGGCTGCCGATGCGCGAGTTCGGGGACTAGACCGTGCCCTATCCGCTGAACGACACGCAGCGGGCGATGCGACAGGTGATCCGTGACTTCTGCCGTAACGAGGTGATGCCCGGAGCAGCGGAGCGCGATCGCACGGGCGCCTTCCCGGCCGAGATCATGCAGGGCCTCGGAGAGCTGGGCGCCATGGGGATCACCGTTCCCGAGAGCTGGGGCGGGCTCGGCCTCGACACCCAGACCCAGCTCCTCGCCATCGAGGAGGTGGCCCGCGCCGACGCGGCGCTCGCCTCCATCTACACCGCGCACCTGCTCGCCCTGGAGGTGCTGGTGCCCTACATGAACGAGGAGCAGAAGCTTCGCTTCATCCCCGAGATGGCGTCGGGCAGGGCGCTGGGCGCCTTCGCCCTCACCGAGCCCGGCTCCGGTTCGGATATCGGCGGCATGGACACGGTGGCCAGGCGCGACGGCGACGCCTGGGTCGTGACCGGTAGCAAGACCTTCATCAGCAACGCAGCCGATGCCGATACCACCGTGCTCTTCGCCAAGACGGACCCCGCCGCCGGGTTCCGGGGGATCAGCGCCTTTGTGCTCTCACGGGAGACGCCCGGCGTCTCCTTCTCGGAGCCGCAGGACAAGCTCGGCATCCGCTCCGCGCCCACCCACACCGTCTACTTCGACGGTGCGCGGATCACCGATGACCGGGTCGTCGGCGCGCCGGGCACGGGGGGCAAGATGGCGCTCTCCGCCCTCAACCGGGCGCGCATCGACATCGCGGCGATGGCCAACGGCATCGCCCAGCGTGCCCTGGAGCTGGCGGTCGAGTACTCCGCCACGCGGGTGCAGTTCGGGCACCCCATCCGCGACTTCCAGGCCATCCAGCTCATGCTCGGCGAGATGGACGCCCAGCTCGAGACCGCCCGTCTCACGGCCTCTTGGGCCGCGGCGGAGAAGGACTCCGGCGCCGATCTCCGCCGGGCCGGCTCGATCGCCAAGTGGGTCGCCACCGAGAACTGCGGCGCCATCGTCGACAAGGCGGTCCAGGTGCACGGCGGGGCCGGCTACATGCGCGAGAGCGAGATCGAGCGTCTCTACCGCGACGCCCGCATCCTGCGCATCTTCGAGGGGACCTCCCAGATCCAGCTTCTCGGCGTCGCGGCGACCCTGGCGGCGGCCTTTGATCGCAGCGGGGAGGTGGGGTGAGGTGACCACGCAGCCCGACCGCGGAGGCGCCGCGAGGTGACCGCGAATCCCGAGGTGCCCTCCGCCTCCACCGTGGGGGCGGGACCCCTGAGCGGCGTCCGGGTGCTGGACCTCTCCCGGATGCTCGCCGGTCCCTACTGCGGTTCGCTGCTCGCCGACCTCGGGGCCGAGGTCATCAAGATCGAGGTGCCCGGTCACGGCGACGACGCCCGCCACATCGGGCCCTTCCGCAACGGCGAGAGCATCTACTTCGACATTCTCAACCGGCGCAAGCAGAGCGTCACCATGAACCTCAAGGATGCCGACGCGCGGCGGCTCCTCCTCCGCCTCGCCGGCCGGTCCCAGGTCCTGCTCGAGAACTTCCGGCCCGGTGTCACCGAGCATCTCGGCATCGACTACGCGGCGGTCTCCGCCGCGAGCCCGGGGATCGTCTACGCGAGCATCTCCGGCTACGGCCAGTCCGGCCCGATGTCCCTCTTCCCCGCCTACGACCTGATCGTGCAGGCGGCGTCGGGGCTGATGAGCGTGACCGGCCATCCCGACGGCCCGCCGACCAAGGTGGGGGAGTCCATCGGCGACATCACGGCCGGCGTCTTCGCCGCCCTCGGCATCGTGACCGCCCTCCTCGAGGCCACTCGCACCGGCCGGGGCAGCCACCTCGATGTCTCGATGCTGGAGAGCCTGCTGGCGCTGGAGGTCACCGTCCAGAGCCAGTACGACGTGAGCGGGGTGGCGCCGTCCAGGGTCGGGAACCGGCATCCGGTCTCGACGCCCTTTGGCGTCTACCGGGCCGCCGACGGCCAGGTCATCCTGGCGGCCGCCAACGACACCCTCTTCGCCCGCGTTGCCGAGTTGATCGAGCGGCCGGAGATGGCCGCGGACCCGCGCTACGCGACCGACGCGCTCCGGACCGAGCACGAGGCCGAGGTGCGCGGCGCGATCGAGGCGTGGACGTCCGGGCGGACGGTTGCCGAGGTCGTCGACGCCGCCGAGCGCCGCGGCGTCCCCACCTCTCCGATCCTCGACTACGGGCAGGCCGTGGCCTCGGAGCAGGTCGCAGCCCGCCATGCCCTGGTCCACTTCGACCACCCGATCGCCGGCGCCGTCGACTACATCGGGCAGCCCGTGCGCTTCTCCTCACACTCCCCGATCGAGCCGGTGCCGAGCCCGCCGCTCGGCGCCGACACCGACTCCGTCCTCACCGAGTTGCTGGCGGTTCCCGCGGAGGAGCTGGCAGCGCTGCACGCGCGCGGCGCCCTCTGAGCTGTCTCGTCAGGCGCCTCAGGCTGTGCTGGAGAGGCGCGACGTGAACGCCGCCTCCACCGCGGCGAGCTGCGTCGCTGCTCCCCTCCGCACCCGCTGCGCATCGCTCCGCAGCACGTCGGTGCGTGACGATTCGCTCATCGCGGCGAGGTTCACGCTGACGTTGGCCAGGCCGCCGGCAACCGCGGCGTGGAGCAGCTGGCCGGCCGAGTAGGCGTCGGAGACCGCATTGGCGTTGCCCGTCTCGACCAGCTCCCGGGCGGTGGGCAGGAGGGCCGCCGCGCGGCGGGCGACCTCCAGTGGCACCTCCGCCGCCCCGGTCAGCGCCGACTGCACCGCCGCGGTGCGGGCAGCCCGCTCCCCGTCCGTGCGGCGGGGCTGGCGGTGCGTCGTCATCACCGCATCGAAGGCGGCCGCGTCCCGGTCGGCGAGAGCGGTCAGGACAGCGCGCTCCGCGTCGGCCAGGGCGGCCACCTCGGCCATGCGGCCCTCCAGAGCCTCATAGCCCTTCCGTCCGCTGGTCAGCCGCGCCACCATGGCGAGCAGCGCCGCGCCCGCGGCACCGGCCATGGCCGCCGCCGCACCCCCGCCGGGAGTCGGTCGCTCCGAGGCGAGGGCCTCCAGAAAGCCATCCACCGTCATCGCCCCGATGCCGCTGCCCGGAGCTGAGGAGGGGGCGCCTCCGTCCGCTTCCGGCGGTGCCGCCGGCGTCTCGGCGGCTGCGGCCCCACTCCCGTGGCGGGCCACCAGGGTCTCGATCACCTGGGCGTCAGGCTTGAAGCCGCGGAGCTGCAGGTAGTGGGCGGCGGACTCCGCGAGTGCCGCCTGGGGGATGAGCCCGACGATCTCGGTGTCCAGCACCCGCATGCCGAAACGGGCACCCTCCAGCCGGACCAATTCGAGGGCTCGGTACGGCGGTGTGGCCAGCGGATCGAGCAGGTTCATCGACACCTGGACGCAGGCGCGCTCCGGCACCGCGAAGCCGATGGCGCGGACGTGCACCAGGCCACCGGACCGCTCCCGCACCCGCTTGGCCACCTCCTTGGCGGCGCGCTCGTCGCTGCCGCTCAGGTAGACGTTGAAGGCGACCAGCGGTGGCCGCGCCCCCACCGCGGTGGCTCCGGCCTTACCGAGCTGGTGGGGGCCCATGTCCGGCAGCCGCCGTCCCTCGGCCACATCCGCCCGGAGGCCCTCGTACTCGCCGCGGCGGACGTCGGCCAGGCTGGCCCGCTCGGGGGTCGCGGCGGCGCGCTCGTACAGGTAGACCGGGAGCGAGAGGGTCTCGGCGAGCTCGCGGGCGACGCTCCGCGCCAACTCGACGCAGTCGTCCATCGTCACCCCTCGGATGGGGATGAAGGGGATCACGTCGACCGCCCCCATGCGGGGATGGCTGCCGTGCTGCTGCTCCATGTCGATCAGCTCGACGGCCTTGGCGGCTCCCGCCATCGCCGCGCCGCGGGCGGCCTCCGGCGAGCCGATCAGGGTGGTGTCCAGCCGGTTGTGGTCGGGGTCCGACTGGCGATTGAGCAGCGTGATGCCGGGGACGGACGTCATCGCTGCCACGATGGCGTCCATCACCTCGGCCCGGCGGCCCTCGCTGAAGTTGGGCACCACCAACACCAGCGGTTCCGGTGCCACCGCTACGGCTCCGCTCATCGGCGTGACCGGGAGCGGCTAGGCGGCCGAGCCGTCGGCGGGATGGAGAATGCCGGCCATCTCGTCGAGGGGCATGTCGTCGCTCGGCAGGATGATGGCGCTCTTGGTGACGTCCGCGCCCCCGAGGACGACCCCCTTCGCCTTGACGAACGCGGTGACCTCCCGGAGGACGGAGTGGTACGCGTCGTCGTCGTTGGCCTCGACCGCGGCGACCAGCCGATGGTCGTACATGTCCAGGTCGGACTGGAGCGACGCCTCCAGGCGGTACTGGTCATCGCCGTGGATGCGGACCACGATGCCCTGCGCGCTGATCGCCGCGGGGGCCGCGGCGGCCGGGGCGGGCAGCGCCGCCTGCTGCTTCATCGCGGCCAGCTTGGCCTGCACGCTGCTGTCCACCACGGTGGCGCTGATCTGGTCCTCGAGGGTGGAGGTGCCACCGGTGAGCAGCGGCGTGTCCAGGGTGCCGCTCTCCAGCAGGGCGTCGACGGCGTCGGCGTGTGCCTGGGTGCGGGCGATCTTGTCCTGGGCGCGCTGCATCATCATCGCCGCGTCGCTCGTGTGCTCGCCAATGCCGGCCAGGGTGTCCCCGGCCGTGCTGGTCGCCTTGGCCGCCTCGTACGAGGCCTTGAGCGACTCCCGCTGGGTGGCGAACGACTGCACCTTGGCCTGGTACTTCTGGAGCGCCACCTGCAGCTTCTCGACCTGGGCGCGGAGCGTCTCGATCTGGGGGTTCAGTGCCTGCCGCTGCTGCTGGAGCACCTCGGCCTGGGTCAGCGCCTGGGTGGCCAGGTCATCCTTGCCGGCCGTGACAGCCTTCTGGGCGGCGTCGTTCAGCGACACGATCCGGGCGTCCATCGTCTTGGCCTGGTTCTCGACCCGCTTCTGGCCGGTGGTCGCCTCGACCAGGGCGGTCCGGAGCTTCTGCTGCTGCTCCAGGAGCTGCTGGTACGAGAGGTCGATCGCCTGGGACGGGTCCTCCATCTTGTCCAGGGCGGCGTTGGACTTCTGCTGGACGATGTTGCTGAAGCGCCGGAACACGCTCATTGAGGGTCTCCTTCGGGGTGGCAGCCGGACTATGGGGACGCTGCGAATTCTATGCACTGGCTGACCGCCCCGCTTTGCCACTCGGCCCGGCTGTCCGAACCGCGCCCCCTGACCCGTCCCGGATGGAGTGCGCTGAGCGAGGGCGACCGGCGGTTGCGCTCAGCGGAGGTCGAGGGGCGCGCCCGCGGCGGCCGCCGCCTGGGTCCGGCTGAGCACCCCGGTCGTGACCAGCCGGTCGAGGACGTAGGACTGACGTTGCCGGGCGAGCGCCAGGTGCTGGAGGGGGTCGAGCAGGCTTGGTGCCTGGGGGAGCCCGGCGAGGAGCGACGCCTGGGCCCAGCTCAGCTGATCCGGGGGGAGACCGAAGTACCCCTCGCTGGCGGCGAGCACCCCGTAGTAGCCGTTCCCGAAGTAGATGGCGCTCAGGTACATGCTGAGGATGGCCGGCTTGGTGTAATGGCCGTCCAGCTTGAGGGCGAGCGCGACCTGCGCGACCCGGTCCGGGACCCCGGTCCGGCCGCCGGTGTAGAGCACCTTGGCGAGCTGCTCGGTGATGGTGCTGCCGCCCTCGTCCACTCCGGTGAACCATCCCCAGAGCGCCCGGCCGACCCCGGCCACGTTGATCCCGTCGTTGCTGTAGAAGGTGCCGTCCTCCGCCGCGACGATGGCCTCGGAAACGGGCCAGGATGGCTCGGCCGGGACCGGTACTGAGCCGTGCTCCCGGTCGATGGCGGCGACCAGCGCCGGAGCCCCGGTGACCGTCGGGGTGGCCATCTCGGCTCCCGCAAGGAGAGTCCCGGCGATGAGGAGGAGCGCCAGCACGCTCCGGAGCAGGTATCTCCATCGTGGCGACCGCAGCCGGCCCGGCGCCGGCGATGGGCGCGGCGGGATCTCGGGCGCAGCAGCAGCGCCCTCGGGCGTGGCGACTGCCGTCGCGGCCGGATCGGGTTGGAGCCGGTCGACCGGCTCCACCGGTGGGGTCTCGAGCACTCTGTTCATTAGAACGGGCGAGGTGGACAGACCGATACGGTGCGGTGCTGCCGGTCCTCAACCATTCCGCTCCCGCGCCGACCCGAGACCTCGGTTGCATTCTCGCCCCCGATCCTTGCGGTTCCCTTTTTGTCGCTGCTCCTCCGCGACGTCCCGCCGAGGCTCGCGGCTCCCCGCGCCCCTCTGTGTGAAAAACACTTCGTCACGAATATTTCGTCACGAAGTAAATTGGAACGAGAAGTAACCTGCTCCGCTGCCACACGTACCCGCGCCCCTCGCAGCGCTAGAGTGCCCGCCAGGCCGTCTCAGCCGCGCGGTCCCCGCCGGGCCGTCCCTCCGCGATGTCAGGAGTCGCCCATGGAGATCACCTCGGTCGCCATCCACAAGCCCGAGGACGTCAACCTCATCCTCGGCCAGAGCACCTTCATCAAGACGGTGGAGGATCTCCACGAGGCGCTGGTGGGAGCCGTGCCCGGGATCAAGTTCGGGCTCGCCTTCTGCGAGGCCTCCGGGCCGGCGCTGGTCCGCTGGAGCGGCACCGACGACGAGCTCACCGACCTGGCCCGCGCCACCATGATGAAGCTGGGCACCGGCCACGCCTTCCTCATCCTGCTCGGCAACGCCTTCCCGATCAACGTGCTCCCGGCGGTGCGGGCGGTCCAGGAGGTCTGCGGCATCTACTGCGCCACCGCCAACGCGGTGGAGGTCATCGTCGCCGAGACCGACCATGGCCGGGCCATCCTCGGGGTGGCCGACGGTGTGCGCAGCCGCGGCATCGAGGGCGAGGCCGAGATCGCCGAGCGCAAGGAGATGCTCCGCCGCTTCGGGTACAAGGCCAGCTGAAACCCCCGCCGCACCCGGCGTGGGCAGCCCGGCTCAGCGGACGGCGGGCGAGAGACGCTCGGCGAGGTAGCGCAGCGCGATCGGGTACCGGTACTCGATCGACATGTGGCCGCCCTCGAAGAGTTCGAACCGGACGTCGGTCACCCCGATCTGCTCCAGCGCCCGCCGGAAGCCCTCGCCTCCGAGGTCGAGGTACCACTCGTCGCTGCGGCCGCCGTCGATGAAGATGGCGCGCAGGGAGCGCAGCGCGTCGGCGTACCGGGGGGCCATGCGCACCGGGTCCCACTGCAGCCACTGCTCCCACACCTCGGGGATCAGCATGCCGGTGGCGGTGTCGAAGGGCAGCCGGACGGTGCCGTCGGAATCGGCGGAGTAGGCGGCGGCCATCGCCCAGGCGTTGGTCAGCTCGCCGTCGCCGTCCCGGCTCATCGCCGGCCGGGAGCGGAAGTCCGCCCAGAAGCGGTCGTAGCTGCCCTCGTAGCGGTCGCGCAGCACCCGGGCGCACTTGCGGAAGTCGGGCAGGTAGCAGTTCTCGAAGATGGCGTCGCCGGCGTGGTCGGCCATCCCCCCGAAGAGGTCGGGCCGGAGCATGCAGGTGACCATGGCGCCGTACCCGCCGCTCGACTTGCCCGCGATGCCGCGGTGGGCGGCGGCGGGGAGGGTCCGATACCGGCCGTCCACCCAGGGCACCACCTCCTCGCAGAGGTGGGTGTGGTACATGCCGATCGCCGGCGAGTCCAGGAACTGGCTGCCTCCCACCGAGGTCCAGCAGTCGACGAACACCACCACCACCGGGGGCGGGGCGTCCTCGCCGCTGAAGAGGGCGTCACAGAGCTCGGGGAAGTTGGGGCGGAATGCGCTCCGCCCATGCCACATGTCGAGCTGGCCGGTGTACCCCTGGATCATGTAGACGGAGGGGTAGCGCTTCTCGGGGTGGTCGTCGTAGCCGGGGGGCAGGTAGACCTCGATCGGCCGTACGAAGGGGTCGCCGAGCGGATTGTTCCGCAGGGCTGCGCTCTCGATCACCGACTGCTCGAAGCGGCCCCCGTGGGCGCGCCGCCAGGGAGCACCGACCGCAGGGGCTCCCCCCTTGCCGGACTCTGGATCGGACATCTGGCCTCCCCCGATGGGCGTGAGTCGAGGCTGAATCAATTGATCCTACCCGC
>PMYJ01000230.1:4312-4488 GCA_003170875.1 Candidatus Dormiibacterota bacterium | reverse complement strand
AGCTTGTGCCACTGCTCGGCGTCGGCGGTCGAGAGCAGGGTGATGGCCCGGCCCGCGGCGCCGTTGCGCGCGGTGCGACCGATCCGGTGGGTCAGCCACTGCGCCGTCTCGGGCAGCTCGTAGTTGACGACCAGGCCGACGTGGGGGACGTCGAGGCCGCGGGCGGCCACGTTGGT
>PMYJ01000230.1:0-4260 GCA_003170875.1 Candidatus Dormiibacterota bacterium | reverse complement strand
GTCCCCGAGCCGGCCGGCTGGAGCTTGAGCAGCGTCACCAGCGAGTCCATGCGCTGCTCATCGTCCACGTGCAGCACGCCGTGCTCGAGGGTGGGCTCGGCGTCGGCGGCGACCTGCACCCGCCGCGGCTCGCGGAGGTGGCGGTCGATCATCCGCTGCACCCAGTCGGGCATGGTCGCCGAGGCGAGCACGGTCTGGCGCGCGGCTCCGACCGCGCAGAGGCTCATGATCCGCTCCACCTCGCGGGCGAAGCCGGCGTCGAGCATCTCATCCGCTTCGTCCAGAACCAGGTACTCGACCGCGGAGAAGTTGACCCGGCCCTGCCCCACGAGGTCGAGGGTCCGCCCGGGGCATCCGACCACGATGTCGGGACCGCCGGCCAGCGCCTGGTACTGCGCCCCGTAGCCGACGCCCCCGTAGAGGACGGCGACCCGCAGTGCGCGATCGAGGCCGGCGATCACGGTGGCGACCTGCAGCGAGAGCTCCCGGGTGGGCCCGACCACCAGGGCGCGCGGCCCCCGGGGCTGGTGACCACGCAGCCGTTCGATCATGGGAATGGCGAAAGCGAGGGTCTTTCCCGATCCCGTGGGGGCCGCGATCACGGTGTCGCGGCCGGCGAGGAGGTGGGGAAGTGCCTCGCGCTGCACCTCGTTGGGAGCATCGATGCCCTGCCGGGTGAGCGATTCGAGGGTGCGCGCACGCACTCCGAGTTCTGCAAACGATGTCATGGGTTCTCCGGGCGCACACCAGCCTGGCCGTGTAGTGGCGGCTGGACCGCGCTGGCCCCTCTCGGGGGTGGGAAGCGTTCTTGAGGACCCCGCCGGAAGCGGGGGAGAGGGTTCGCCAAGATGCCGTCGACGTGGTCGACTGGCCATGACAGTAACAGAAGCCCGCCCGCCGGCGGGTTTCGTCATGGATCCGGCGCCGGATGGGGACGGCCAGAATCGGCGCCCGACGGGTCACCTCGGGGGAGTGGGGGCTCCCTGGGCGGCAGGCTTTGAGCCGCCCGGCTGGCAGGCGGTGGACGGCACGGCGGCGGTGGCCAGCGGGGCTCGGGAGAACTCCGGGCCGGCATGCGCGGCTCCACTCGCACCGTGGCGGCCGCCGTGGCCCGGGACCCCCAGGTGAGGCGACTGGTGGGGGTCGATCTTGATCCGCGGCACCCACGCGTCGCGCAGCGCCGTCTGGCTGGTCACCACCGGGGGAAGGTCGCCACGAACCACCTGGGTGAGGCTGACCTCGTCGAGCACGTCCCGGATGTAGGACCGGACCGCGATCCACACGTCGCGGAGGGCCTCCGTGTGCCCGGTGTAGGCGAGCTGGTCCGGGCGGTAGTCGCCCACCCGGGCCAGCGGCCCGTCGATGACCCGGATGACGTCGCCCAGGGTGATGGTGCCGGGATCCCGCGCCAGCTCAAACCCGCCCCCCACCCCCCGGTGGCTGATGACCAGCCCCTCCTCCTTCAGCTCGGCCAGGATGTTCTGGAGGAATTTGAGCGGGATGTTCTGGGATTCACCGATGTGCTCCGCGCTGACCGTGCCCGGCCCGTGGGCCGCCAGCTCGATCGCCGCCCGGACCGCGTAGTCGGCCTTCACCGAGATGCGCATGCCGCACATTGTGACCGCAGGGCCGGCACCCGCACCTCATTGGTAGACATTAGGGCCCCGGGGAGTGGCCAGGGTGCACCCGCGACTTCAGCCGATGGTGGTGATGTAAGCCCCCACCAGGGTGGCGGTCTGCTGATCGACGGCACCGGCTCGACGAGCTCCGTGATCCTGCTGGAAATGCGCAAAGGCGCTCGTCGATGAGATCGGGTTCACCTCGTCGTCGCCGTGGTTGTGAAACGACACGTGGACGAAGGAGCCGTCCGCAAGCCGCAGCACGATGTAGCTCACGTTGTCGGGCTTGGAGGCCTCCAACTCAGCGAAGACGCCCTTGACCCGCCGCTCGTTCTCATCCGCCGCTTCGGTCGACTGCGTCGCATAGCGAGTCACCAACCGCTTCTTCATGTACCTGCTCCCTCCGGGCTCCCGTCCCCATACCATGGTGGAGGCATCACTCTCGCGGAGCCCACGCGACGAGTGAGTGGCCGCAGACGACCATTCTGAACGGAGATGCCATGTCGACAGCCGCCGGCTCGGGGACACGGGACGATCCCTGGAGACTCACGACAGCACCAGGGACGTCCGAGTACCAGATGTATCAGGACAACTCGGTCGATCCCCCCGAACTGGTGTGCCAGGTCGGCGCAACCCAGCTGCGGTACCTGCTCTCTGCGGTCGACGACCTCCACGCGATGCTGAAAGCCCACGGTGACTGGATGCCTCTCGGCGGCGCGGACGAGCAGAAGCCCGCTCCGGAGGGAACGGTCGAGGCCTGGGGGCGCTCCCCGTCCAATCCTGCGGGAGGTTGGTACGGGCTCAAGAAGGGCCTGCGCGGCCGCTTCGGCGTCTACCTCCCGCCCTTACTGGAGGCTCTCGGGATCGCCGAGCTCGAGCACAACCCTCGCAACAACCGGATGCGCGCGCTGTAGGCATCATCTTGGTCGAAGACGACTGTACCGGATGCGTTAGTTGAACCCCACCCGGGGCCCGGGGACCTTGCGCGGAGTCGAGCCGGCACGGTCTCGAGAACGGCTGGCGGGCACATCTGGGGAATGGTGCGGTCCGATATGATTGTCGGTGCCCACACTCGCGCGCGCCGCGCGCGACCCAATCATGCCATGGAGAGATGTCACATGTACGGAAGCGTTTCGCGCTGGCGGGTCAAGGACGGTCAGCAGCAGGAGCTCGAGCAACTCTTCACGGAGATGATGAACGACATCCCGCCTGGTTCACAGGGGGTGACCGTCTATCGGTCGGACGCCGATCCGCAGGAGTACTGGATCGCGGGCCGTTGGGACAGTAAGGAGATATACAGGGGCAACGCCAACAGGCCAGAGACGGATGCGAACTTCCGGCGCTTTCGGGCACTCCTGGAGAGCGATCCCGAGTGGCACGACGGCGAGATCGTCTTCACCCAACCCTGAGCTCTTGGGCGGAGGCGGCGACGCCGCTTCCGCCTCTCAGCGGGGATGGTAACCCTGAAGCTCACCCCTGGAGCCGACGGGGAGATTCGACTCCCGGCCAGCGGTTTACGAAACCGCGTGTGATAAGATCAGATCACCAATGATCCACATTCGAATGACCACTTAGTTGACCACTTATGGCTCGGGGCGCTCTCCGTCGCCCCTGCCAGCGGTTGCCGAAATCGCTGGCAGCTCTCGCAGGCCCATGAGCGCCGACGAGGCGGAGCGATGGCTCGGCGAGGCGGCCAAGGCGGACCCGGAGCGATACCTCGAGGTCTGCCGGCGCCATCTACGTCGTCCGCTGTCATCACCTGACCTACGGCGGGGTGCTCGGGCAGGTGATCGCCCGCAAGTTCCTTCCCGACCTGGCGCTTCGGCAGGCGCACCGGCACGACGGCAGCTCGTTCGACCCGCCGCGCTTCGGGCCGAGCGTGGACTACCGAGAGCGCCGGGCTGAGGGTCGCAAGCCGCTACGGGGGCGGCCCCCGGGGTCTTCACGGGGAGGGAGGTAGACCCGGCGGTAACGTTTGTCCGAGCTGCAGCGTATTAACTAAGGCAATGGATGATCCAGCTTCTCGACGAGGTGACAGCCCAGTGTCGCGAGTCAACCTACGCGGCAATCATCCCATGCTGCACCGCCGTTACGCCTTGAGGGTTGCCCTCTGTCTTTTGACCGGCCTAGTGGCGGTGGGCTGCGGAAGCACTAGCAGCAAGACGCACCCAAGTCATACCTCGAGCCCCGCTCCTCAATCAACTCCAATTGCCGCCCCAAGTCATACGTCGAGCCCCGCTCCTCAATCAACTCCAATTGCCGCCCTAACTCCAAGCCCCAGCGCGGCAACCGTGACCGTCTGCCAGGCGACGGCCATCACGGGGGCTCTGGGCCAGTCGAACGGTGCCGCAGGCACCATCGCCTACGACGTAGTTCTGACAAACACTGGAACTCAGCCGTGCACCCTAGATGGCTATCCCACCTTGCAACTGGTGGCCAATGGTCAAGACCTCTCCACCGACCAAATGAACGGCGACAATTGGCTTGCCTTCCTGAGCACCACGCCTGAGTTGGTCACGATTACTGCCCGAGGAGGCCAAGCGTCCATCGTGCTTCTATACAGCGACGTGCCAGGCGGAACTGCAGCGTGCCCAGGCGCCACTCAGTTGGAGATCGGGTTGCCAGGGGGTGGCGGGACCGT
>PMYJ01000201.1 GCA_003170875.1 Candidatus Dormiibacterota bacterium | reverse complement strand
ACCCGCAGAGCCAGATGGGCGGGATCGCCGCCCGGATCCGGCTGGGGGACGCACTGGAGGGTCAGGTCGGGGAGTGCCAGCCGGACCTGTGGGGGGTCCTCGTCGGTGAAGGAGACGGTGAGATGGCCGAGCTCCGACAGCCGCTCGGCGAAGAGGGCGCGTGGATCAGCCCCGGCGGCGCCGCCGTTTGCAAGTGTCGTGAGCACGACCATGGCGTCGCTCCCATCGGGCACGATGAGATGAAGCCGGTCGAGCGCGAGGTCCGGTGCGATCAGCGGACTGTCAACCTCGATGCGCCGCAGGCTGTGGCTGTGCGGCGTCAGCAGACGTATTCCGGGAAACTTTGGAGGCACGCGCTCGCGGCTACGACGCGGCATCTGGCCGGTTCCGGCCGGGGCAGCGGCTCTCGAAAGCTCCCGCCACCCGCGACTATACCCGAACCGGTGCCCGTTGCAACAGCCGGGCAGAATCGTGTCAGCGGAGTGGCAGCCCCCCAGGCTCGCCGGAGGGGACCGGAGCAGCCCGCGTTGGGACAAACTGTGGCGCGATGACCGCAGTGGCGCCGTGACAGAGCCCGCATCGCCCTCTCCCGGCGACTCCCCCTCGGCCGTTTCCGCCACCCCCCCCGCGGGTGAGGTCACGCGGGCCCGCCGGTCGAATCCGCTCCCCCCGGGAGCCCTGGTCATCGGCATGGCCCTCGCGATCCAGGGTGTCACGACCTACGCCTTCGTGGTCATCGCCAACCACGCGCTCGCGCCCAAGACCTACTCGGCGTTCAGCGCGCTGTGGGCTCTCACCTTCGTGGCCGCCCCGGGCCTCTTCCTGCCACTCGAGCAGGAGGTGGGCCGGGCCGCCTCCGCCCGGCGTGTGGCCGGGCTCGGGGCCGGGCCGGTGGTGCGGCGGGCCCTGCTCCTCGGGATCGGCATCGCCATCGGCGTGATGGTGCTCGCCGCCGCCGGCGAGAGCCCGCTGGTGGGCACGTTCTTCAACGGCCAGGCCCTGATGCTGCTGGGGTTCCTGGTCGCCATGGCCGTCTACGCCGTCTACTACCTCTCTCGGGGGACGCTGGCGGGATCGGCCCGGTTTGGCGGCTACGCCACCGTCCTCATGGTCGAGGGGGCGGTCCGGATCGCCGCGGCGCTGGTGCTGCTCAAGGCCGGGGTCACCAACGGCGGTGCCTTTGGGCTGGCCATCAGCCTTCCGTGCGTGATCGGCCTCGCGGTCGTGCTGCCACGCCAGCGGGGCATCGCCGCCCCGGGACCGCCCGCCCACTGGAGCGAGCTCTCCGCGGCCCTCGGCTGGCTGCTCACCGGATCGTTGCTGGCCCAGGCCCTGATGAACGTCGCGCCGCTCGCGGGCAAGGCGCTCTTCTCGAACGGCGACCCCACCGCCGCGGGCCGCATCCTCAACGGGCTGATCGTCGCCCGCATCCCCCTCTTCTTCTTCCAGGCGATCCAGGCGTCCCTGATGCCGAAGCTCTCGGCCGACGCCGCCGCCGGCCGGCTGGACGTCTTCCGTCTGCTGCTCCGCCGCATCCTCCTCCTGGCCGTGCTCGTGATCGTGATCTCGGTTGCCGGGATGGCCCTGCTCGGACCCCCGATCCTGCAGATCCTCTTCCACAGCAGCCGCCCGCTGGGGCGGGGCGACCTGGCCCTGCTCGCGCTCGGCAGCGAGGGGATGATGGTCGCCTTTGCCCTCGCCTACGCCTGCATCGCGCTGCGCGGATACCGGGGTGCGACCGCGGGCTGGGTCTCGGGGAGCGTTGCCCTGGTCCTGGCTCTGGTGGTGCTGCCGGGAACGCTGCTCCGGGTCGAGCTCTCCTTCTGCATCGCAGTCGCCGTCGCGTGTGCGGTGATGGCGGTCGCGCTCGCCGCGCGCCTCCGGCGCGCCGGTGCGGCGTCCCTCACGTCCCTGGCCGGCTGACCCCTCAGGCCGGGGCGGCCACCCCTACCGCGGTGTCGCTGCGGATGTCGCGGCGAGATCGGCGGCGACCGCGCGGAGGTCGGACTCCACCATCATCGCGACCAGCTTGGGGAAGGAGACGGTGGGCTGCCAGCCGAGGACCCGGCGGGCCTTGCCGGCGTCGCCGACCAGCATCGCGACGTCCGCGGGCCGGAGGAATCGCTCGTCGACCACGACATGGTCCTGCCAGCGCAGCCCGACGTGGCCAAAGGCGAGCTCCAGCAGCTCACGCACCGAGTGGGTCTCCCCGGTCGCGACCACGAAGTCGTCAGCCTCGTCCTGCTGCAGCATCAGGTGCATGGCCCGCACGTAGTCGCCGGCGAATCCCCAGTCGCGCTCTGCGTCGATGTTGCCGAGGCGCAGCTCGGTCTCCAGCCCCAGCTTGATCCGCGCTGCACCGTCAGTGATCTTGCGGGTGACGAACTCGAGGCCGCGCCGCGGCGACTCGTGGTTGAAGAGGATGCCGCTCACCGCGAACATCCCGTAGCTCTCCCGGTAGTTGACGGTGATGGAGTGGCCGTAGACCTTGGCCACGCCATAAGGAGAGCGGGGGTGGAACGGGGTCAGTTCGGTCTGCGGAGTCTCGCGCACCTTGCCGAACATCTCGCTGCTCGACGCCTGGTAGAAGCGGATCTTGGGGTTGACCACCCGGATGGCGTCGAGCATCCGGGTGACCCCCAGGCCGGTGATCTCCCCGGTGTTGATCGCCTGCTTGAAGGAGAGGGCGACGAAGCTGATCGCCCCCAGGTTGTAGACCTCGTCGGGGTGGGTCGTCTCCAGCGCGCTGATCAGCGACGACTGGTCGTGGAGGTCTCCTTCGATCAGGTGGAGCTCGGGGACGATCCGCCGGACGATGGCGGCGCGTGGGTTGTTCTGCCCGCGAATCAGCCCGTGCACCTCGTAGCCCAGCGAGACGAGGTGCTCGGCGAGGTAGCTCCCGTCCTGACCGGTGATGCCCGTGATCAGGGCAGATCTCGTCATGGCGCGGATCGTCTCATCCCGGCGCCTCGAGGCGCGGGGCGGGCGGCGTGCCGGTGACGAGCAGGGCAGAGGGAACCGCCTGATTGAGCCTGTCAAGATCGGCGGCCACCATCTCGCGGACGATCGCCGCAAAATCGCGAGTGGGAGCCCAGCCGAGGCGCGTCCGCGCCCGGGAGGCGTCCCCGCAGAGCCGGATGGGCTCGGCGGGCCGGAGCAGCGCGGGGTCGGTGACCACGTGCCGGTGCCAGTCGAGCCCGACTGAGGAGAAGGCGATGTCGAGCAGCTCGCGCAGGGTGTGGGTCTCGCCGGTCGCGACCACGTAGTCGTCCGCCACCCCCTGTTGCAGCGCCAGGTGCATGGCGCGGACGTAGTCGGGGGCATAGCCCCAATCGCGCACGACATCCAGGTTCCCGAGCGGCAACTCGCCCTCGAGGCCATGGGAGATCCGCGCCGCGGCGGTGGTGATCTTGCGAGTCACGAACCCCGGGCCCCGGCGCGGCGACTCGTGGTTGTAGAGGATGGCCGTGGCGGCGAAGACCCCGTGGCTGCGCCGGTAGAGCTGGACCGTCTGGTGGGCGAAGGCCTTGGCCACGCCATAGGGGGAGATCGGGCAGAGCGGCGTGGTCTCGTCCTGGGGCGAGGTCACCGCTCCCCCGAAGATCTCGGAGCTCGACGCCTGGAGCAGGCGGATCGGCGCCCCACTGCTGCGCACGGCTTCGAGCAGGCGGAGGACCCCGAGTCCGGTCACGTCGGCGACGGCCAGGGGGTCGTTGAAAGACGCGGCGACCGAGGTGGCGGCGGCCAGGTTGTAGATCTCCTGGGGCCGCGCCGCGGCGAGGGCGGCCTGCAGCGAGGCGCTGTCGGTGAGGAGCCCCTCATGGAGCTGGAGGGCGGCCGGGACCTCTGGGGGCACGAGCTCCCCCGGCATGACCAGCCCGTGGACCTCGTACCCCTCGGCGAGGAGCAGCTCGCAGAGGTAGGGGCCGTCCTGGCCGGTGACCCCGGTGACCAGGGCGCGACGGCTGACCGCGGGCATGGCCCGACTGTAGCGGCCGGACCGGGCACACCGTCCTTGCCCGGCAAGGGCGGCCGCGAGGCGGCGTCGCGTGGAGTCTCCGAAGCCGCGGGGTCCCATGGCGCGTAGGATCGACGCATGGCCGATCCGCAACCGGGAGTCGACCTCTCGGGCATCCACCGCGAGCTGGATTCGCTCAAGTCACAGCTCTGCCGCTGCCAGCACCAGGGCACCTGCCTGAGCTGCAAGGGCTTCGAGGTGGTCCGCCAGCAGGCGCAGGCGGTGGCCGCCGCCGCGTCTCAGCCAGTGCTGATGCAGGTCGCCCAGGAGGCGGCCATGCGCGACCTCTTCTCGCAGCTCGGCGGGCTCCAGGACAAGCTGACCGGGGACCCCCAGCTCTCCGACCTCCTCTCCCGTTTTGCCGAGCGTGTCCAGGAGGACCTCGGCGGCCCCGAGGAGCTGGAGAAGCTCCTTCGCAGCCTCGGTTTCGCCGGTCCGGGCGCGCCCGGGGCCCCCGCCAGGGGAACCACCTCCTTCGACGACCGTCCCTCCCCCGCCGGCGATCGACCGGCGCCGCCCGACGAGGGTCTCTGGCCACGCGATCGGCAGCTGCCGCGCGAGGACCCGCCGGTCGCACCGGACGACCGTCCCGGCGGCAGGGAGGGACCGGAGAAGCCGGCCGGCGACCCACCCTCGGACGGCACCCCAGGCTGAACCCGGGGCGGTCCCACTTCCGGCCTATGGCGCCGCGGCGCGGAGGCCCCCCTGGGGCTGGCGGCCCGGGCCGCCACCGGGCTCCAGCCCTCCGGAGATCAGCTCACTGGTCCATCTCCGGCCCTCCCCGGGCGTCTCGCCGCGTAATCACGTTGACCTCAGGAGTCAGCCCCGGCCCAGCAGTCGGCGCTCGGGCGACCCGGACCGGCGGTTGAGCGGTGGGTGCAACCATGGCCATGGACTTCAGTCTCGGGTACCGAAGTGTTCCGCGACATGGACGTCGACGCCAAACTGCGCTGCCGTCACCTTGTGCGCCCGCCCAGCGCCACTCGTGAGCGGGGCCGCTCGCACCGCCCTCCGGACCGACCACGCGCCACCCGCCGCGGATAAGCTTCCGGCGATGGGCCTCGCGGTTCCAGACCTCTCGGACACCGCCCCGGCGTGGCGCGTCGAGGTGGCCGACTGCCTCGACTTCCTGGCCGGTCTCGCGGACGAGTCGATCGATTGCATCGTCACGGATCCCGCCTACTCGGGGATGAACGAGCACATGCAGTTTGGCCGGGGGCGCATCGTGGGCCGCTATGGCGAGCCCGGGAACACCCGCTGGTTCCAGGAGTTTCGCGACGACCCCGCGACCTTCTCCCGTTTCCTCGGCGAGTGCCATCGGGTGCTCCGCCCCGACCGCCACATCTACGTGATGTTCGACTCCTTCTCCCTGCTCAGCCTCGGTGCGCTCATGCGCGAGCACTTCAATGTCAAAGGGCTGATCGTCTGGGACAAGGTCAACATCGGCATGGGCCATTACTTCCGCCGCCGGCACGAGCTGGTGGTGTTCGCCGCCAAGGGCAACCGGCGCCTCTCGCGGCGCGATCTGGGTGACGTATGGCGGATCAAGCGGATCCACCGCGGCGCGTATCCCACCCAGAAGCCGGTGGAGCTCTTCTCCCGGATGTTGATGGGGAGCGTCGAGCCGGGGATGGTGGTGTGCGACCCGTTCGCCGGCAGCGGAAGCTCAGCCCTCGCGTCGCTCGCCGCTGGCTGCTCGTTCGTCGGCGCCGACATCAGCGGCGCCGCGGTGACCCTGGCGCGTGAGAGGTGCGCCGCCTACGCGACGACCGGCAAGGATCCGCTGGGGCGATGAAACAGGGACGGGCCCGGCGACACGCCGAGCCCGTCCAAAAAGGGGGCTTGCGGGGGAGGGCACGGCTCCCACGCTCGCCCAAGCATCACGTTCAGGTGGCCCCGGCCAC